>JBKPRQ010000021.1:0-7315 GCA_046734635.1 Verrucomicrobiota bacterium
CGGTTAACCTGGACGCGGTTCATGAGTACGACGAACTGGAGGAGAGATACAAGTTTCTCGAAGCGCAAAATAATGACCTGACCAGTTCGCGCCGTGAATTGCTCGACGTCATTGCGCAGATCAACTCGACCACCAGGAAGTTGTTCAGCGAGACATTTGCGCAGGTTCGAATCAACTTCCGTGAAATGTTCGAAGAGCTCTTCGGCGGCGGACGCGCAGACCTCGCGTTGCTTGACGAAAACGATCCGCTCAACTGTGGGATTGAGATCAGCGCCAAGCCTCCGGGCAAACAGTTACAAACCGTTTCCCTGCTAAGCGGCGGCGAGCGCTCGATGGTCGCGGTGGCGCTGCTGTTCGCAATTTACATGGTGCGACCGAGTCCGTTCTGCATCCTGGACGAGGTAGATGCGGCCATGGACGAAGGCAACATCAATCGCTTTATCCGCGTGCTGGATCGGTTCGTAGAACAGAGCCAGTTCATCATCATCACGCACAACAAACGCACCATCGCCAAGGCCGATGTGCTATACGGCGTGACGATGGAAGAGCGCGGCGTGAGCAAGCTGGTCGGAATGAAATTGACCGCGCCACACCAAGTCTCCACCGAAACGTTTGCGAACGCAGGACAGAGACCGACACAACAACGCCTCGCACTCGCGACGCGGTAATTTTCCATCTGGGGAGGGCAGCTGCTAGCTTGGAGTTATCGGCAGTTTGTCCTCCCCAGAGAACCACCTCGCGAACCTGCAAAATTTTTTTGCGCGGGCGGGCCGATCTCGCGTAAAATTGTGGGATGCTTCAGACGGCGCAGCGCCAATCAAAGACCAAAAAGACAAAACCCGCGCCGCCGCACGAGCGCTTCCTCGAAGCGTTTCGGTGGATGCTGCTGGCGCGGACGCTGGAGGAAAAACTCGTTAGTCTCTATCGGGGGGGCCTGATCACTGGCGGCGTTTATATTGGCAAAGGCCAGGAGGCGGTCAGCGTGGCATGCGGTTTGTTTTTGGAAAAGGAAAAGGGCGATATCTTCGCCCCATTGATTCGCGACCAGGCAGGACGCTCTGCATTTGGCGAACCGCTGTTGGACGTCACGCGCACTTATCTGGGCTCGCGGCAAGGTCCAATGCGGGGACGCGACGGCAACATCCATCGAGGCCGGCCGCAAGAGAACCAACTCGCCATGGTGAGTCATCTCGGCGCGATGATTTCGGTCACTGTCGGCGCGTTGATGGCCAAGCGATTTAAAGGGGAAAAAGGCTTCATCGGCCTGGCGTGCATCGGCGAAGGCGGGATGCAGACCGGTGCGTTCCACGAGGGGCTGAATATCGCGGCAGTAGAACAGGTCCCGCTGGTGGTCGTTGCGACAAATAATCATTATGCCTATTCCACGCCCAACGACCGCGAGTTTGCGTGCGACGATCTGGTCGATCGCGCGATCGGTTATGGTTTTGAAGGCTACAGCCTTGATGGAACAGATCTCAGCGCCTGTCTTGAAGTAATCGGCGGCGCCGTCAAACGCGCTCGCGCAGGACGTCCGCCACAGTTGGTGGTCGCGTCCGTGCTGCGGCTCTCCGGGCACGGCGAGCACGATGATGCCAGTTACGTGACGGAAGAGATGAAGCGCGAGCCATTTGCACGCGATTGCTTGAAGGTTGCAGAGCAAACAATCGCCGATTTAAACCTGGCCGATTCCAAAACCCTGGCTGAGTGGCGCAAAGACGCAGTGGCAAAGGTCGACGAAGCCATTGCCACCGCGCAAAAAGAGGCTCCGCCCGAAGGCGACAAGGAAGATTGGTGCGCGTTATCAAAACGCGATCTCGTGGATAGCCCGGAATGAGTATTACGTACCTCGAAGCGATCCGTGAGGCGCAGGCGAAGCTGCTCCGTGACGATGAACGCGTGTTTATCTATGGGCAGGATGTTGGTGGCGCATTTGGCGGCGCTTTCAAAGCAACAAAAGGTCTTGCCAAAGAATTCCCCGGACGTGTGCTGAACACACCAATCAGCGAAGACGCGATAGTAGGGACTGCCATCGGAGCTGCGATTGAGGGAATGCGTCCGATTATCGAAATGCAGTTCGCCGATTTCTCGAGCATCGCCCTGAATCAAATTCTGAACAACGCCGGCACGCACTATTGGCGGACGAATATGCCGGTTCCCATCACCGTTCGCCTGCCTTCCGGCGGAACGAAAGGCAGCGGGCCATTCCACAGCCAATCGATGGAATCAATTTATGCGCATTACCCGGGGCTCATCGTCATGACGCCTGCGACGGTGGAAGACGCATACACCATGCTCATTGAAGCGGTGGCCATCGATGATCCCGTTGTCTACTGCGAGCACAAGTATCTCTATTACCATCTCAAGGCAGACAAACTGCCGACTAAGGGCCTGCCCACGGGCAGGGCCCGTATCGCCCGGGAAGGACGCGACCTGACGATTGTGAGTTACAGTGCCATGGTGCACGAAGCGCTCGCGGTCGCGGAACAACTGGCCGGCGACGGTTTCGAAATCGAAGTAGTCGATCTGCGTTCAGTTAAACCGCTCGATACCGATACCGTTCTCGCATCAGTCGCGCGCACAGGCCGGCTGCTGTGCGTGGGAGAATCTTTTCCCTGGGGCGGCGTGACGGCCGAGGTGATTGCGCGCGTTGCCGCGGAAGGTTTTCATTTGTTGGACGCAGCGCCGAAGCGTATCAACGCAAAAGACACACCCATCCCTTATCATCCAAATCTTTGGTCGGCCCATCGACCCAATGCAAAAGAGATTGCGCGAAAGGCTCGCGCGCTGCTTCGAGAATAAAAATTTATGCCGCAAGTCCCAATCATCATGCCGCAGCTGGGTGAATCGATCGCCGAGGCCACAATTGTCGACATTAAAGTGAAGCCGGGCGATGACGTTGCGGATGATCAGGAAATCTTTGACGTCGAAACTCAAAAAGCCGTGATGGGCGTAACGACGCCGTGCAAAGGTAAAATCGCCAAAATCACCGCGGAATTGAAAGAGACTTACCCGGTGGGCGCTGCCCTTGGCTATGTGGAAGCGAGCGAAGCCGACGCCGCGAGATTTGCAAAACAAACGCCACCGCCACCGCAACGTGAAGTTGCGGAAGAAATCCCGGCGCGCGCGGATCAGGAGGTTGCTCCGGCACGCGAGAAGAAGATCGCTGCGCGCGACGGCGACGGCGCCGGCGGATTGCCTGTGCCAGTCGCGGCGAAAGGCGCAACGTTCATGTCCCCGCGTGTCCGCGCGCGAATGGCCGAGTTGCAGCTAACAACGGCCGATCTCGCAGGGATCATGGGTACTGGCTCGGGTAATCGTGTCACGATCAAGGATCTCGAAAATTTCCTCCAGAAAATCGAGAACCAGACGGCGCATGAAGCTTCTGCTATTCGCACAGGTGTGGCGGACGCGATGCGGCGTAGCTGGACACGGCCTCTTTCAACAATTGGCTCATCGGTAAATCTCGATCCCGTGCTGCAAGATCGACAGTCACGCGACTCCAAGCCTGGCCCGGGTCTCTACGCAGCGCGCGCGCTGGCGCTCGCCCTTGCCGAAGCTCCGGGTGCGGCGGCGAGATTAATCGGCAATCGCGTTGTGCAATCAAATTCAATCGACGTCGGCATCGCGGTCGAAGCCGAGGACGGAATCATGGTGCCAGTCATCCGGGCAGCGGACAAAACCTCGCTTGCCGATCTCGCGACAAAATACAAGGAACTCGTCGATCTCGCGCGACAACGACGTATCTCGCCGGACATGCAAGCGGGTGGCGTGGCGACCGTTTCGAACTTTGGAACTTTTGGAATGGAATGGGGCACACCAATCCCGTTGCCGGACCAGACGTTGTTGCTTGGTCTCGGAGCAGGGAAGAAAGTTCCCGCGTGGGACGAAAAGAAAAAAGAATTCGTTCCCCGGACCGAGTCTCAAATCACACTGAGCTTTGATCATCGTAGTATTGACGGCGGCGGCGCGGGCCGCTTGCTAAAACGGGTGATCGAGCTGCTGGAGTCTCCCCAGCAGTTGTAGAGGGGCTCGCCGCGGCCAGCTCCGAGCTATTGTAGGGCAAGCGCGCCGCTTGCCAGGACGAGTTCATCATTGGGTAAGCGAAGCGCAGGCCCTACAATCACCTGTTCTGACAAATGAATCCGGCCATTTCTTATATCATTGCTTCTGTTCAGCGCAGCGGAACTCATTTGCTTTGCAGCATACTCCGAAGCACTGGCATAGCCGGGTCGCCGGAGGAACATTTTTTGTCGAAGCCCGGAGAAACCTGGGAGGAACGTTGGGGAACGCCATCGCGCATTGCCTATCTGCAACGTGTCTTAAGTCAAAAGACGGCAGTCAATGGAGTCTTCGGCACCGTCGTAATGTGGAGTTATTTCGAACGAATGCTCCAACTGTTGCAGGAAATTCCCCGATACAAGAATCTGAACGGTGCGCAGCTTCTCGCGGCTGTTTTCAACGAGCCGAAATATATCTGGATGCGCCGCCGGAACCATGTCGAGCAGGCGGTTTCCTGGGCTATCGCCTGCCAGACGGGTGCCTGGACTCAAAAAGCCGAGGAAAAATCGCTACCGCGCGCCGTACCGAAGTTCGATTTCAAGGTAATCGACGAATGGTGCAACCGCATCGCGGCGCACGACGAAGGCTGGGCGAATTATTTTCGTGAGAATCAAATAGAGCCTCTGATTCTCTTTTATGAAGACGTCGTTGCGTCTCACCGCACGGCGGCCGAACACGTTCTGGAATTTTTGGAATTGCCAATTCCGCCGAGCTTGGAAATCCCGCCGCCAGCCGTCGAAAAACAAGCTACTCGAATCTCCGAAGACTGGGCAGCGCGTTACCTCAAGCTAAAAAGAGCGAAAACAGGGAAGCTTGCGCGCATCATTGGGCGCCTGCGAGTTTAAACATTTACCTACGAAGCTCAGTCGCCAACATCCGGGCGATAAAATTTCAGTTGTTCGCTTTGCCCTTCGGGATGAATGCCAGCAGGATTACAAGGGCGCACGCAACAGCGACGACACTTCCCCAGATCAACCAGGCCGGTCGATAAATGAGAGCGAGCCGTCCATGAACGCCAGATGGAATTTCGACAACTGGAAATAATCCGTGATAAGAGGTGACAGCCAGTTTTCGATCGCCCAGTCGCGCTTGGTATCCACGAAAATATGGCCGGGAAAAAGTGAGTAGAGCAGGACGATGACCTTCGGGCACATCAACATCAGCTTCTACTCGATTTCGCGAATCATTGATTCGTGAAATAGTTGCTGTCGTGAATCGCTCCGCGGGCCGCGAATCAATTGAAGATAGCGAACGCACTCGCGCGAACGGCGCACTGCGCCGATGAAAGACTCGTCCTTCATCTGTTGTAAGAACCGCTTCCCATTCGGACGCCGGCTGAGGCGTAATATCCAATTCTTTCGCGACAACAATTCCATCTACGCCCAGCAAAGTTAGTTCGCCATCTTTACCGGCCTGGTCACTGAGCAGATAACTTCCTACGCTGGGATTGATTTCACCGTGAATCGATGTCGCGAATTCGCGAGCTACGCCGGCCGGCCGGACCGGGCTGTAGCCATTGATGAAATGCAAACCTGCCCACATCGGCGTGCTTCCCGGCCGCAGGACTTCGCCGACCGGCTGCGGTTTGTTTGAGGTGCAATACGTGAGCTCCGCCCACGGGTAAATACTGAGATAAAGACGCTCTGGATCGAGCGGCGCAGGTTTAAGCAGTTGCTGAGAGAAATTGTACTTGGGAACACCACAATTCGTCGGGATGCAGATGTACGTCGCGAGTAATGCCGAAAACGTGATCGCAGCGGGCGCCCATTTTTGCAGTTCAGAATCGCGCAGGGCGATCTTGCAAAAACACCAAAACGCTGCGAGCCCCAGAAAAATCCATGTTAGCGGAAAAGCGTACGGGCCAGTCGTGCGCAGACTTAACATCATAATGGTCGTCACGGCGGTGAGAACGAGCGCCGCAATAGCCGGAAGCGTCGATCCTCGACGCAGGTGCAGCGCTTCTGCCGCGCAGATCGCGAGAACCAAGTGAAAAAACGGCAGCCAGCGAAAACTCCAGCGAAAAAGCCCAGCTGTCGGAACCATCGAAAACAAGAGCACCAGCAAGAGCAGGATTGACTCCCATTTGATTTGCCTAACGAGCATGCGCCCGCGCCACGCTAATCCACCGATCAGCGCTGCCGGAGCGACCAGGCCACAGGCCAGTTCCATAGCCGTGTGTGGCAGATAGCGGTTGGAAAAATCGGCCCAATTAACGGTCCAGCATGGCAAGATGAGCCCAGGCAAAGCTGCTGGTGGAACAAGCCATTGCCAATGCGCTTTCGCGGGCTGCAATTCTCGGGCTGAACCCTGAACCAAATCAAGAATCGCGAGCCACGCCGGAGCCGATAACCCAAAGCCAAGCCCAACCCCAAGGAGCATCGGCGCGACCGACCAAATGCTTCGAGTTTCGACGATCGATTTGATTGCCAGCCAAACAATCAGCAGAAGCAGCATCAAAACCGTGTAGGGAAATCCGCCGGTAACAACGAGGTAAACAAACGGCGCCGGCCAGAGAAATCTCCATTTGCTTCGCTGCGGGTCGAGAGCGCGCGCTGCGCCCCACCAAGCCCAAGGCAGCCATGTGAAGGCACCAAGCGCGCCGAACCAATCGGTCGCGCCCCAGCAGATGATCCAACCGTTCAAAGAAGCGATCAGCACGACAAAAATCGATAACGGAACTGAAAATTGACGATCGCGCGCCAGCAAGAACGCGCCCACTGCCAGAGCGAAGAGATGCGCAATGGAAACGGCAGCTGCCTGCTGGGCAAATGTGAACGGAAATTTCCAGACGGCGATGACGACTGCATTTACGAAGACCGAGAACACTCCGTACTGAAATTCCCCGGCGAGATTCCCGCAGACCCATGAGTACGGGCTTAAGATTGGCCAATGGCCTTCCGACCAGCTGCGCGCCATGTCGGCGAACACGGGCAGAACAGACAATTCATAATCGTCGTTCCAAAAAACGAGCGGATTATGCCAGAGAAGGATGAGGCAGAAGAAGACGACGAGCAGGCCTGCGCTCGTCGCGCCAAGAATTTCCGAGCGCGTGGAGCGCGGAGTGACCATTTAAGTTGGAAAACGTCCAACGCCCAACGCCCAACGCCCAACGCCGAATTCTGAATGGCGCGTGATCATTTTGCATTCTTTTCAGCCGTCCGAATGCTGGCTGCAAAGATTTTGATGAGCTCGTCGATTTCACTGAGGCAGACAGGAAGCGCCGCGACGGCTTCCAGCTTTTTCAAGCGACCAGCCA
>JBKPRQ010000022.1:0-10031 GCA_046734635.1 Verrucomicrobiota bacterium
AACTTTACTTCGAGCCGCTCACCCTCGAGGACGTGCTCAACATTTGCGACCAGGAAAAACCGGATGGCGTGTTCGTCCAGTTCGGGGGTCAAACACCGCTGAATCTGGCGAGTGGACTGAAGGCTGCAGGTGTACCAATCCTGGGCACACAGCCGGAAAGCATCGAGACCGCGGAAGATCGGCAAATGTTCGCCACTATGCTCGACAGGCTCGGCCTTCGTCAGACTCCGAATGGATCGGCGATTAGCACAGAAGAGGCAATCGCAATCGCGAAGAAGGTTGGTTATCCCGTTTTGGTGCGGCCTTCCTTCGTCCTTGGCGGACGCGCCATGGAGCTTGTCTATAACGAGGAAGATCTTCGACGCTACATGGCAAGCGCGATTGAGGTAACGCCTGATCGTCCGGTTCTGATCGATCGTTTTCTGGAAGATGCGGTTGAAGTCGATGTCGATTGTATCTCGGACGGCGAAGCGACCGTGATCGGTGCGATCATGGAACACATCGAGGAGGCAGGCATCCACAGCGGTGACAGCGCCTGTGTCATTCCGACATTCTCGTTGTCGCAAAAAGTGGTCGATGAAATCTCGGCGGCGACAAAGGCGATGGCGCGCGAGTTAGACGTCCGAGGTCTGATGAATGTGCAATTCGCCGTGAAAGGCGACGACGTTTACGTGCTGGAAGTGAATCCGCGGGCGTCACGAACGGTCCCATTTGTCAGCAAAGCAATCGGCGTCCCGCTTGCGAAGCTCGCCGCCAAAGTGATGACTGGAAAGTCATTGCGCGAGCTCGGCTTCACAAAGGAAGTCGTACCCAAACATTTTTCCGTGAAAGAAGCGGTGTTCCCGTTTTTGCGCTATGAAGGCCTGGATATTTCGCTCGGGCCGGAGATGAAATCCACCGGGGAAGTGATGGGAATGGATATCGATCTTGGCCTCGCGTATGCGAAATCGCAGATGGCTGCGCCACCGCCACTACCGAAAAAAGGAAAAGTGTTCGTCAGCGTTAAGGACGCCGACAAGGAAGCGGTGATCCCGGTCGCACGCGAGTTTGTGAAGCTCGGCTTTGAAATTATTTCCACCAGCGGAACGGCAGACGCCCTGACAAAAGGGAAAATCAAAGTGACCAAGGTTTTCAAGATCCACGAAGGACGGCCGAACGTGCTGGACCGCATTAAGAATGGCGACATCACCTTCATTATCAACACGCCGAGCGGGAAAATTCCGCGCGAGCACGAAGTTGTCATTCGCAATGCGGCTCTGGCGGCGAAAATTCCGATCATGACGACGGTGCGCGCTGCGCTGGCCAGTGCGAACGGGATCCGGTCACTGCAAAAACGGAAGGTTCAGGTGCGGAGTTTGCAAGAATACCACTGTAGCGGCGGTCTCTGACCGCCGATGCGGCTCCGCGTCAATTTGCGACGGACGCAGACCGCCGCTACAGAATAGAATGAAATTATCGCTGTTGCTGATGTTCTTGCTAGGCGCGGTGACATTTGCCACGGAAGAAAAGAAAGAGGAGAACACTCCGATGAAATCACCGAATGAAGTTGCCGTTATCAAAACCAATGAAGGCGAAATGGTGGTCCAGTTTTGGACTGATGCCGCACCAAATACGATCGAGAATTTCAAGAAGCTGGCGCGCCAAGGCTTTTACGACGGCACCATCTTCCACCGAATCGTCAAAGGATTCATGATTCAGGGAGGCGACCCGAATTCAAAGGATCCGGCAAAAGAGAGCGCTTACGGACAAGGCGGTCCGGGATATGAAATCAAAGCCGAATTTAATAATCATTCTCACGATCGAGGTGCCATCTCGATGGCGCGCGGGCCCGATCCAGACTCGGCCGGTTCGCAATTTTTCATCTGCCTCGCACCCGTCCGGCGGCTCGATGGTCAATACACCACGTTCGGCAAATTGATCAAAGGCGTTGATGTTTTGGAGAAAATAGGCGACACGCCGGTTACAAACAACGGCATGGGCGAAGTGAGCAAGCCGACGAAACGTATCGTAATCGAAAGCGTGAAAATTGTGCCGGCCGATTCGGTAAAGTAAAGTTTTGCCGTTGTCATCTCGAGCGGAGTCGAGACATCTCTTGCCGTTGCGCAGGAATAAATTAGAGATTCCTCGACTTCGCTCGGAATGACAAAGACAACAAAAATCGCGCTCATCCAGATGCGCTGCGGCGCAGAGCCGGAGAAAAACTTCGGCCGTGCGATCGAATTCATTCGCGATGCCGCGGCAAAAGGGGCGCAGATGGTTTGTTTACCGGAGCTTTTTCGGTCGCAATATTTTTGCCAGACAGAAGATCACAAGAATTTCGATCTGGCTGAGGAAATCCCGGGCAAATCAACGTCGGCGTTGGGAGAAGTCGCGCGAGAGACCGGCACGATCATCATCGCATCGCTTTTCGAGAAACGCAGCGCCGGCATTTATCACAACACCGCGGCAATCATTGACGCGAACGGAAAATTGCTCGGAAAATATCGAAAGATGCATATCCCGGACGATCCGCTGTATCACGAGAAATTTTATTTCGCCCCGGGCGATCTTGGGTTTCAGGCTTGGCCGACAGCAAAAGGCAACATCGGTGTCTGCGTTTGCTGGGACCAATGGTATCCGGAAGCGGCGCGTTTAACAGCGCTACACGGTGCGGAGATTATTTTTTATCCCACAGCAATCGGCTGGCATCCATCGGAAAAGAAGGAGTTCGGCAAAGCGCAACACGCCGCCTGGGAAACGATCCAGCGAAGTCATGCAATTGCCAATGGCTGCTATGTCGCAGTCCCGAACCGCGTCGGCTACGAAGCGCCTTCGGGCGGCGATGGCATTGAATTCTGGGGACAAAGCTTTGTTTGTGGGCCGGACGGCGAAATCATCGCGAAGGGTTCAGTCGATAAGGAAGAGATTGTGATGGCGGATGTGGATTGGAGCCGTGTGAACGAGCAGCGCACGCATTGGCCATTTTTACGGGATCGGCGCATTGATGCCTACGGCGAGATCAATCGACGCCTGATCGACTGAAACGAAATGAAAGTCAGGCAGCCTGCCTGACTCGGCTGGTAAGCTACCAGCTTGCTGGTCCCTGGACATGCTGGCAGCATGTCTGCCGAGTTCGCGTTGTGATAATACGATGACAATGACCGCGAGTCCTTCTCAACGCATACGCCGGCCATGGTATCGGCCCTCTTTGACGATGCAGATCATGATCGGGTTGGTTGTCGGCGCGGTAATCGGCTGGCTGCGGCCCGATTGGGGGAATGCGGTTTATTTCCTGCGAGACATCTTCATTAACCTGATCAAATCGATCATCGCGCCGCTGGTATTCTCGACCATCGTGGTTGGAATCGCTGGCGCAGGTGCGTTGAAAAAAGTAGGACGGATGGGCGCGAAAGCGCTGGTCTATTTCGAAATTGTTACTACGGCGGCCTTATTCATTGGATTGGCCGTAGTGAATTTCACGAAGCCGGGCATCGGCGTAACTCTCGCTGCCACCAACACCGAAATAATCAAGACGATCGAGCAAAGTCATCCAAAAACTCTGGTCGAAACAATCGTCCATGCGTTCCCCTCCAGTGTGATCGACGCGATGGTTCGCGGCGACGTTTTGCAAATCGTCATGTTCAGCGTGCTGTTTGCGCTCGCCGTGTCAGCCGTTGGCGAGAGGGGAAAGCCAATCATTCGGGCGATGGAGAGCCTCGCCCAGATCATGTTCAAGTTTACGAATTACGTGATGCTCTTCGCGCCGATCGGCGTAGGCGCAGCGATGGCACACACCATTGGGACGCAGGGTCCGGGTGTGCTGGTGAATCTCGGCAAATTGATCGGTTCCCTTTACCTGGCACTCGCCATTTTCATCGTGTTGATCTTTGGACTGGTCATTTGGATAGCGCGGATTCCGGTGTGGCAATTTGTCAGAGCTGTGCGCGAGCCTGCGGCGCTCGCATTCGCGACCACCAGCAGTGAATCGGCGTTGCCAAAAGCAATGGAATCGATGGAGCGTTTTGGCGTGCCAGCGCACATTGTCGGGTTTGTCATGCCGACGGGCTACTCGTTCAACCTCACGGGATCGACATTATACCTGGCTATGGCCTCGGTATTCGTGGCGCAGGCAGCCGAAACAACCATGGGATGGCACATGTCGTTAGGCCAGCAAGTTACCATGATGTTAGCCTTGATGCTGACGTCCAAAGGTGTGGCAGGCGTGCCGCGGTCCTCCCTTGTGATTTTGCTGGCGGCCTTGAGTTCGTTCGTGCCATCAGGTCTGGGACCCATCGGGGTGGCGGTTATTTTCGGCGTGGATGAATTGATGGACATGGGACGCACCTGCGTCAACGTCATCGGCAATTGTCTGGCGACGGTGGTCGTCGCACGGTGGGAAAAAGAATTCGACGAGAACCGCGCTCGCGTTTTTGGAACAGCCGCGGAAGCGGAGTTGGATTTAAAATCTGGCCATGTCGCTTTCGCCGACGCGGTCGCCCAGGGCGACTAGGACACGAAAATGGTCGATGAACAGTGTTGCGAAATTCGCCATCCGGCTTTTTCAGGAACGACTTACCACTCTGAGCTTCCTAAGAGGAAATCTCAGGTGAAATCAGGTTGACTTTCGAGATACCCACTCTCAACGTCGTGAACCTTCAAAACTACCAAAGCGTATGAAAAAAATCCTCGCAGCATGTTTAATATTCTCTTCCATTGCATTGAGCGTCATAGCACTTGGCGTAGGCGGATCGGTGACGATTCGACCAAACGCCAGCGCTGATGCATTCAACCAAGGCCCGGATGTAGATAGGTTGAGCGCTATTGTCCAACTCAAGGGCGATCCGCTAACTACTCATCCGGTTACCAAGCCAGCCCATGGCAAGAAAATTGATTTCAATAACAATGCCGTAAGGTCCTATCGGGCCCAATTATCGGCTGGACGCAACGAGTTCAAAAGATGGCTACGAGCCAATGCACCGAGAGCGAGGGTCACCAGTGAGTACGATGTCTCACTTAACGCGGTAGCCGTTGAGCTTAACGGGACGCCTCTCGCGACGATTGCAGCCGCGCCCATGGTGGAGCGAGCCGAGTACAACGCCCTTTATCATCCCACGCTAAGCGAGAGTTACAAAATCATCAATGCGATGGACGCTTGGAACGCCGCAGGTGGTAGATCGGTTGCAGGCGGGGGCATTAAAATTGGAGACATCGACACAGGCATTGACGAGACGCATCCTTTTTTCGATCCGACTGGGTTTAGTTATCCTGATGGATTTCCCAAGTGCGACGCAGCAGACAGCAATTCGCACCACCAAGATCAGGACTGCAAATATGTGTCGCCAAAAGTCATCGTCGCCAAGGTCTTCTACAACAAAGCTCACCAACAGGGTCTTGATGCGCAGGCCATTCAAGACCACGGGACCCACACCGCAGGAATCGCAGCAGGTGTAACTGGCCAGACCGCAGTCGTAAACGGCGTTAGCATTGATGACATGTCAGGGATAGCTCCGGGCGCGTGGCTAGGAAATTACAATGTTTTTCCCGGCGACGTTTTGGACGCCCGCAGTGAGGACATTCTCAATGCGGTAGACGCCGCGGTCGAGGATGGCATGGACGTTCTTAATCTGTCGTTAGGCGGTAGCTATCATGGTAACAACGACCTGCTTGCCATAGGACTCGACAATGCAGTGAACGCGGGTGTGGTGGTGGCGGTGGCAGCCGGTAACAGCGGCCCTGGGGCAGGGACTCTTGAATCGCCCGGCCGGGCGCGCAACGTGATTACGGTCGGAGGAAGCACAAACCAGCATTTTGTCGGCCAGCCATTTACCTATCCAGCGGGCGGTGGGACAACAATCGGCGCGGCAGTAGGTGACTTCGACCCATTACCCGAAGCATCATTCGACCTTTTCGACACGCAGTCCGACGGTTGCGCAGCGGTTGACCCCGCCGCCTCCGGCAAGCTTGCAATAATCGACCGCGGGGCGTGCGTCTTTAGTCAGAAGGTTGCAAACGCTAAAGCGGCAGGTGCCGTCGGTGTTGTCATCATCAACAACGTTGCCGGAGACCCCATTGCAATGGCTAGAACCGCTGGCTTCGACGACGGCATACCGGCAGTCATGATCGGCAAGAACGAAGGAACCGCGCTGCGAGCATCCGGGGAGACGACTGCGTCCGCCGAGGCCACGTTCGACGAATTCATCACTCCGGAAAACAAGGATATTTCGTATGGCAACAGCAGCCAGGGCCCGACGAACGTTGATTTTGCCGTCAAGCCCGACATAACCTCAGTCGCAGTCAACGTGCTTAGTTCGATCACATGCGTGGGCAAGCCGGCGGGCTGCCCCGGCGACGGTAGCGGTTGGGCGTTCTTTACAGGCACGTCCATGGCTACGCCGCATATAGCGGGGTCGGCGGCTGTGTTGCTGCAACTCCATCCGGACTGGTCGCCAGCGGAGATTAAGTCAGCGCTCGTTAACCATGCCGACCTGGTGGTCAGGGATGCCGTGACCGGCTTGCACGACATCGGCCCGACGGCGCAAGGTGCAGGGCGCGAAAACCTCTCAGTAGCAGCGGGCGCGACAACGTGGCTGAATCCAGCATCAGCAAGCTTTGGCCGGGTTACCCACGGCCATCCAAACTCGGTCACGATTACGCTGTCCAACCCGACTGGTACTGACGAAACGTTCAGCGTCTCTGTTACGAAGTTTACTCCGGATACCTTCGGTGGAACGGTCCCGAGTATCTGGGACGCTGGAACGTTGAGCTTGGGCGATGAGCGAATCACGGTGCCCGCCAGCGTGACAGTACCCGCGAACGGGTCGACAACGTTGACGGTGACCGTCACGGGTCGTGGCGAAGTGGTACAGGGTTGGATCAACCTCGATGGACCTGACTCCAATGACATTCACTTCGCGTACTACGCCATCGTCAACTAGCAGGGACATCGAGATAATCTTCTGAAACAGGGACGCGTGTGGAAGCGCGTCCCTGTTTTTTTGTGGCGATTGCCGTCCGAGCATCGCAGCGCGAGTTCCTTGGCATGAAAGGTCGACAAGGCCGGATTGCTCCGGCTAAGATCCGTGAGCCATGCCACCTTTGCACACGCTCACGGGCGCAATTTATCTGACGCAGATTTTCGGCTCCGCTTTTCTTGCGATTCTTTTTCTTCAATCCGGGATCGATAAAATCATCGATCTACGCGGCAATCTTGAATGGCTGAAAGGACATTTTGCCAAGAGCCCGCTGGCAGGAGTTGTGCCTGTTCTACTGACGGCGATCATGCTTCTCGAAATTGTAGCCGGAGCACTGAGTGCAATTGGATGCCTGATGCTGATCGTTTCGCGAGAAACGACTCTCGCTTTCTACGGCGCTGTCCTTTCGGCCGTTGCGCTCATTGCGCTGTTCTTCGGACAGCGAATGGCCAAGGATTACGCTGGGGCGGCTGTGCTTGTTCCGTACTTCTTGCTGACGCTGGTCGCAATTTATCTGCTGGGGCAACACTAACTGTGAGAAGTGAGAGGTCTTCTCACTTCACTACTCATATCTCACCTGATTGGCCGATCACTTCTTGCCGATCTTTGGCGGGAAAAGCCAAATAAGTTTTCCTTCCTCGGATTCAGGATCCACATCGACGAGGGCGACACCAGCCTTGGACAGCTTCAGCGACGCCCCGGTTAATCCTGAAATAACATTGGTGAAGTCCGGTTCGTGGCCGACAAGCATCAGAACGTTTGCTCGATGCCGTTTTACCACTGTTCGCAATTTACTTCTCCCGAAACCGGGCGACAGCGATTCATCCTTGCGGACCTTCGCTTTGAGATAGTCGGCTGCGATTTCAGCGGTCTGCGCCGCCCGGGGCAACGGGCTGGTCACAATTAAGTCAGGCCGCACTTTCAGGCGATCTAGAAATTTCGCTACGTCGCGCATTTCTCTTTTTCCGCGTTTGGTTAACGGGCGTTCGTCATCGGGTTTTTTCCAGCCCGGCCAGTCGGCTTCACCGTGTCTAAGAAAATAAAGTTTCATTGGATATCTTTCTAAAGAACCTGCCATTTCGGTCGCCGCCTGCGTGGGTTGATTTGCCAGAGGCGAACTCCACCCAGGAACGCGTTCCGGTTATGTCCGAGTTCAATTCCCTTTGGAAGCTTGTTCAACTCCTTGGCATTTCCACCACCCAGCACGACATAATCGGCGATGAGTGATTTCTTTAATTGTACAAGCGCGTACTGAACATCTCGCTGCCAGGCTTTTTCACCGACTTTTGCGCGACCGGCTTCGCCAAGGTAATCCTCAATGATGCTGCCATTGCGATAGGGTAGGTCGCCTAATTCGAGAGAAAGGATGTAGTTGTCCCAAACCAGAGCTGACCCAAGTCCAGTTCCAAGTCCGAGAAAAAGCATCCGCCGACCGTGATAGCTGCCCAGCGCCTGCATGGCGGCGTCGTTTATGATACGCACCGGTTTTCCCAGGGCTTTCTCGAAGTTGAACCCCACCCAGCCTTTGCCAAGATGTTTTGGCTCGCTGACAATTTTGCCGTTGCGCACGGGAGAGGGAAACCCGAGTGAGATGGCGCCGAATTTCCAATCGGCTACCAGCGGTTTGATTTGATCCACCATTGCGCGCGGCGTCAACTTCCCCCCCGACTTGAATTTTCTCCGTTCCGCGCGCGAGATCATCAGCTTCACATTTGAGCCGCCCACGTCGATAACGAGGATTTTGTTCTTCAAGATTGCTTTCGGGTTGTGGTCCCGCCGTCGCGGGATGACGCCGGCGGTATCGTACCGGACGGCGCCGACTTTTGACCGCCGTCAGTTTCTGGATTCGCGCTGGGGGGCTCGGTTGCAACGGTGATCGGAATTAATCTGTCCGCGCGCACTTTTTTCTTGGAACCAGCTATTTTTTTAGCGCGCTCGCGAGAGACTTCGCGGAAATGCCATTGCGCCTGTGCACGCTGCTCCAGACCTTCAGGTTTCAACCGACGATAGGTCCCATCGGGCTGCAGCTCTCGCGTCTTGACGCGATCGTGCAGCAAACTGGGAAGCACCTCGTTGATAATCTGATCGCGCAATGCCGGATTTTCGACGGGGAACGCCAGTTCGATCCGCCGAAAGAAATTTCGCGGCATCCAATCTGCGCTGGAAAGAAACACTCGGGGCTGACCGGCATTCTCAAAATAAAAGATCCGGCTGTGTTCGAGAAAACGGCCAACGATGCTAATAACACGGATGTTGTCGCTCAGGCCGTTCATTTTTGGCCGCAAACAACAGATGCCGCGAACGATCAAATCGATGGTCACATCCGCGCAGGAAGCCTCATACAACTTTTCGATGATCTCCTGATCGACCAGCGCGTTCAATTTCGCGACGATACGCGCTGGTTTGCCTGCACGACCGTGGTCGCGTTCCCTCTCAATCAATTGGATGAGGCGACTGTGCATATCAAACGGCGCGACCATCAATTTTTTGAGTCCCGGATAACCCGCCAGACCAGTAAGGGTGTTGAAGACGATTGCTACTTCCTCGGTCAACTTGGGTTCGCTGGTGAGCAAACTAAAGTCTGTGTAAATGCGCGCCGTGCGCGGATGATAGTTACCCGTGCCCAGCTGCACATAGCGCCGGAGCTGATCTTTATCGCGGCGAACGATCAACAGCGCTTTGCAATGCGTTTTGAGACCGACCACGCCATAGATTACGTGCGCGCCGGCTTCTTCCAGACGCCTGGCCCACTGAATATTGCTCGCCTCGTCAAACCGGGCACGCAGCTCGACAATGGCCGTGACTTGCTTTCCTGCGTTCGCCGCGTCGATGAGCGCTTCGACAATGGGCGAATCACCGCTTGTTCGGTATAGAGTAATCTTGATCGCCAGCACCTGTGGATCCTGCGCAGCGGTCTCGATCAACTCGACAATTTGATCGAAGCTATCGTAAGGATGATGAAGCAGTACATCCTGGCGTCGCAAGACCTCAAAAAAATCGACATGTGGTGGAAGGGCGGGATCGCGCGCCGGCTGAAAGGGTCGGTCCTTCAGCTTGGCAAACGCGTCGTTTGTCACAAGC
>JBKPRQ010000023.1:0-4492 GCA_046734635.1 Verrucomicrobiota bacterium
TCCTGGGCCACATCCTGGGGCCACTTATCGTTTGGCTCATGAAACGTGGCGACTCGCCTGAGATCGATGCCTACGGGAAAGAATCCCTCAATTTTCAAATCTCGATGCTGATTTATGACGCGGTCGCTGCGATTCTTTGCATCGTGCTCATAGGCATACCGATCTTGATCGCGCTCTGGGTGTTGAACACGGTGCTTGTCATCATCGCATCGGTGAAAGCCGGTCAGGGAGAGTTCTATCGCTATCCGTTCACGATTCGGCTCATCAATTAATCGGTCCTTTGCGTCAAGCAGTCGTCATCAATCGGCGCAACGTCTTTAGATTTATGACGTCCTCTCGCAGGTCTTTCCCTTTCGGGGTTTCTAGTACCTTCGGGATTTCGCGGAACCGGCGGTCGCCCATGATGAAGCGGAAAGCAGGGAGCCCGATCTTGCCTTTGCCGATGTGTTCGTGTCGATCCACCCGCGAGCCGCAGGCAGTTTTGGAATCGTTTAGATGAATTGCCGCGAGGCGATCTAGGCCAACCGCACGATCGAATTCGCGAAACGTCTTCCTAATCGAGGCCTCGCTCACGATTTCATATCCCGAAGCGAAAACATGCGCTGTATCGAGGCAGACGCACAATCGCTCCGGCTCACGCACGTGGCTGATGATGTATTCGAGATGCTCGAATTTGTTCCCGAGGCATGATCCCTGGCCGGCAGTCGTTTCCAGCGCGATCCGCGTTTTGATTTTCGGAAGACCGCAAAGCACGCGGTCGATCGATTCCACAATTTTTTCGAGTCCCGCTTCTTCGCCGGCGCCGAGGTGCGCACCGGGATGCAACACCAAAAATGGGAGCTCCAACTGGTCGGCTCGAATCAGTTCTTCCGACAGCGAACGGATCGAATTTGCGTGAAACTGCCCGTTCGTAGCAGCGAGATTGATGAGGTAGTTCGCGTGCGCGAAGATCGATAAGAGCTCGCTGCGTTGCCGATGTTCGAGGAATGTCCGGGCTTCTTCGCGGGTGAGTGGCCGGGCGAACCATTGCATGTTGTTTTTCACGAACATTTGCATGGCCGTGCAACCAATTGAGCGTGCGCGCTCGATTGCCATGTTCGCGCCACCAGCAATCGACATGTGCGCGCCAAGAAGAGGCAGACGAATCGGCGAACCGGCGATGGGGCGAATCGACGCAGTCGCCCTTTCGCCGCTTCCCCGTCTCGCCGCTCCGTTTTTCTTCACTATTGGACCTTCAAAACAGCTGGACGCCAATCCGGCTTCTTCAAACTCCCAGTGCCGGCGTATTCGAAGAGTTTGTACATTGGGGTCAGCACCACGCCGGGGCCCTTCATGTTCAACCGCACGTTGAAATCGAGTTTATCATCCAGAAAATGGATGTCGCCATGACCCAGCATGTTAAAAAGCGTGCCGTCTGCATTGAAATCGTCGGTACGAATAATCCCCTCATCAACCTTCAAGTTCGCGGTCGCTTTGTGGGCGATGCTGTATCCGCTCCCTGGAAGAATCCGGTTCAAGATTCCTGAGAGCGGCCCGAAAATCGGAATGGCGAAAACATCGCCGTTAGTGACTTCCACTTTTCCATGGCCACGCATGGTCCGCGGATCGCTGCCGAGTCCGGTGAAATCGTACGTGCCCTTTAACAGGCCCAGCGCTGTCTTGTAGTTGTAATATAAGCCCGTCAGCAGTGGGAAATTGATCTCGTTCACCGAAATATTTGCCCGGTAACGCGGATCATTTTTCGCCAACGAGATGTCGGCGTTCCCGCGCAACGTTCCTGAGAGAAGCGCGCCGCGAAGATCGGTGATCTGCAATCGATCGTTGGTGAAGAGCAATCGTGAGGAGATCCTATCGAAGGGCAAAGTTTTTCCAAGGAAGAGGTAATCCATTCCGCTTGCGCCATCCACTTTGACTTCCAGACGCGTGTTCTTGCCGCCGTGAAATTGATACAAACCGTTCGCGGTCACAGAGGGCGGTTTTCGAAATTTGTATGGCGCCACCGTGTTCCAAACCTTGGGATCAATCCAAAGAATCACCTCGGCAGGGTTCAATGAGCTTTTGATATTGGAGATTCGTACCTCGTGTTTTTTGAAATCGTACGTAAAAGAGCCTGTGCCGGATCCCTCGTTGCGTGTTACATGCAGATCTTCACAAGTCAGCGCGCCATCGGCAAAATGGATTTTAGTGTCCGCATTGTTCATCCAGGTGCCGCGGAACCGAGTTCGTCCCAGAATCACGGTCCCATCGCCCTTCCAGGTTCCCGGATTGTGATCCTCGCCGCGGATTGCCAGTCGAATGGCAGGTGAACGTTGCCATTCCCATTGGCGGAGAAAGTCGTTCAGTTCCGGCGGTCCGATCCCCCGCGCGGCCTCGGGAACTATTGTGCTTTCGATGTTTAACCGAAAATCCGCGGGCGCATCAAGCAGGTCAGCGCGTAGCTGTCCGGTTTGATGTCGCAGGCGGAGGTCCCTGATCAACGTACGTTCGCCGTCCCACGAAAAATCGGCCGTAAGGTCGGAAAACGGAACTTTCTTGTAGGTAAACTGGCCAAAGGCAATGCGTCCGATAATATTGGGCCTGAAGCGATCTGATCCAAAGTTTGCCGAGCCGGAGATCTCGACTGCTGGCGGCGCTTGAAATTCAATGCTGGCGAGTGGTTCGCCCAGTCCGAATGCGCCAAGAAAAGCTTTTAAATCCAGACTGGTGCGCGCCTGGCAACTCGCGCTGCTGCCTTGCACATTCCAATTAGCACGCCCCGCAAAGCTGCCCATGCCATCATTCCATTCGCAATGCGCGATATTCAGCTGCTGGTTGTTCCATTCCGCGGCCGCGGAGAGGTTTGTCATTTCGTAGCCGCTCCGTTGCAATCGATCGCCGCGGAGCGTCGCCTCGACGTGAGCCTTCTCGATCTCTGCGACGTCGCCGCTAAATTTTATTTGTAACGACGGAGGCGCGCCGGGAAACCTGAACTTTTGCAATTCATTCACTGCGCGCTGCGCTATCAACAATCGCCTCTGCCATTCTTCGGCTGAAAGCGCAGGCGACGGTTGGTATGTTTCGCGCTTGATCAGTTGCCCGGTCGCGGAAATCCGTATCCCGCAAAAGCTTCCCTCCGCCTGGCTAACATAAATTTGTTCTGGCGGAAAATAGACGTGGGCGCGCAAGTTAGTGAGCATGGCTCTGTCGCCTTTTTCATCCGCTGTCTTGAATGGAAGAATGATTTGCGCGTCGCGCACATCGAGCGCGTTGAGAAAAGGTTCGTGGTGGATGAGCGCAGCGTAATTGATATCGAGCGAGACCTCGCTGATTACCGCAAGGATGTTCTCGCGATTTTTGTAGTCAAAAATCCGCACATTTTTGGCAATCAGACCACGAAACGGGTCCAGCGTCAGACGCCCGATGTTGGCTTCGACGCCGTGCTTGCGCAGTTCTTCCACTACGCGATCGCGCCATTGACGGCCAAAGCCTCTCTTGGCCATGTAATACCCGCCACCGCAGATGCTAAAAATCAATGCAAAAACCATGAGGCGCACCAAGCTCACGGCGATTCGATGCGTCCAGGTTGTTTTCCGACGACGTCGGAGCGGCCGAACCTGAGGTGGTTCGAGGACGGGCGGCATGGTGTTGGTTAATCGTTAAATCGTTGAAGCGTTGAAGCGATAAGCCAATGTAACGTTTTAACGGTTCAACTTTTCAACGTGATTTCAATCTCCGATCTTCCCGCTCTTAACGCGTCATTCAATTTGGTGAGCACAGTCTTTATTTCAATGGGCTGGTACTTCATCCGGCACGGCGCCTGGCGGCGGCATATGGCATGCATGATTATGGCGGTGGTTTCCTCAATCTGTTTCCTGATCGGTTACATCATTTATCATGCAAACGTAGGCGAAAAATCCTCGGGATACACAGGGTGGATCGCTGCCGTTTACTTTCCGATGCTTGCTTCGCACGTTCTGCTTGCCTTTGTGACGCTTCCTCTGGTGATTATCACACTTGTTCAGGTTTTTCGTCGCCGATGGGATGGTCATAGACGAATCGCACGTTGGACCATTCCGATCTGGCTTTACGTCTCGGTCACGGGGGTCCTTGTGTACTTGATGCTTTACAAGTGGTTTCCCCCAGGGGCATGACGCAGGCATATCGCCTCTCTTGAGACGAGTCAGACAAGATTGCCTGCGCCACGCGGAAATCTTGCACTTAGCCATTAGTTGATGTTTGATCACACGGTGTTCATGCTGCGGGTGCAATAAGACTTATGGTGACGATTGCCACGTTTAACGATCCAGCCAAGGCGAGGCAACTAAAGCGGCGCTTTCAGGATGCCGGGTTACGCGCCGATGTTCACAATGAAGCGCCTTTGCAGCAGGTTGGCTTCATGTCGCGCCCACTGGCTAATGCGAAGGTAATGGTGGAAGACACTGATTTCGAGACGGCCCAAAATCTCATGGTCGAATGGGAGGCGACTGATCCCGATATCTCCGCGGCTCTTGTC
>JBKPRQ010000024.1:0-3944 GCA_046734635.1 Verrucomicrobiota bacterium
CCCCACCTACTGGCGATAATGAGAAGCGGCGAATTCAACGCGCAATTAGCAGTTGTAATTGCTTCAACTGGCTGGCGCCCACATTTCACCAGGTGCATCCAGTTGGCGCAGAGCTTCCGCAAGAGTGCGTCAGTCTCATGGCACCGACGTTCATGAGTGATCAGTTCGATGCGATGTACTATGTTCCTTCGTATCGGACGTGGTTCTTTCGGCAGGATTTGCGACCGGCGTACGAATATCACCGTCGCTTCCTTCAACATCTGCAGGTTCGTCAGAGCGCGCCGCGTTGGGTACTCAAGGCGCCCACGCACATGTTCGCCTTGCCAAGCCTGCTGGCGATTTACCCTGATGCGCTTTTTGTTCAGACCCACCGAGCACCGCTCGATGCCATGGCTTCGGTGTCCAGTTTAATAACGATTCTCCGCCGTGTGTTTAGCGACGCGGTCGATCCACTCACGGTTTGTCGCGAGGCGATTGACTACTGGTCGACAACACTGGAAAAATTCTTACAAGAGCGAGATCGATTGGCAGAGCATCGCATTTGCGACGTCGACTATGACGGGGTCCGTCGCGATCCTCTCGCGGTGGTGCAAAACATTTATGCGCATTTCGGTTGGTCGTTGTCACAGAAAGTAGAACGCCGGATGCGGCACGCACTGGCAAGCCAGCCGGAGGAACGATATAAGCTCCATCGGTACGATCTCTCACAGTTTGGTGTGCAAGAGGCACAAAGCGCCGCTCGGTTTGCAGCATATTGCGATCGGTTTGGACTGCCCGTGGGCGGCACGCGCACATCTGGCACGCGAATGGAAAAACTGGTTAAGAGGTAACGGCGACGACGTGCCGTCCGAGTTTACACACACTGGATTACGATTAGGCCGCAGGCTTGTGAGAAGGGTTGCTGGAGTTGCTGGCATGATGAAACTTCGCTGACATGACCTTTGAAGTGCGTCGCGCGATTATGGCCGATCATCCCAGCCTCCCCGGACATTTTCCGGATGCCCCGCTTGTTCCGGGTGTATTAATCCTTGATGAAGTTCTCGCAGCACTGCGTGATTGGCAGAACAACTATGAGCTGAGTGCGATCCGGGCGGTTAAGTTTCTACGTCCACTAAAACCCGAACAGCAGTTCGTGATCTGCCTTTCTGCGAACAACGGTGACCCGAGTGAAGTCAATTTTTGCTGCCGCATCGAAGAACACGTGATAGCTGAGGGCCAGCTAGAAGTTTGTTGCAAGACCAAAGTCACTTCGTGAACGCGCGCCTCTCAGACGCCCAAACATTCAAGGTACAGCCGAGCGATCCGCGTCTGGCTGAGTACCTGAAGGATTATCCTCCGCCGGTTTTCAGTGAACGACTCTATCAAAGTATCGAACTGATGGAGCGATATAGCGTCGAAATAGCCATCGATCTCGCGCGCCGCTTGAACGTAGTCGATCACCTCAGCGAATGGCAATCGGTTGATGACTTGTGCCGCCTCCTTTCGTTTCAGCCATCTTTCAAGTTTGCGTTGCAGTGGATTCTCGAACGTCTGGTCGAAACCGATTGCGTCGAGGCACGAACAGACGGGAACACTCGTGTTTACCATCTTCGGCACACGTTGCGAAAACCCGATCTCGAAAAGCTGCGTGCAGCAAGTCTGCAAATCGACCCTGCGAACGCAGCGACTTTGGATCTATTGGATCACGCTGCCAGCCTCTATCCAGTTGTCGCCAACGGCGAACAAAGCGGCGATCGCAATTTGCTCGGACCACAAGGCGTGCCGCTCTGGTTGAATTATTTTCACAACGACAATTTAACTTACGCCGTGAACAACTGGGTCGGAGCCGTACTTGCCGCTGAGCGCGTTTCCAATCGGCGTGCGCTTCGGATCCTGGAAATCGGCGCCGGTCCGGGTAGCGCCAGCGAAATTTTGCTGCGCTTGTTTGACGAACGCGGAATTCTGCCGCGGGTGGAACGCTATCTCATCACGGAGCCGAACGCGTTCTTCCTCCGCTGTGCCCAACGCAAACTCGCGAGGCAATACCCTGGATTTCCGCTCGAATGGGGCACGCTCAATCTCGATTTGCCCTGGAACACGCAAGGTATTAACCCGGGTGAATTCGACCTGGTATACGCCGTTAACGTGATGCACATCTCCAAGGATCTCCTGTTTAGCCTGAATGAAGCGCGCTCGACTTTGCGGAGCGATGGCTGGCTCGTGATCGGCGAATGCCTGCGCCCCTATTTGAATCAACCGATCTATCCTGAGCTAATGTTTCAGATCCTTGAGAGTTTTACAAACGTTCAAACTGATTCAGAGATTCGCCCGAATCCAGGCTTTCTGACTGCGGAGTATTGGCGACGGGCGTTTACTCGCGCAGGCTTTGAGCGCGTTGAAGTCGCACCGGACATTGATCGCATTCGTGAGATCTACCCACACTTTTTCACTGGTGCGATTTGTGGCCGAAACGTCCTTTCTGACAAATGACCTCGGATGTTCTCGAGACGAAACCGTCGGCGACAATACGTTGGACAGGGCCGGAGCGCGGCACACTGGCTTCGCTGCGATCAATCGGCTGGATCGCCACGCACATCGGGCGTTGGGCGGCGCGGCTGTTGTTATATCCGGTCACATCCTATTTTGTAATTGCCGCAAGCGCGGCTCGTCGAACCTCGTACGAATACTTAAAGCAAATCCGCGGCTATCCGGCGCACTGGTGGGATGTGTTTCGTCATTTTCATTGCTTCGCGGCGACAATTCTGGATCGCGTTTATCTGTTGCGCGGCGAGTTTCATCGCTTCGATGTGAAGCTTCATGGCAAAGAAATCCTGCACCGCCGAATGGAAAGCGGAAAAGGCTGCATTCTTTTGGGCTCACATTTGGGCAGTTTCGAGGTATTGCGAGCTCTTGGAGTGGTGCAGCGAAATTTTCCGCTCAAGGTTTTGATGGATCCAACCCACAATCAGAATATCACCAGCTTTTTGGATGCATTGAACCCAGTGGTCGCCAATACCGTAATCGCTCCGGACCGGGTGGATACATTGCTGACCGTTAAGGAAAGTCTGGATTCTGGGTTCTTCGTCGGCACGCTGGGGGACCGGGTATCGAACGATGGCAAGACAACCCGTTGCCAATTCCTTGGAAGATCAGCCGCGTTCCCGGTCGGGCCGATCGTGCTGGCCGCCATGACGCATCGTCCGGTTATTTTATTTTTCGGACTCTACCGCGGCGGAAATCGTTACGAAATTTACTTCGAACATTTCGCTGACGAGATCACCCTGGAACGCGATCGTCGCGCAGAACAGATTCAACTGTGGATGCAGCGCTATGCCGAGCGCTTGGAGCACTACACGCGCCTTGCGCCTCATAACTGGTTTAACTTCTATCCGTTTTGGGATTAGTTCGAAAGACAGCCGCCCACTAAACACCCGAATAGACGGGAAAAATGTCTAAGTGGGAAATTATGAAGTCTTTTGTGTTATTCGTGTGTTTCGTGGGCATTAATCGGTTCTGGAATCTCACTGGGTGCGCATAATGAGTAACAGCACGCCGATCGAAAAAATAGAAATTCGCACATTGATCCCCCACTCCGGTCTGATGTGCTTATTGGATGAAGTAACCCAGTGGGATGATCGATCGATTATATGCGTCAGCACCACGCATCATGACCCGGTGAATCCATTGCGCCGCGACGGACGTTTGTCTGCGGTGAACGCTTTCGAATATGGTGCGCAAGCCGCGGCAATCCACGGCGGATTGCGGGCGCGCTCGGTGGGTGCAGTCGCTCCGCCTGGCTACTTGGCTGCCTTGCGCGACGCGCGACTGTATGTGGCGTTTCTGGACGATATCCAGAGCGCGCTGCAAGTAGATGCCCGCCGTTTATTCGGAGACGGAGCCAACACGGTTAACGAGTGCCGCGTTTCAGCTGGCGATGCAATAATAGCGGAGGGCCGTGTCACGAT
>JBKPRQ010000025.1:0-21271 GCA_046734635.1 Verrucomicrobiota bacterium
ATGACAACGTAGTTATCTGCAGATAATGAGACACCATATGCGTTTTCGAATACCTGTTTGCCTTACCATTGCATTTCTCTTCGTCCTGAGCTCCGGCATATTACCGGCTCAGGCTACAAATCGTATCACCATCGTCTATGACGCGTTCGGTAAGTCTTCCTCCCTGAAAAAGGATTGGGGATTTTCGGCCTTCGTAGAGTATAACGGCAAGCGAATCCTTTTCGATACGGGCAACAACGCCGATACGTTGGCCCAAAATCTCAAAGCATTGGGCGTTGATCTGAAGAAATTAGATTTCGTCGTCATTTCGCATCGGCACGGCGACCATACCAGCGGGCTGAGTTATCTGTTGGAGGTCAATTCCGGCATAAAAATCTACGCGCCAAAGGAAGGATTTGGAGTCTTCGGTGCCGCATTGCCGGGAACATTCTATCGCAAGGACGAATCGCTGCCTGGTTATATGCGTTATTACGATGGGCAGCCTCCCGAGAAGATGACCTTTGGTACGCCTTGGACGGGCGCCAACTTTGTTTGGGTTGATGACTTAATTGAGGTTGCTCCAGGAATCTCGTTGATTTCCACAGTGTCGCAGACAGCTGGCACACTGGAACTACGTGAACTCTCGTTAGCGATTAAGTCTCCCAAGGGCCTCATCCTGGGAGTTGGATGTTCGCATCCTGGAATTGAAAAAATCCTGGAAGCATCGACGGCAATTGACAAACATGTTCACCTTGTCTTTGGAGGACTCCATTTGGTAACAACACCAGATCCGGAAATCCAACGCCTGGTCGTTGCGTTACACGACCAATGGAAGGTCGATCAGATCGCTCCGGGTCACTGCACTGGAGAGCCGGCTTTTGCAGCTTTTCACAAGGCATTCGGAGACCATTACCTCTATGCGGGCCTGGGTAGCGTAATAGAACTTCCGTAAGCCTTTCATAGCACAGCAAGTCTCACCGCATTCCCGAGCATGCTGGCCCCGCGATTTTCGTTAATCCGGTGACCTGATTTTCGAATTGATCTAACGAAGCCGCGGCCTCATAAACTGCCGACATGAAAAAAACACAACTCGCATTTTGCTTCCTCCTGGTCGGCTTACTCAGCTCAAATCAATTTGCCCGAGCCGCTGATCCAGCCCATTCGGACGGACCTTCAGTCGCTCCTGCTGAGGCAATCTCCAAGCTGAAGGAAGGTAATTCTCGTTACACAAGCGGCAGCGTTCAACATCCCGGTCAAACGGCGGAACGGCGCACGGAACTGGCAAACACTCAACATCCGTTTGCCGCCATCCTCAGTTGTTCCGATTCGCGTGTGCCGCCCGAAATTGTCTTCGATCAGGGGATCGGTGACTTATTTATTGTTCGAGTGGCCGGAAACGTGATCAACGATGAAGGGCTGGGGAGCCTCGAATACACGGTCGATCATTTGGGCACCCGCCTCATTTTGGTGCTTGGGCATCAGAGGTGCGGCGCCGTGGACGCGGCAAGAGAAACAATTGCTGCCAAAGGCAAAGCTCCGGGGCACATCCAATCGTTGGTCACTGCGATCAAGCCCGCGGTCGAAGCCACAGCGAAAGACGATCTCGAGACGACGATAAAAGCGAACGTTAAAAATGTTGTGCAAGCGCTGCGTTCATCCACGCCGATTCTCAAGTCCGACATTGATTCGGGAAAGATTCAGGTGATCGGTGGCTATTACAGCCTCGATACCGGCGCCGTCACTTTTCTCGACGAGAAATAGGACGTTCCTTAAGCCGGAAATGCAGCGCACGATTGTTGTAGCCGCCTCGCCCTGCCGAGGCGCTCTGGTCTTTAATTACGCAGTCGAACACGGCGACACAGCGCCGTGGCTACAACGCTGTGCATTTGCAAGATAGTCGAATTCATGAGCATCATTGGAAGGGTCGAAAGTCTTTGGCGTTATCCCGTCAAAAGCATGCGCGGCGAAGAACTGGATGAAATCTTCGCCGGTTACGGCGGCGTTTATGGCGATCGTCTCTTCGCCTTCAAGAGCTCGGCAAATCATCAAGGATTTCCGTTTTTCACCGGACGCGATAAACGCCAAATGATTCGATATCGAGCGCGCTTTCGTTCTCCGGAAAAAGCGGCGCGCCCGATCAATTTGGGCGAAGCGGAGAAACTTTCGCCCAACATTAATCCAGTCTCGGCCAGCGCCGCCGAGCTGATGGTCGATGTCGAAACTCCGGACGGAAAAATGTTCGCGATCGATGATCCCGCCTTGATCGACAATCTGCGTACCGATATCGATGAGAAGCACGAACTCACCTTGCTTCGTTCCGATAAAGCGATCACCGATTGCCGACCGTTGTCGATTTTTGGCGTGCAAACGGCGAGAAGACTTGGCGAAGAAACCGGCGTCGCCGTCGATAAACGCCGCTTCCGCGCAAACATCTATGTCGATCTTACAGCTTCCGACGGTTTTGCCGAAGACCGGCTCGTTGGCCGATCACTGCGCATTGGATCGAAAGTAGTGGTCTCGATTCTCCAGCGCGACGGGCGCTGCATGATGATCACACTTGATCCCGATACCGCCGAAAAAGAACCGGCAATACTGAAGAAAGTAGCACAAGCTCACGACGGAATGGCGGGAGTTTACGGAGCTGTGCTCGTGGAAGGAATGGTTCACAAGGGCGATTCGGTAGAAGCGATCGATTAGACAACTCGAGCCGTCTCGCTGTGCGAGGAGTGCGCGTCGCTCACAGAGCGACGACTACAACAACGGCAGATCGCATTTTGCGTCGCGTGCATCTTTGCGCGAAAGACTCACACGATGGCCAACGGCGAAAGGATCGAATCGTATGTGCCTGCGCGGCTGGACCGACTGCCGTGGAGTTCGTGGCATTGGTTGATTGTGGTTTCGCTGGGCGCGACGTGGATTCTTGATGGCTTGGAAGTGACATTAGCCGGAGCGTTGAGTGGAGTTTTGACGCTCCCTGAAACACTTGGGTTAACGCCCGCCCGAGTCGGTGCGAGCGCGACTTGCTACCTCGCAGGCGCCGTAGTCGGCGCACTGCTTTTCGGTTACGGCACCGATCGGTTTGGTCGCAAGAAATTGTTCTTCATCACGGTCGCGGTCTATCTAATCGGAACTGCGTTGTCCGCGTTCTCCTGGAACTTCTGGAGCTACGCGTTCTTTCGCGCCGTGACAGGCGCAGGAATCGGCGGCGAATACGCAGCGATCAATTCCGCGATTGACGAACTGATTCCGGCACGCGTGCGCGGCCGCGTTGATTTGATCATCAATGGTTCCTACTGGGTTGGCGCGGCGCTTGGGGCGGCGGCCACGCTCGTGCTGCTCGATCCGCACCGAATACCAATCTGGCTGGGGTGGCGTTTCGCTTTTGGAATTGGCGCGATGCTCGGTCTCATTGTGATTTTCTTTCGTCGCTGGATTCCAGAGAGCCCGCGCTGGTTGATGATTCATGGCCGGAACGACGAGGCGGAGCGCATCGTTGCAGAAGTGGAAAGGAAGATTGGAGTCGTGAAAAGTTCGGCGGTCACAGACCGCCGCTACAACAGAAGTGATTTGTTTAGCACGCGTATCCGCACACGTACACATACTCCATGGCACGAAATTTGGGATGCGATTGTACACGAGCATCGTCGGCGATCCTTTCTGGGTTTTGTGCTGATGTTGACCCAGGCTTTTTTTTACAACGCGATCTTTTTCACATACGCGCTGGTCTTGATGCGGTTTTACAGCGTGCCGGAGCAAAATATAGGCAGCTATTTGTTGCCGTTCGCGTTGGGGAACGTGCTCGGTCCGGTGTTGCTCGGGCACTTGTTCGACACCATCGGACGCAAACAGATGATCACTATTACTTACGGGCTTGCAGGCATTTTGCTCGCCTTTACCGGCTGGCTGTTCCACGCCGGTGTGCTCACCGCGCAAACGCAGACCCTTGCCTGGACGATCATTTTTTTCATCGCATCGGCAGCGGCGAGCTCGGCGTACCTGACTGTGAGTGAAATTTTTCCGCTGGAAATCCGCGCGCTGGCAATCGCGATTTTCTATGCCATCGGAACGCTGGCCGGCGGAGTCGGCGCGCCGTTGCTCTTCGGATGGATCATCGGCACAGGATCAATTACCGCGTTGTTTATGGGATATTTAGTGGCCGCCGTGTTAATGATTTTCGGTGCTATCACCGAAGCTTGGATTGGTGTGGCGGCTGAGCGGCGATCATTGGAACACGTGGCCGAGCCGCTCTCGAGCAAAGGACTGTAGCCGCTGAAGTTGGCTGCGGTTGCCGTGGTCAGCGCCCGCGGCTACAGCTCACCGTGAGCTCACGCGTGTGAATTGGACCAGCAGGTGTCAGTTCGCTGGAATAAAGGTGGAAAGCTTCGACGTGGATCATCCCGGCATCGAACTCCGCATTTGTTTGTAGAAAATTCCGGAGCGATTGCGCAGAAACATCCTTGCAACGCGCAATGGTTACGTGGGGATGCCACGGACGAAGTTCCGGCTCAAGACCGGCACTGAGCGCGGCCTCCTGCACGCGCTTATGAACTTGAAACAGATGCGGATGCGCCTTGCCAACGCCGATCCAGATAATTTTCGGCGCACCTTTTGCGGAAAATGTTCCGACTCCAACAATGGACAGAAAGAAGGCACCAAACTCGATCGCGCTGAGCTTTTCACGCAACACGAGATCGACATCTCCCGGTACGTCGCCGAAGAAGCTGAGTGTCAGATGCATCTGCGCTGGATCGGTCCAACGCACTCCGCGAACGTGCGGGTCAAGCGCTGCAAGCAAGTCGCGCGTTGAATCCGGCAAGTCGATCGCAACGAAAAGACGCTGGGTCATCAAGAAAACGTCCAACGCCTAACATCGAACGTCCAACGCCCAATTAATCCGATCGCGACACGCGATCGCGGCTAGGATGAATTATCTTTTGTTTCGTTATTCCGAGCTGTCGCTGCGTCAGCCAAATGCGTAAACCATTTCGGTGTTAATCGGTGCAGTTGCGAACCGGCCCGCGACTGATTCCCTTCCTCGTCGCTCGTTCCAGGGAGAAACCGATTCACAAACTTCATCATATATCCGGTTAGATTTGGGAAGAGCGCATTTCCAAGAATGGCCCCGCGTGCTGCGAACGTCAGTGTGAGCGATGGCTGGCCGCGCCGACACGCAGCGAGAATTTTTCTGGCAGCCCGATCGGCGTTCATGGAAATCATCGGCGCTCCGGCCGAAGCTGCGAACCAGGCAAATTCGACGTCGTGTTTACCTTTAAATTTTGCATTCACGTGCGAACCGATGCGCATCATTCCCGGAGCGACCGTGGTTACATGGATATTGTCGCGCGCGAGTTCGGTCCGAATCGCATCTGAAAAACCGGTCAGCGCAAACTTGCTTGCGCTGTATGGGGCCAGATGCGGCACGGCGAGCTTGCCGCCAATCGAGGAAATATTCACGATGCGTCCCCCGCCCCACATGCGCATCTCAGGAACGACCAGCGAAACCAGTTTGTAGGCCGCCCAAAAGTGAAGCTGCATGGCGTGTTCGAAATCTTCCTGTGTCATGTGTTCCAGAGGACCAACTTCGATAGTGCCCGCGTTGTTGATCAGAATATCGATCTTGCCAAAGCGATCGATGATCTCATGAACGGCGGTTTTAATTTGCGCGTCATCGAGCAAGTCGCACTGAATGGTCAGAACCGCGCCACCGCGCGGAGCGAGATCGGCCTTTGCGCGCGCGAGTTCCTCCGGATCACGTGCAACGAGCGCAACACTCCCGCCTTGTGCACAAATATGCCGCGCGAGCACGAGCCCGAGTCCACGCGAACCACCTGTGATGATGGCAACTTTGTCGCGCAATTTGTAACGTGCGGTGCGAATGGCGCGGGCAGCCGCCCACGCGCCGAGCACAAGCGCACCTACGGGAAGCAAAACGCGAACGTTCATTTCGGCAGTTTACAGTTCAGCACTCAACGCTTCCCAGCAAGCCGCTGCCCAAAGGAAGAGCGGTTTCTAATCCGCCCAGTCTTGCGCGGCGGACTGGAGACCGCCACTCCTTAAAAAGCGAAGGACGGCTATCCTCCGTGTCGCCGGTTGAAACGCGCGACTTCGCGCGCCGTCTCTCTATCCACGGCGCGTTTCTTCAGGTCGGCCCTCTTGTCGCGCGCTTCCTTACCGTGCCCTACACCCAGCTCGGCCTTTAACTTTCCGTTTTTCCAATACAGCTTTAGAACAACTAGCGCTCGGCCCTTGACCTGGGTTTCACCATAAAGCTTGTCGATCTCCTGCCGGTGTAACAACAATTTTCGGATCCGTTTTGCGTCCGGGATTTCGTGACTAGCGCGTTCGTACGGTTGAATATCCGCGTTGTATAGAAAAGCTTCGCCATTCTCGATTCGTGCGAACGCGTCACTAATATTCGCCTTGCCTGCTCGGATCGACTTAACCTCGCTGCCCTTTAGTTCGATTCCTGCTTCGTAACGCTCGAGAATGTGATAATCGCGAAGGGCCTTGCGATTGATAATCGACTCAGCTGTCATAATGACAGGGAAACTGACAGCTTTTCCCTAACAAGGACCAGCCCCGCTCGCAGTATCTGATCGCTCTACGCGGCGCCGTCGGACGATTCGGGAAGCTCTTCGAAGGTCAACTTGCCGGCGATGATTTCCTTGAGTGCAATATCGGTGAGCTGCATCCGCGGCGTCGTCTCTACCATGGGCCGATGTCCCAGGCCAAGCTGGCGAACGCGTTTGGAAACAACGTTGATCAAAACTTGCTGATTCGGGATCACCTGAGCTGCTTCTTGCAAAAGTTGAGTCGTCATATGGCGCAAGGAACGGACGGGGCGAATTGCTTCCGTCGGGAATTGAAGAATGACCGGCATCCCGGCCGCAAGGGTGGATGGGGTAAGTTGCGGGGCAAGCATGGTAAAAATGAGTGTGGACTTTCCAAGTGAAGGATCGTGTTGTCAAGTCCGAACGGTTTTACAGTCTACAGACTCGTTAGCGGAAATGCAACGCTGTTAACTGATTTAGTTGCGTGCCGGTGGTAGTCACGTCGGGCTGGTGGGATTTGAACCCACGGCCTCCTGGTCCCGAACCAGGCGCTCTACCAAGCTGAGCCACAGCCCGAAAACGAATTCTTACTTTAGCGTACGCGGCCGACGCGCCACTTACTTCGCGTATTTTGTGGCAGATGGCAAGGAGATCGAGTCTTTGGGGTCTGCTTTTTGGTTTGTCGAGTCAGAAAGGTGTAGCGGCGCTTGTATCAAGCGCCGAAATCAAATAGACAGGCGTTTGGCACAAGCGCCTCTACACCATGGCTATTCAAGATCCTTTTCCGACGATGCATTTTTCTGTCGGGATCGTTGGCGCACTGATCGGCATCGTAATTCTGTTCTTCGGTCGAAAGCTGTTTTGGCTTTGCGTCGCCGCAGTTGGATTCGCAGCGGGCGTCGAGATTGCGCCTCATCTTGTCAATCAGCCATCACCGCTCCTCGCACTAACGGTTGCACTGGTTCTTGGTTTAATTGGAGCTTTACTCGCGTTGTTCCTTCAGAAAATCGCGATTGCCGTTCTCGGGTTTCTAGCGGGCGGCAAACTTGCGGGAGCGATCGCCGCCGCATTTCTTGTTCAGTATGCGCATTACTCTACGGTTATCTTTCTAGTTGGAGGCGTTGTCGGTGCGATTCTTCTGCTTGTGGTGTTTGATTGGGCGCTGATCGTTGTCTCCTCCCTGATCGGTGCGCATCTGATTCAAAGCACAATCGTGCTGCCGCCCTCTGGCTCGACCATTGTGTTCATCGCGCTTGCCATCATCGGCATGCTCGTCCAAGCCGCGTCGCTACGGCGAAGCCAGGCTTAGGGCTCGTATTTTGCTGACAAAACAAAACGCAATCACAAGAATCGCGCCATGAACCCTCAAAAAACTGGATTACGCGTCGCGAGCATCTTCTTCGGTCTCTTTGCCATCGCTCACTTGTTCAGGTTGTTCAATCAGACGCCCGTGACCGTAGGAAGTCATCAAATCCCAATGGGACTAAGCTGGGTAGCGCTGGTTATTGCAGCTCTTCTCTGCATCTGGCTGTGGAAACTCGCTTCGACTCGAAGCACCTGACAACTTCCAATCAGTTACTTACCTGCTTGGCTTGCGATCACACAGCAGGCCAAGCTGCCGGCGTGCTCACAAACGACCGATCCAATTCAGCGACTGATGGGCAGCCGAGCAATTTGAGGGTGCGAACGAGGTCGGCGCGCAAGATTTCAATTGCTCGCGCAACGCCATCGCCACCAGCTGCGCCGAGCCCATAGGCGTAAGCGCGTCCGGCCATCACCGCGCGAGCGCCCAGGCACAGTGCTTTGACGATATCGCTCCCTCGGCGGATACCGCCATCCAACAGCACCTCGATCCGATCGCCAACGCTAGCCACAACTTCGGGCAAGATGCGCAGAGTTGGCGCAACACTGTCGAGTTGGCGGCCGCCGTGATTGGAAACAACTAACGCGTTCGCTCCTGCGTCCACTGCGCGACGGGCATCGTCGCCAGTGTGAATCCCTTTTATCACGATCGGCCCGCTCCATGTCTGACGGATCCAGTCGAGATCTTTCCAGGTCACCACGGAATGCTCGAGTGCGGCGGTCACATCGGCATACAACATCGGTCCTTTACCCGGAACGACGACATTTGGGAATTTCATCAGTCCGCCATCAGCAAAAAATCCGGCGAGCCAGCGAGGTTTCGTTAGCAGTTGCCTAACAAACGGCAACTTCGATCCAAGATTGCCGCTGAGTAATTCTTTGACACCATTTCGGATATCGCGTTCGCGCATGCCGGCAACGGCCGTGTCGATCGTGACGACCAAAGTTGAAAAACCGGCAGCCTTCGCGCGTTCGATCGCAGAAAGCGCGCAATCCCGTCCACCTACAAGGTAAAGCTGATACCAAAGCGGCCCCTTCGATGCCGCCGCAACGTCCTCCAAGCGACATCCAGAGAGCGTCGAAAGCGTGTACGTAATTCCGGCCGCGCCGGCGGCGCCCGACGCAGCTTCCTCGCCGCGTGGATACATGAGTCGACTGCTACCGACAGGCGCAAGAACCAACGGCATGGAGAGAGATTTGCCAAGTACTGTCACGCACAGATCGCATGCCGGCGTCGCTACAGCGCAACGCGGCCGAAAGGTCACTTCTTCAAACGCGCGAGAGTTAGCGCGCAACGTGCATTCGTCCTCCGCGCCGCCATCGATATAGTCAAATACAATTCGCGGAAGTCGACGTTTCGCCGCGCGCCGCAAATCTTCGATGTTAATAACACGCGGCGGCGCCACCGATCGAGCATTGTCATGTTGAGCGAAGCGAAACATCTCTGACTATTTATTTGGCGGGTACGTTAGAAGAATGACTGAAATTCTTCGCTGCGCTCAGAATGACAAGAAGAATACAGATCAGTGCCGGAAGTGACGAATGCCGGTGAACACCATCGCCATGTTGCGTTCGTTCGCGGCAGCAATGACTTCTTCGTCTCGCACTGAACCGCCTGGTTGAATGGCGCACGTTGCCCCGGCCTCGGCTGCCGCAATCAAGCCATCTGGAAATGGGAAAAACGCGTCACTCGCCACAGCACTTCCTTTGAGCAGGAGACCGGCCTCTTTCGCTTTCCAGATTGCGATGCGCGAAGCATCGATGCGCGACATTTGTCCCGCGCCGATTCCAAGCGTCCGATCGGCTTTCGCATAAACAATCGCGTTTGATTTTACATGCTTAACGACTCGCCAGCCGAACAACATCGCTTTCAGTTCCGTTTTGGTCGGTCGCCTCTTTGTGACGATCTTCCGCGTCATTTCCTCTGGAACATCCGCGTCCTGCACCAGCACGCCACCGCAGACAGAACGAACATCGGCTGGCGGCCTTGCGCTTGCTGCTGACGTCACGAGTCGAATCAGGCGCAGGTTCTTTTTCTTTTGCAAGATGCTGCGCGCCTCCGGCTCAAATTCTGGCGCGATAATGACCTCGCTGAAGATTTCGCTGATAACTTTTGCCAGCGCTTCGGTCATCGGACGGTTGCAAATGATAATCCCGCCAAAGGGCGCCTGTTTATCCGTGGCAAACGCCTTGTTCCACGCCTTGCGAAGATCGGCGTCTGAGCCAACACCACACGGATTAGTATGTTTCAGGATCGCGACCGTGGGCTCTTCGAATTCGGCGATCAAGTTCGTCGCCGCACTGATGTCGAGAATGTTGTTAAACGAAAGTTCTTTGCCGTGGAGTTTTTCGAAGTGCTTGTCAAAATCTCCGTAGAGCGCGGCCGTTTGATGCGGATTCTCCCCGTAACGCAACCGCATCACCAGCGGAAGCGAAAGCGAAAAGGACGCATCCGTTGTCTGCTCTCTGTTTAGGAAGTTGCCGATTGCGCGATCGTATTCACCGGTCCTGATGAAGGCTTTGATGGCAAGGCGCTCGCGCAATTTGAGTGTCGTTTCTCCATTGTTATCGCGCACGTTTTCGAGCACTGCATCGTAATCCGCTGGATCGACCACCACGGTGACCGATTCATAGTTTTTCGCAGCACTGCGAATCATTGACGGACCGCCAATGTCGATATTCTCGATTGCTTCCGCGAGGGTGACGTCTGGTTTGGCAATGGTCGCTTCGAATGGATAAAGGTTGACCACCACGAGATCGATCGGTTCGAAGCCACATTCCCGCGCTTCGGCCTCGTGTTTTTCGTTACCGCGTTTGTAGAGAAGACCGCCATGCACGCGTGGGTGCAAAGTCTTCACACGTCCTTCCAGCACTTCCGGAAACGCGGTAAAGCTTGAGATCTCGCGCACTGGAATTTTTTCTCTCCTCAGCAAGTCCGCCGTCCCACCAGTAGAAATAATGTCGACGCCCTGTCGCTCCAGGTCGCGGGCAAACGCGGCGATCCCGCTCTTGTCGGAAACGGAAATGAGTGCGCGAGTGATTTTCATGGGAAGGTAATTCGAAATTCGAGAATCGTTACATCGTCCTTCGAGTTACGAATCTCGATTCACGAATAACGATGCCGCTTCAACGATCGAGAATCACATTCTTGGCCGCCGGATAAAGCACCGGACAGCAACCGATCGTTTCGCAAAACGCTTTGCTAAAATGACTCAGGCTCGAGTATCCGACTTCGGTCGCGGCCTCGGTAACGTTGTAACGCCCCGTGCGCAACAGCTCGGCCGCGCGCTGCATTCGCAAGTTGCGCAAGTATTGCGGAATGGTGAGACCCACTTCGCGCGAAAAAATCCTGCTTAGATAGAACGGACTGCAGCCGACTTCCTGTCCTATCATTTCCAACGCAGGCGGATTGGTGAGATCGCGAGCCAGGAGTTCTTTCGTGCGCTCCACGCGTTCGCGCGAGACACGTTTTTGCCGCATACAGAAAAATTCCGGATCTTTTGGCGCGAATAGAAAATGCGCCATGAGCTCGAGGGCCTTGCCTTGGTACCAGAGAATCTGGGCTGCCTTTGCCACCGGAGGCTCTGCCAAACTGGCGACGACGCTGCGCTGTTGCATGGTCATCGGACGCGCGGGCGCAACTACGTTTTCCTCTTTGTCTCCAAACACGATCCGGCGAATCTCCGGCTCAAGATCGGTTTCGTTCCGCACAAATTGCTTTTGCAAATGCTCCCGCGAAAATTCGAGCGTCGCGAACTGGTGATGATCGCGGGCGCGACGCGACGCCGGTAATGGTGCATCAGCGATCGCATAGTAGCCGCAGTTGCCGGGAACATAGTCGCTCCGCCCGCGTCGTTCGGTGCCTACTGCTCCATGGCCATCGAGATTTAAACAGAACTCCAGGCTATTCGGATGGAAGGTACGTCCCCAGTTAAATGAATGCTCGATGCGAAAATCGTGCCACTCAACGGCGACCCCAATTTTGTCCACGTCGCCATACAAGGGGCGCCATCCATCTTTCACCCCACGCCAGGCATGTTGCTCTGCTGCGCAACCAGGATTCATCTCGCCTAATTACGAATGTCGGGAAGCCGAATGCAAGGCTGGTTTCTTTTCTTCCAGTGCGGCGCGGTCCCACTTCCCCAGCTTCGAGGCGGCGTCATAGGTGCTCTGTGCAAAGTCGAGAAGCACTTGATCCGGCTTTTCAGTCGTGCGCACCGCATCGTAAGGCAGGATGAATTCGCGCAGTTTGGCCTCGTAGAAAGCCGTGTCCGGCTGAATTTTCGCCTGAGCGAATCCAGGCGGTTCTGGATAGGCGTAGGAATAAAAAATTGGCGTCGGCGCAGCCGCGTTGCCAGGCCAAAAACCAAGACTGCTTACTTCCTGTGAGTATGCCTCACGGGTGATCTCGTCGGGTAAATGGGGAACTCCCCCGGGATGGGGCGGGGCCGGCCGGCCTGAGAAACGCGTCACCGCCAGATCAAAACTGCCCCAGAAAAAATGCACTGGACTGCTTTTGCCGCAGAAACGCGAGCGAAATTCCTTGAAGACGCGATCGCTCTGCACGAGCACCCGCCAGAACCGTCTGGCATATTCGGGATCATAAGAGCGGTGCTCTTCATCCTGATCAAAGGGAATTGGATTTTCGATCTCGTTCGGTGTGGTGTTGATCGTTACAGGCAGCTCGAGATCCCTTAATGCCCTCATCACGGCCCGATAAAACTCGGCAACCGACTGCGGCTTTAGTGGAATGGTTCGCCGCGCGCCGTCGCTCTTGTCGATAAGCAGTTGGTGATCGATGAAATCAAACTGGATCTCAAAAGTGAAGGCACCGTACGGGATGGGTGAAGTCGTCAGGCCGCGTGAAGTCAGGTAGAGCGTGACGTGCCAGGAATGGTTCGTCCATGGACTGAGTGTCAGTCGGATCTTGCCGACAATCTGTGTCCACATGTGCAGAGTGACGGCAGTCTCTTTCCACTCCGCAAAAGGCAAAGCCGGCCACTGATCGGACGCGCCATTCATTCTGTGATTCTCCCATCGCACTTGGCTGTAGCCGCGTCCCTATGGGACGCGCGGCGCGCGCGATGCAAACACATCAGGACTATGCTTCGCATAGCGAAGCGGCTACAGACCTGCATCGGTGAGCAGCGCGAGGATTGGAATACATGTCCGTTCATAATACATACGCCCTAACCGCGGTTGATGAAATCGGTAAACGAGCGCCTAACCCTCTCAAACATGCCTCGTGCTTCCTCCTGTGTCCGGCGAAAAGCATGTTTGATCTGCTTTTTGACTGGATAGAAAGGGCCGCGTTCTTCATCGTCGCTATCGTAGTCGTTCTCCACATCTTCCATTGTCGCGCCTGCAAACATTCCTTCTGTTCGCTTTACCGTGCCGCCCATCGCTCCGATATGAATCGTGCCGACCGGACGTGATGATCTGCTCAAAAGAGTGACGATCCAGACCGGTTCCCCATGCTCGTCCGTGCGAAGCGCATAATCGGCCGTTGCAAAATTGGCGTGCGATAAGTCCGCTGTGTGGCTCGCCACTTCATACGCCCCGCTCGAATCCAGGTTCAAACGCGAGGTGTCGATCATTGCGCCTTCCGTGGAACCCGCAACGGAGCGACCCGGTCGATGCTCGGATTCAATCTTCCCATCGACGACGTCAACTTCGCGCACACCGCGACCATCAGGATCTTCCAAAACAATTTTCCATTTTTCCGGCTGCGGTGCGCCTTTCACGCCGGTAATCGACACAACGTGATTTAGAGCGCCCCGGCCCATTTCAGAGCCGACCACCCGCAGCGCTTCGTATGCGGTAGCGTTCTCCTGTGCGAACGCAGGTGTGACAAAAAGCAAAAGCCCGGCAAACGATCTCCACATATCGCAAAATTGAACAGCGGTTTGGGCGAGTGTCCATCACGTTTTCCGGCTATGCATTCAGGAAGGCACGCCACGCAGTTTCGTGTTACAGATGTAACACGGAATCTGACGTCGCTTCGATTAGGAACAAATACATCCGACGCGGTTTCACCCCTGGGGCCTCGAAACGCGTTCGGAGTTGAATGAACGCCGGGAATCTGCTCAGATTTCAGAGCAGTTAATGAAGAAACAGACAGTCGAGTTTAGCAGCCACACAGCGAATCTGGCGTTGATGCGCAACTGCGTGCGCAAGTTTCTTAACGGTTATCCGTTCTCGGAAAAAGAACGACTGCTAATGGTGCTCGGTGTGGATGAAGCTTGCACGAACGTGATCCGTTACGCTTACCGTCTGCGCGACGATCAACTGATCTCGTTGCATATGGAAGGCATGTCCAAATGCGTGCGTGTGCGATTACGCGACTATGGCGAGCAGGTTTTGCCCAACCAAATGAAAGGACGATCTCATGATATGATCAAACCGGGCGGGCTCGGATTATTTCTCATTCGCAATGCTTTTGATGAAGTCGATTACATACACAAACGTCGCGGCACAGAGCTCGTGCTAACGAAGAATCTGGAGTAGTGAGGCATTGGAGTGATGGAATGTTGAGATTCTTTACTCCATTACTCCGCGACTCCATCAAGAATGAAACCGCCAGAACCCGATACCGCGTTTGAGATTTCGCTGCGGCCGCCGGCGTTTAGCGAATTCACCGGACAGCTAAAAGTTCGGGAGCGCCTTGAGTTGATGGTGGAAGCTGCAAAGAGGCGCGGCGATGTGCTCGAACACATTCTGCTAAGCGGCCCGTCCGGTCTTGGTAAGACAACGCTGGCTTACATCATCGCGAACGCCATGAATGTGAACATCAAGAATACCAGTGGGCCCGTGATTGAGAAGGCCGGTGAGCTGGCCGGTCTTCTAACAAGTCTCGAAAAAGGGGACGTGCTGTTCATCGACGAGATCCACCGGCTTCAACCGACCATCGAAGAATATCTTTACCCGGCGATGGAAGATTACCGGCTCGACATCATCATTGACCAGGGACCGCAGGCGCGCAGCCTGCGTCTGAATCTTCCCAAGTTCACATTGATCGGCGCTACCACGCGGGCCGGAATGGTGAGCGCGCCGCTCCGGTCCCGTTTCGGAATGACCGCGCGCCTGGATTATTATCACGCCGAAGAAATGCAGAAAATCATTTTGCGCAGCGCCCGGTTACTTGGCGTCGAGATTGATTCGGCGGGTGCCGCTGAGCTTGCAACGCGCACCCGCGGTACGCCGCGCACAGCGAACAATCTTTTGCGGTGGGTCCGCGATTACGTGCAAGTGAAAGCCGAGGGAAAGATTACCGCCGACCTGGCCGATCGCGCCCTGGCCATGCTCGAGATCGATCGTGACGGGTTCGATCAATGGGACAAGCGGATCATCGAAACCTTAATTCACAAATTCAATGGTGGTCCGGTCGGTTTGAACTCGCTCGCAGTCGCAGTTGGCGAAGAAGCCGGGACAATCGAAGAAGTGAACGAGCCTTACCTGATCATGGAAGGTTATATCAAACGCACGCCTCAAGGCCGCGTGGCCACTGCAAACGCGTATCGCAAGCTCGGACTCAAACCGCCCACCGGCATGCAACAGGAGCTTCTGTAGCGCTACGGTTTTCTATAATTGGACGTTGGGCGTTGGACGTTCGACGTTTTCAACGATGCAACTCCCCACCGACTTCTTCCCCCAAACAGCAAAGGTTTTCACGGTCGGCGAGCTAACCCGCCAAATCCGCGGCACACTCGAGACAAAATTCCGTGCAGTGTGGGTCCAGGGCGAAATTTCGAATTACAAACTGCACCCGAGCGGTCATCAATATTTCACTCTCAAAGACCAGCGTGCCCAGATCTCGTGCGTAATCTGGCGCGACACCATCGCACCACCACGACAACCTCTCGTCGATGGGACCCAGGTGCAGGTTTACGGCACGGTTACGGTTTTTGAGGCGCGCGGGCAATATCAGTTGAACGTTCAGATTCTTCAGCCGCGCGGCGTCGGTTTGCTGCAGGCAAAATTCGAAGCGCTCAAGCGCAAACTCGAGGCGGAAGGATTATTTGCGCCTGAACGCAAAAGACCATTGCCGAGATTCCCGCGACGAATCGGAATCGTGACCTCGCCAAGCGGCGCAGCGATTCGGGACATGCTAAATGTGTTGCGACGTCGCGCGCCGTGGTTGCAAATCTTAATCGACCCCGTTCGCGTCCAGGGAACCGGCGCTTCACAAGAGATCGCTGTTGCCGTCCGTGAACTCGCTTTGCCTAACGAGGCATTTGCGCCTCTCGACCTGATCGTGGTCACGCGCGGCGGCGGGAGCATCGAAGATTTATGGGAGTTCAATGAAGAGATTGTTGCTCGCGCAATATTCAATTCCGGAGTGCCAGTTGTCTCTGCCGTCGGTCACGAAATCGATTTTACCATTTGCGATTTCGTCGCCGACTTGCGGGCGCCCACACCAAGTGCCGCCGCGGAATTGATCGTGCCCGATATCGTCGATCTTCAACGGCGCCTCGACGGTTGCACGCGTGCGCTCTCGCGCCAGTTGCTAAGCCGAGTCCGCGACGCTCAACAACGACTTGATCACGCGCATGCGACGGTGCAGCGTTGCCTCGCGCACAAGATCGACGGTTACAAACGCGGCCTTCTTCACATCATCCGTGCGTTGCAAGCACGCAGCCCTGGGCGCGAGCTCACAATACGTCGCAATCGTTTCGCGGATTTGCATCGGCGACTGTTTGCGTCGCCGGAACGATTGCTGGAGAACGCGAGACACCGTTTCTTGCGCATTGAAGGAATGCTGCGCGTTTTGGGTCCTGATGCGACATTGCGCCGAGGCTACAGCATCACCACGAACGAGCGGGGAAAAATCGTCCGAACAATTTCGGCAGTCCGGCCAAAAATGAAGATTCGTACCCGAGTAAGCGACGGCGAATTCAGCTCGGAGATACAGTAGAAACACGGAAGCGATCGTACCTTCCGTAGCATCGAGTTAATAGTGGCTTCCGAGTCCGGGCTGTTCGCTTGATCCCGGGGTATAAATGGGCTTGTTGTACACCGGCGTTTCGGGCAACCCTCTTTGTTGAGTGTGCTTCTCCGTATCAACAATTGTCTCCGAATAGGGAGTATTGGCGGCGCAACCGAAAAGTAATCCGGAAAGCAGTAAACCGAGCAGTAGACGTGCCTTCATCGCTTGATTCCTCATATATCGCATAACTTAGCCTGAAATGAGATTCAAGTGAAGCACCGTTGAGCTGCAGTCACTCAGCCTGATGGGCACTATACGCGAGAACAAAAGGGCCTAGCGTTAATACGTGCAGATTCGAGTCCTTACATCCCAGTGAATAGCCAGCCCACGAGTAGAAAAGTTCGGTTGATTCTCAACGGAAAAGGAGCCGGCAATGAAACCCTCGGGAATGCAGTCGTTAGGCAACGAGAGTTTGGGCATAGCATCGACGTACGAGTAACCAGGGAAAAAGGAGACGCGCAGCGCTTTGTCCCCCAGGCAGGCGAAGTGGATTTGCTCATTGCTGCTGGCGGGGACGGTACCTTAAACGAGGTGGTCAATGGTCTAATGGAGCTTCCGATCGAGGCGCGACCCGTTCTGGGCGTCGTGCCGCTGGGAACCGCAAATGATTTCGCGACCGGATGCGGCATCCCGCGCGACCCGAAGAAAGCGCTGGCTCTTTGTCTGGAAGGTAAAGCCGTCGCAATCGACGTAGGTAAGGCCAACAAGTATTGGTTCCTAAACGCAGCTACCGCTGGCTTTGGCGCCGAGGTGACAGCGACGACTTCTCCAGAGCTCAAGCGCCTGCTTGGCCCTGCTGCTTACACCGTGATGGGTGCAATATTGGCGATGAACGTTCGTCAATATCACGGCAGACTCACCTTGCCGGGCGGCGAAATCACTGGCAGCGGCCCAGCAGCCATCATCGGGAATGGACGGCAGACCGGCGGCGGCGTTCAAGTCGCTCCTCGCGCATGTATCGACGATGGCTTACTGGATGTGCTGGTCATTCGCCACATTCCAGCGACAGCATTGCTCACCGCGGCCCGTGAGCTACAACAGCTTTCATCGGAGGGAGAATATGTCTCCTATTGGCAAGCTCCCTGGGCTGAGGTCCATTCTGAAGAGCTGATGCCCGTCAACCTGGATGGTGAGCCCGTACAGTTTTCGAGCGTGCGATACGAAGCGGTACCCAATGCGATTCGGCTGATTGCTCCACCGGGTTGTCCTCTATTGTCGGCGACGGTCAAGTCGAGATTCAAATCACCTTCCCAGCTTAAACGCCAGAGTCGCAAGCGGCGGCAAGTGTATAAGGATTGAATATTCTCGACCCATCCACGGAACATCCTGGGTCTGGACGCCGCCGAGATTTCCTACATTACTGCCGCCGTACGTTTCGGCGTCGGTGTTGATTACTTCATGGTAAAAACCAGACTCGGGCACGCCCAGGCGGTAATCGTAGCGCACCATTGGTGTTGCGTTCACGATAAACGCTACTACGTCGCCATCGCGCGATCTTCTCAGAAATGAGACCACGCTGTTATCGGCATCGTGAAAATCGATCCAGTCGAATCCGTCATAGGAATCGTCGAGCTGCCAAAGCGCCGGTTCGCTTTTGTAAATGTAATTGAGATGTTGCACCAACCGGCGCAAACCATCGTGTAGAGGAAGCCTAACGAGTTGCCAGTCAAGGCTCGTATCGTGGTTCCATTCGTTCAACTGGCCGAATTCGCTGCCCATGAAGAGCAGCTTTTTACCGGGATGCCCATACATCCACGCGAGAAACATTCGGAGATTGGCAAATTTTTGCCATTCGTCGCCGGGCATCTTGGATAGCAGCGAACGTTTGCCGTAGACCACTTCGTCGTGGCTGAGCACCAATACGAAATTCTCCTGGAATGCGTAGAGCAGCGAAAACGTGATGTTGCCGTGATGAAAACGGCGGTAAATCGGATCGAGACTCATGTATTGCAGAAAATCGTGCATCCAGCCCATGTTCCATTTGAACCCGAACCCGAGTCCGCCCAGATACGTCGGGCGCGATACGCCCGGCCACGCGGTCGATTCCTCAGCAATGGTCATGACTCCAGGGAAACGCTCGTAACAAACTTCGTTGAAACGTTTCAGGAAATAAATGGCGTCGAGATTCTCGCGGCCACCATAAACGTTGGGGATCCATTGGCCGGGCTTCCGCGAATAATCGAGGTAAAGCATTGAAGCCACCGCATCGACGCGCAGCCCGTCGATATGATATTTGTCGAGCCAGAAAAGCGCATTGCCGATAAGAAAATTGCGCACTTCGTTGCGGCCAAAATTGAAAATGAGCGTGCCCCAATCCTGATGCTCGCCCTGGCGCGGATCCATGTGCTCGTAGAGGTCGGTGCCGTCGAATTCAGCCAGTGCATGGGCATCTTTCGGAAAATGGGCAGGCACCCAGTCCATGATCACGCCAATGCCTGCCTGATGACATTTATCGATGAAATAACGAAATTCATCGGGCGTACCGAAGCGGCTGGTGGGCGCGTAATAATTGGTGACCTGATAACCCCACGAACCCTCAAAGGGATGCTCGGCAACCGGCAACAACTCGATATGCGTGTAGCCCATCTCCAGCACATATGGCAGCAACGTCTCGGCGAACTCGAGATAGCTGAGGTGACGATTTTCCTCTTCAGTTTTGCGCTGCCACGAACCCAGGTGCACTTCATAAATGCTGATGGCACTTCTCGGCCAATCGCGCGTACGGCGCGATTCCATCCACTCGCCATCGTTCCAGGTGTAACGTTCCAGATCGTAAACCAGCGACGCTGTCGATTTCCCATGCTGATTGAAGAATGCGAACGGATCGCTTTTGAGAAGTAGTGCGCCGGTCTGAGTGCGGATCTCGAACTTGTAGTGCGCGCCTTGCTTGATCCCTGGCAAAAACAATTCCCACACGCCGCTGCCGATGAGTTTGCGCATGGGATTGACCCGGCCATCCCAATCGTTGAAATCGCCAACCACGCTGACTCGTTGCGCGTTAGGTGCCCACACCGCGAAATAAACGCCCGCTGCATCACCGATGGTGCGCACATGCGCGCCAAACTTGTCGTAAATCTTCCAATCCTGTCCTTCGGCGAATAGATGCAGATCGACCTCGCCCATGATCGGCCCGTACTGATAGGGATCGCGCGTCAGGCAATGCGATCCGTCCCACGCGGTGACTCGCAGGTGGTAAGGAATATCGCGGGTCGCGTTTCGGACAATGGCGCAAAAGAAACCGTCCTGCTGAATTTTCTGTGCCGTGATTGGTTCTTCCGGATGTTGATCCAGGACGATCTCAATCTTACGGGCGTCAGGACGAAACACACGGATCTCCAAATCGTCCCCCATCCGATGCGGACCCAACACTCGAAAGGGGTCAGAATGGTCCCCGGCCACAAAGCGGCTCACTTCGTCAGGCGGCAGTCCAGCGATCTCGAAAGGTTCCATAACTCACCTTGCTAGAATTGTTCATCGCTTCAATCCGTCATCGTTTCAACGAAGCGTTTTGACCGTGTGCGTCATCGTGATCCTGCATTTCTCCGACCAAAGTGCTTTGCCTGCCCAAAAAACGTGATCATGATATCGCTGCATGAATGGCATTATCGTCGTCGTTGCGTATCGGCCCAAACCTGGAAGAGAAAGCGAAACCTTACGCCTGGTTAGAAGTCGTGTTCCCACATTGCTCAAGGAGGGCCTTGTGACGGAGCGCGCACCGACGATCATGCGCGCACGCGACGGCACAATTATCGAAGTCTCGGAATGGAAATCGCAGGAAGCAATCAACGCGGCGCACAAAAATCCAAACGTCCTCGCAATGTGGAACAAGTTCTTTGAAGTTTGCGATTGTGTCCCGCTCAACACGTTATCTGAATCCGCGGAGATGTTTGCCGGTTTCGAACCGGTTCTCGATTGAGAATCGCGTTTCTCTCTGAATTCGGGATTGGACGTTGGGCGTTGGGCGTTGGACGTTTGCTTTAATGAAGGACGGCAAAGACCACATCGAACTAAGCGCTGTAGAAGATCACGATGGGATATTGACCATTCGTGGCGGGGGCGCTCAAAGGAATTGGAACGGCATTCACTACAAGCAAGGCATGTCCGCCAAAAACGTCGGCACAAAGAATCTGTCCGCGAACATCGCCACGATCCCTCCAGGCGGCGTCGCCCACTCGCACATTCATGTCGGCTTCGAAGTGATCCTTTACATCATCGAAGGACGGGTGCGCCACGAATTCGGCTCCGGGCTCAAACAGGCGATCGAGAACGAAGCCGGCGATTTCATTTACATCAAACCCGGCGTCCCTCACGAAGTCTTCAACATGAGCAAGACCGAACCGGTCGTGGCCTTCGTTGCGCGCTCGTCCGCCGATGAATGGGACAACATCGTTCC
>JBKPRQ010000026.1:0-43347 GCA_046734635.1 Verrucomicrobiota bacterium
GCCCATGGAACCGCTTCGCCCAGGTTTCGCGCGAAGCCGCATTCTCCGCCCGTCCTTCGACAGTGGGCATGCCGCTGCGCAATTATCTAGGATTGAGCGACGAAGAGTTTCGCGTGCTTTTTAAAACTTCGCCGATCAAACGAGTCAAACGCCGGGGGTTTCTTCGCAATGTCTGTGTCGCACTCGGCAATGTTGGAGATTTGTCCGACTTGCCGGCACTTAAACGCGCCGCCGCCGATCCTGAGCCATTAATCGCAGAGCACGCGAATTGGGCGATCCAGCAAATTCGGTCTCGACATAGAGTAGGTCCACCCCAGTCGCGGTCGGACCCAAGCTCACCCGGGCAAAAGGTACTTACTTGAATCCAAAGCTGTTCTTCGGGCCATCCTAGAATTGTTATGAACGGGATTTCGTTTGCAAGAGTCAAACAAGCGACTAATTCTGACGCCTTCACCCCGAGAACCGCTCCTCCGATGCACCAAACCGTAAGCACCCCTGCGCCCACGTCTTTAACGGCGAAGCAGCGTCGTTCCCGGCGCAAAAAGCAAATCATCTACGGATCGATCGCCCTGGTGGTGCTCTGGATTATCGCGTCAGTCGTCTGGAGCAAGCGGGAGAAGCCGATTCCGGTGACCACGGAGGCGGCGATTCGCAAGACGATTGTGCAAACGGTTTCAGCAACCGGGAAAATACAACCTGAGATTGAAGTCAAGATTTCGCCCGAAGTTGCCGGCGAAATCATCGAATTGCCCGTCGACGACGGGATGCGGGTCAAAAAGGGCGACCTTTTGGTGAAAATTAAGCCCGACTCCTACAAGGCGCTTCTTGAGCAACAGGAGGCGGCGATCAGCGCGGCGAAGGCAACTAATCTTCAGCAAAAAGCGACCATGTTGAAGACTGAACACGACTTCAAGCGGGCTGAAGAGTTGTTCAAGCAAAAATTAATTTCGGAACAGGAATATAATGCTCAAGAGGCGGCCCAGGACGTGGCAAAGAACACTTACGAAAGTTCTGTACACGAAATCGAACGCGCCGAGGCTGGCTCGAGTCAGGCGCGCGATCAATTGTCGAAGACGACCATTTACTCACCGATTGATGGCACAGTCACGATTCTCAACAGCAAATTGGGCGAACGCCTTGTAGCCACGGGGCAATTCGCCGGCACCGAAGTAATGCGGGTGGCCGATCTTGGCCACATGGAAGCGCGCGTCGATGTAAACGAGAACGATGTTGTGAATGTAAAGCTGGGCGATAAGGCCGACATGAAAATCGACGCCTATGGCGATCGGAAATTCAAAGGCACTGTTTATCAAATCGGTAACACCGGAAAGACAACCGGCACCGGCACCCAGGAAGAGGTCACCAACTTTGAGGTGAAGATTCGAATCGAGGACCACGACCTGGAACTCAAGCCCGCGCTTAGTTGTACCGCGGAAATCCAAACTAACGAGGTGAAAGACGCGGTCGCCGTGCCGATGCAAGCCGTGACCATTCGCACCGGCGACAGCAATTTAAGTCCAGAAGAAATCGAAAAGAAAAAGCAGAAGGTCACGCAACGAGACAAAGGCGACAACAACGCAGACTTCGTCGACGGGCGTGCGGAAAAAGCGGCGCAGAAAGAAGGACGCGAGAAACTCGCGAAAGTAGTGTTCCTGAAAAAAGGCGGCAAGGCGGAGATGGTAAAAGTGACCACTGGCATTTCCGACGACACTTACACCGAAATCAAGAGCGGCATTAAGCCTGGCGACGAAGTGATCTCGGGAAGTTACAGCGCGATCAGCCGAAAGTTAAAGGAGGGCGCGAAGGTTGCCCTCGACAAAGAGGGAATGAAGTAGTCTCGAGGAGCGACTGTCGAGGTTGCGATGGAAACTCGGAATTCAATCAGACCGCGCGGCCCGGTCGTGATCGACATTGAGAATATTACCAAGGACTACGTCATGGGCGAGGAACTTGTGCGGGCTCTCCGCGGCGTGACACTGCAGATACGCCGCAACGAATATCTCGCCATCATGGGGCCGAGCGGCAGCGGTAAATCGACCCTTATGAACATGCTCGGTTGTCTCGATACCCCCACTTCCGGCCGCTATGAATTCAACGGCAAGAACGTTGCCGAAATGGACGACGACGAGCTCGCGGCCGTTCGCAATCGGGAGATCGGTTTCGTGTTTCAAACATTTAACCTCCTGCCGCGATCGACATCGTTGCGTAATGTCGAGCTGCCACTCATCTACGCGGGGATCGATCCCGAACGGCGTGAAGCGCGCGCCACCCAGGTGCTGACAGATGTTGGCCTGGGCGATCGCATTCATCACAAACCGAATGAACTTTCCGGCGGTCAACGTCAGCGCGTGGCCATCGCGCGCGCGCTCGTGAATGGACCCTCAATTATTCTGGCAGACGAACCAACCGGAAACCTTGATTCGAAAACCGGGGATGAAATCATGGAGTTGTTAGAGAATTTATATCACCGCGGCAACACCATTATCCTCGTGACGCACGAACGAGACATCGCCGCCCACGCGCGTCGCACCGTCCACTTGCGCGACGGACTCATCGAGTCAGATCACGCGGGATTTATTCCAGAGCTCGACCTGCCGGTGGCTGGATAAACTCGCCATGAAACGTTTTCTTTACGAGCTGAGCGAGAGCTGGAAAATCGCAGCCGCGCAAATGCGCTCGAACTTGACGCGCTCAACTCTCACGGCGCTCGGGGTTATTATCGGAATTATCGCCGTGACGTTGATGGGCACCGCGGTGAACGGAATATCCATTGGTTTCGATAAAAGCATGGCCGTGCTCGGCGACGACGTTCTCTACGTGACGCAATGGCCGTGGAAGCCAGTGGACGACTGGTGGAACTACCGGGACCGCAAAAAAATCAAAACGGAGTATGCCGAGACCTTGAATCGGATGATCGCGGCGACGCCGAACTCAAATCTCGTCGTTGCTGTGCCGACGTCTAATTTCATGCGATCCGTGAAATATGGCGGCAACCAGGTGGACAACGTCTTCGTTCTTGGGACGACTTCGGATTTCATCGTTACATCGACAATCGATTGTACGCAGGGTCGATTCTTCAACGAACTCGAATCGCGTGGCGGCGCCAATGTTGTCATGATCGGTTACGACGTCGCCGACGCGCTTTTTCCTTCGGAAAGCCCGATCGACAAATCCGTGCTGATCAATGGTCAATTGTTCAAGGTCATTGGCGTAAACACGCGACAGGGCACGTTTCTTGGGTTGTTCAGTTGGGACTCGATGGTCGCGATGCCACTCGGCGCGTTTAACAAATATTTTTCGGCCAAAAGCGAATCGGATGTACGCGTGAAAGTAAAAGACAAAACCAAACTCGCCGAAGCCAAGGATGAGCTGACCGGGTTGATGCGGCGCGTGCGCGGACTGCCACCGGAGAAGAAGGACGATTTCTCGATCAACGAGCAACAGGCCTTCAAAAGCACGCTTGATCCCGTGAAAAACTCAATCGCGATTGCCGGACTGTTTATCACTGGCTTGTCACTTTTTGTCGGCGCGATTGGGATCATGAACATCACGTTCGTTAGCGTGAAAGAACGCACGAAGGAAATTGGAACGCGCAAAGCGCTGGGTGCACGGCGGCGAACGATCCTGCTCCAATTCCTCATCGAATCGACGGCACTTTGTCTCCTTGGTGGGTTTATCGGTCTCGCGTTTGCTTATCTAATGTGCTTCGGGATCGGCAAAGCGTTTCCTTCTTTTCCGATTAATTTCTCGATCGGCCTGGTGCTGGTCAGCATGATCGTTTCAATACTGACGGGCTTGTTCTCGGGATTCGCGCCGGCTTGGACAGCATCGCGACTGGATCCAGTCACAGCGCTTCGTTATGAGTGACGGAGGAATGGAGTTTTAAGCGCCCATGATCTTCAGCGAAATAATCAAGATGGCTGCGGCCTCGCTCGGTGCGAACAAACTCCGCTCCGCGCTGACGATGCTTGGCATCACCATCGGTGTCTTCTCAGTCATTTCAGTCATGACAGCGATCGGCGCATTGCAGTACTCGATTGAGAACGGCATTAGCTTTCTCGGTTCCAACATCTTTCAATTCGCCAAATATCCGGCCACCATGAGCGCGGGCGGGGACGCGCAGGAGAAATTTCGAAACCGGCATAACATCACCTATAAACAGGCGCTGCATTATTACCGGTTGATGGAAGGCGACGCCCGAGAGATTTGCCTCAAAAGCTTTGGTTACGAAGTGAAAGGCCAGGCGGTTTATAACGGCGTAAAAACAACCCCCAACCTTCTCATTGTCGGAACAAACAAAAGTTTCCTCACTGCCAATGCACACACGCTAGGTTACGGCCGAAATTTGAATGACGAAGACGTCGACCTTTCACGACGCGTGATTGTCGTTGGCAAGACGGTCGAGAAAAGGCTGTTCCCGCATGAAACGCCGATCGGCAAAGTCGTTCGCGTGAGCGGACACACCTACACGATCATCGGCGTGCTCGCGGAAAAAGGAACAGCGTTCGGCCAAAGCGAGGACAACCTCTGCATCATGCCCATCACGCGCTTCTTCGAGGATTACGGCGAAGCGAAACGCACTGTCAACATCGCGACGCAGGCATTCACACAAGATACTTACAATCGCACGTTCGATCGTGCGATGGGCGCAATGCGGATAGCACGTGGCTTGCGCCCGGACCAGCCGAACGATTTCGAGATTTACAGCAACGACTCGCTCAAGAGCGCGTTCACTAACGTCGCCGGATATGTTCGAGTCGGCGCGTTCGTCATTAGCTTCATCGCGCTCGTCGCCGCTGGAATCGGCATCATGAATATCATGCTGGTGAGCGTGACTGAACGCACAAAAGAAATCGGGGTTCGCAAATCGATTGGTGCCCGTAGCCGCGATATCCTGCGGCAATTCTTGACCGAAGCAGTTTTTATTTCGGAGGCGGGAGGTATCCTGGGAATCATCCTTGGAATCATCGTCGGTGATCTACTGGCGATGTGGCTCAAGGTGGATCTGATTTTCCCCTACGGCTGGGCCATCGCCGGCCTTCTTGTCTGCTCGGCGATCGGGATTGGCTTCGGTCTTTACCCAGCCTATCGCGCAGCGAATCTCGATCCCATCGAGGCACTGCGATACGAATAAAGACCGTCACCGGGGAGATTCGGGCGCGACCAGATCCTCGGCTGCTACGATTTGCCAGCGTCCCCTTCGCCGGATCCAAGTGTCGGTCCACACAAAGCGTCCATGCTCGCCAGTTCGTCGCTCCCAGGATTCATCGCCTTGTGCAATCGCAGCGTTGCCGTAAAACCTCACTTTGACTTCGTTAAGTCGATTGGAAACGAAATATTGCTGGGCAGTTCGCGTGTCGGCGATCATTTTCGCCTTGTCGTAAAATCTTCCTTTCGGATCTACACCAACGAAATCATCCGCAAGAATCCGTTCGACTACGCTTGGGTCGCCAGTGGCTACCGATTCCGCCCACTGACGTTCGCTTTCGATGATGTACCGCTCTGCTTCCTTCTCGTCGTGTCGCGTACATTGACAAAGCAAGCAGCAAAGCGAGCCAGCAATGACGAAGGTGTCGATTTTCACTTTGCGGACAACCTGTTCACTCCAAGCCAAGCGCCTTGAAGGTCTCATCAACGTGTTTGAAATGAATGTCCAGCGAGCAAAGACGATCGATCTCCGCCGCTGAAAGTTTCGCGGCGATTTCCGGTTCGCATTTTGCGTTTTCAGCAAATGTCCCCCCACCTTTCCATGTTTTCATTGCGGCGCGCTGCACTGCTTCATATGCAGCTTTGCGTTCTGCGCCCGCGCTCGTCAGCGCGAGTAGAATCGACTGGCTGAAATAAAGCCCCTTCGTGAGGTCGAGATTTTGCTGCATCCGCTCGGGATAAACCTGCAGCTTCTCCACAACGTCACGCAACTTCGTCAGCATATAGTCGAGCAGGATGCACGAGTCCGGAAGAATGATGCGCTCGGCGCTTGAATGACTAATGTCGCGCTCGTGCCAGAGCGCGACGTTTTCCAATGCCACAACGGCGTTACCGCGAATGACGCGCGCCAGACCGCTCAACCGCTCACCGGTAATGGGATTGCGCTTGTGCGGCATCGCCGAACTGCCTTTTTGGCCTTCGCCGAAGAACTCTTCGACTTCCAACACTTCAGTCCGCTGGAGATGACGGAATTCTGTAGCCCAACGGTCAATGCTCGAGGCGATCACAGCGAGCGTGGTCATAAACTCCGCGTGCCGGTCGCGCTGCACGATCTGAGTCGAAAGCGTTGCCGGTTTCAATCCCAGCTTCTCACATACGGTCCGTTCAATCTGTGGATCGATATGTGCGTGCGTGCCGACGGCCCCGCTGATCTTGCCGACACGAATTCTCTCGCGCGTTTGTGTCAGACGTTCTTCAGCGCGGCCGAATTCATCATACATCAGCGCCAGCTTCAGGCCGAACGTGATCGGCTCGGCGTGCACGCCGTGACTGCGTCCGATCATTGGAGTCATTTTGAACCGGCGCGCCTGGTTTCCGATTATTGTTCGGAGCGATTTCAGGTCGCCCAGAAGGATGTCGCTTGACTCGTTTAACTGCACGGCCAGCGTCGTATCCAAAATGTCGGACGACGTAAGCCCTTGATGAATCCACCGCGCCGCGGGACCCACCGACGCGGCAACGTTTTCCAGAAAAGCGATGACATCGTGGTTGGTCCGCTTTTCTATCTCCAGGATTTCGGGAATTGAAAATCGCGCGCGCTTGCGAATCTCCGCAGCATCATTTTTCGGAATCTGGCCAAGCTCCGCCATCGCCTCGCAGGCGAGAACCTCAATATCCAGCCAAATCTGAAACTTGCGCTCGTCCGACCAGACTCTGCTCATCTCTGGCCGGGAATAACGATCAATCACCCGCGCAACATAAAAGCGGCGCGCGCGAGGGAAAAGCGTTTTGTTTCAGTAACACCGCGCTTCAGCGCGGTGCGAGGCTGCGCAGCGCCTCGAAAATACGGCACTCAGCTTAACAAACCCGTGCGCGCAAGAATCGCCCGTTGTCTTGCAAACGCACCTGGCCACTGGCGAAAAGGTCTGCGACAGTCGCGACCGTCTCCCTGTTGTTGCTGGTGCACGAGCTGACTGCCAGGATGAGATCACCCAGTGACAGGCTCGAAAATTTTCGATGCTTTAAAATTTGTCGATTTCTTTTCATACGATTGCCACCATTTCGGGGAGCAATTTCAATACCATTCCCATTTGTGAATATCTCATCCATAAGCCCTATGTAGTTATTCATCTGTTATACACCTTATGACTGACCGCTCGCCGACACTTTTGTTCAATTTTCAAACACAAATCTTGCGCGCGTGCTTCTTCAGAGGGCGAGATTTAGGTGGTGCGGTTATGAGGAAGCAGCTATTTGGGTAGCCGCAGAAATCCAAACACCGGTCGCGAAACCGACCTCTGCATCCTGATTACTTGTCAGAACGCGGTTTCATCAACCGCAGACTCAACATGTACAGAGCAGCGAAAAGCGCGACGACCAGCAGGATCCCCTTCGATTGTCCATGGATAAATCTGACCAGGCCGTCCGGGTTGGTCAAAAGTTCCGGCTCGAGGCGATAAGCTTTGTCGCCGAGATAAGCCAGAATCCAACACCAGAGCGCCGATCCAGCAATCGTCATCAGGCTGAAAAGGCCAAAATTCATTCGAACAATCCCTGCTGGAATCGAAATCAGATGGCGAACGACTGGAAGCAGCCGTGCGAAAAAAATGCCGCCTGCCTCGTAGCGAGCGAGCCATTGTTCGGCGTGCTCCAGTTTTTTCGGAGTTACCAGCACGAACCGGCCATACTTTACGATCAGCGGACGTCCAATTAATCGTGACGCCCAATAGGTGACCGCGGAACCAAGATACGATCCGAGTACACCAGCGAGCACAACGCCTGTGAAACTAAGTTTGCCCTGTGCTGCCAGAAATGCAGCCGGTGGAATGACGATTTCGCTCGGCACAGGAAAAATGGAGCTTTCCATCGCCATCAACACTATGATGCCGACGTAGCCGCCGGTGAGCACCCAATGGAACCAGGTTTCAAGCAGATGATGCATATCGTCATTCCGCGCCGAGTCGCCTGCCAGGCAGTAGCTTTTCGCTAAGGCTGGAGGAATCTCTCGATGTCGAACCGCAATAAAGTTCGCCCTAGTTCAGTCTAAAAACGAAAATCCGCAATCCCAAATTCAGATGTCGATCTACCGGCGCGTTCTCCGTTACTACAGACCGTTCCTTGGCCAAACCATTCTTGGATTGCTTTTGTCTCTCGTTGCCGTTGGTCTGAATCTTCTCAAGCCGTGGCCGTTCAAGCTGATCGTGGACGATTTTCTTCGTCCTGGTCCGGCGGCACGTAGCGACTGGCGAACCTGGATTCCGCTTCTCTGTCTTGCCCTGATCCTTATCCAGCTTTTTTGGGGAATGATGAATTGGATCACAAACTATCTCTTTGTGAAAGTCGGCCTGCAAGCATTGCTCAAATTGCGCACAGACCTCTATTCATATTTGCAAACTCTCTCGCTCAAATTTCATGACGCACGACGTTCAAGCGACTCCAGTTTTCGCGTCGCGTACGATTCGCAATCGATTCAGACGATCTACAACAAGGGATTCACGAACATTTTTGCGTCCGTAATCACGTTGATCGGAACCTTCCTCATCATGTTGCGGCTGGATTGGCAGCTCACTCTGGTTTCCCTGGCAATTGTTCCGCTGGTTGTCGGCACCATTTACCTGTTTGCCCAGCGAATTCGTCGTGAATCGACATCTATCCAGGAACGGGAAAGCGCCGTTCTTACGCAAGCGCAGGAAGGTCTCAGCTCAATTCGGATGGTCCATGCATTTGGACGCGAGGAATTCGAAGTGCTCCAATTCCAGCAACAAGCCCGCCAAAGTTTGCAGGCCAATCTGCGGCTTACTTTGACGAACGTGAATAGCGCGCTGGTGATCAGCACGTTGATGGTGATCGGCACAGCCGCCATGTATTACATCGGCTCTCTGCACGTCTTAAGCGGCACGCTCACGCTCGGATCGCTGCTGGTTTTCAGTGCCTATTTGCTGATGCTCTATCAACCCCTCGAGTCCCTCACCTATACTGCGTGGGCCATGGAAGGCGCGACCGCCGGGGCAAAACGCTGTTTTGAAGTGCTGGACCGGGAGGACGACGTGCGCGATTCGCCGAGTGCTGTTGCCATTTCATCGGCCAAAGGCTCGATCGCCTTTCAATCTGTGAATTTCGGTTACGCAGGCGATCGACATGTCCTGCGTGACATCGACCTGCGAATCGAGCCAAACCAGATTGTCGGCCTCGTGGGCGGCACCGGCGCCGGCAAGAGTACGTTGATGAGTCTGGTGCCGCGTTTTTACGATCCCTCCACGGGTTTCGTGATGCTCGATGATCGTGATGTGCGGGAGATCACCAAAAAAAGTTTGCGCTCGCAGATAGCGATCGTCTTACAGGACACGCTCCTTTTCTCCACAACTGTACGAGAGAACATCGCGTATGGCCGGCCCGACGCGACAGAAGAAGAAATCATCGAGGCCGCGCGTCGGGCGCAGGCGGACGAGTTTATTCGTCAAATGCCGGACGGATATGCCAGCGCCGTCGGTGAACGGGGCGGGCACTTGAGCGTTGGGCAACGCCAGCGAATCGGTATTGCCCGCGCTTTCTTGAAGAACGCGCCGATTTTGCTGCTGGACGAACCGACCTCGGCACTCGATCCCGCAACCGAAGCCGCAATCATGGAAACCATCCAGGAATTGATGCGCGGCCGTACAACTTTAATTGCAACACATCGCCTGGCGACGATCCACGGTCTCGATCAAATCATTGTGCTCGAACACGGGCGGGTGGTCGAAAAAGGACGCGGTCCAGAATTGATCGCGCGCGGCGGGATTTACGCAAAACTGTACACGTCAGGGAAATTCCCGACAGGGGTGACACATTGAGCAACGTCAACGAGAACCGGCGCGTCGAAGGCGATTGGTGGCCGGACCCAATTCCGTCAAATGTCGAGTTTGGCAAGGGATTCTATTGCGAGAGTGCGCAAATTTTCCGGAGACTTCGGAGCAAAAAATCAGGCGCGGTCATTATCGGGAAGCACGTTTCATGTTACGCCGGCTGTTCGTTTTCAGTCGGTGAACACGGGCAATGCATCATTGGTGATTTCACTCTGCTCAACGGCGCGTTAATCATGGCTGATGACAAGATCGAGATCGGATCGTATTGCTTGGTTTCATGGAATGTCGGCATCGCGGATTCCGACTTTCACCCACTCGAACCGGCCCAGCGTCTGATCGACGCACAAGCGCTGGCACCGTATTTCAAAAATCGGCCTGCGCGTCCCAAGTTGAAAACCGCTCCGGTGAAAATCGCAAACAATGTCTGGATCGGGATGAACGCGGTGATTTTGAAGGGGGTAACTATTGGTGAAAACTCCGTGGTCGCTGCGGGATCAGTAGTGACAAAGAGTGTGGATCCAAACACGGTCGTTGCCGGGAACCCAGCGGTCGTCGTGAAACAGTTTAAGAAATGATTGTCTTCGACGGCCGGCACTCATGAAACGCAAGCGTATCGTCGTCATGGGCTTCATGGGTTCGATGCCCATCGCAGGCGTGATCTGGCAGCACATCCATTATATCGTCGGACTGCAACGACTCGGTCATGACGTGTATTATATCGAAGATTCAGCGCGTATTCCCTACAACCCGGAAACGTTTGAAGTTACGACTGAATTTGATTATACCGCGCGGCTTCTGAATCGGTTGTCGCGAGAATTCGAATTCCGAAATCGCTGGGCCTTTTGCGCGCGTTACTCGCCGGGCAATCCCACTGCCGGCCTGTCGTTGGGACGAATTCGGCGGCTTTATCGCGAAGCGGACGCGATCCTGAACATTTGCGGCGCACAGGAGTTTAACGACGACCTCCTCCTCTCCGATCGCATCCTTTACATCGAAAGCGACCCCGGCGTGGAGCAAATCAAGATCGATAAAGGCGTGAGATCGACGGAGCGGTACCTGGGGCGGCACCATGCCCTCTTCACTTTTGGCGAAAACATCGGCACCAAAAGCTTTCCGGTGCCGACCCACGGATTGAAATGGCTGCCGACGCGCCAACCAGTGGTTACCGATCTTTGGAGAACCAGACGCTCTCCTGGCCGAGCGGCTGTACTCACATCCGTGGCCAATTGGTCCACCAGTGGTTTGAAAGACATTACGTGGCGCGGCAAAAAATATCTTTGGAGCAAATCCCGAGAGTTCCTGCGTTTTATTGCAGCGCCAAAAAAGGCCGGCGAGACATTTGAACTGGCGACAAACATCGAGCACGCCACGACCCGCGCGAAATTCGAGCGAAACGGCTGGCGCCTGACTTCGCCGCTGCAGATGAGCGTCGATTACTGGCTCTATCGAGATTACGTCCAGCGTTCAAAGGGAGAGTTCACCGTCGCGAAGGATCAATACGTGCGCCTGAATACCGGATGGTTCAGTGACAGGAGCGTGTGTTATCTCGCGGCAGGTCGACCGGTTATAACTCAGGAGACCGGCTTTACGAAATTCTATGGCGGCGAGGCAGGCCTTTTATCTTTCCGCACTGTCGGTGAAATTGTTGATGCTGTGAAGCGGGTCAACGCCGATTACACCAAACATTCTAGGGCCGCTTACGCGCTTGCTCGGGAAGTGTTCGAGGCCGAAACTGTGGTGAAATCAATTCTCGACCGCGCCGGAATCTGAAGTGCAGCGCAGACTCTTTTTCGTCCATCAGAGATTTGAACGTAGAATGCATGTATCGTGTCTCTTGTGTCCGAAAAGGCCACTTGCTAATGCAAATCCGAATCTTGATTTTCGAGTACGCTATTTAAGTTTGCAGCCTTTCCGCTCATGAAGCGTCTCCTTGTTTTAATTTACGCCGCCGTGCTGCTTGCGCCTGTTTTGGATGCGCAGGAAGGCACGCCTGCTCCCCCGCCAATGGAGCAGCAAGGTCCACATGGACCACAGGCACCGGGCCCAGGGAGATCGAGCCCACCTGCGCAAGACGTAGTTACGGTCCCTGTTCCCATGGCGCCACCAAAGCCCAACGGGCCCGTTCAAAAGAGTTTGGTTCGGATTACAGCGACTTCCGTGGATCCGGATTACAAAGCGCCTTGGAACGCCGGAGGACTCGAGCGCGGCGTTGGGGCTGGCTTCGTCATAAGCGGCAATCGCATCATGACAAACGCACACGTGGTGGCCAACAGCCGTTACCTCACCGTGGAGCGTGACGGCGATCCTAATAAATACCCCGCGAAAGTCCAATTCATCGCGAATGATTGCGACTTGGCCGTGATCACCGTGCCGGCTCCAGATTTTTTCAAGAACATGTTGCCATTACAATTTGGCGGCATACCTGCGCTGGAATCGACAGTCTCGGCGTACGGATATCCCATTGGAGGCGAGCGGATGTCGGTCACGACTGGAATCATCTCGCGGGTTGATTTCCAGCTCTATACGCACTCGTCAGTCGATCAGCATCTGGCGATCCAGATTAGTGCACAGATCAACCCTGGAAACAGCGGCGGGCCAGTAATGCAAGACAGCAAAGTCGTTGGCGTCGCTTTTCAGGGTTACAGCGGTGACGTGGCCCAGGGAGTGGCCTACATGATTCCCACGCCGGTGATTAAGCGGTTCCTGCAGGACATCAGCAACGGGCATTACGACGAATACCCCGACCTCGCAATCACCTACGCAAAGTTACAAAATCCAGCCCAACGAAGATTCCTCGGGTTAAAAGAGGATAATCGCGGCGTGCTGGTGAGTTCGGTGGTTGCCGCAGGCCCATCGGATCGCATTCTTTATCCGGGTGACGTTCTCCTCGCTATCGACGGCCATCCCATCGCCAGCGATGCAAATGTCGAACTGGAGGGCGAACGCGCTCAGTTCGAAGAAGTGGTCGAGCGAAAATTCAAGGGCGATTCGGTCAAAATAGACGTTTTGCGCGACAAGCGTCCGCTGACGGTAGAGATCAAATTGTACAAGCCCTGGCCCTACTCCATCCAGGGCCACAGTTATGATACGCGGGCCCGTTATGTCCTTTACGGCGGCCTACTCTTTCAACCGTTAAACCTGGATATGCTGGAAGCGTATCGAACAGCCGACCTGCGGGTCCGTCACTTTTTCGAATTCTTTGTAATCGATCAACTCTATCTGCAGCACCCTGATGTCGTCGTGCTGGCAAACATCCTTCCAGATCCAATAAATACCTATCTCGCTCCGTACCGCGGCGGCATTGTCGATGAAGTAAACGGAAAGAAAATTCGGACCCTTGACGAATTGGCGAACGCTTTCGCCCAATCACCTGAGCAATTGGTTATTCGAATGATTGGAGACGGGCCTCCGCTAGTCCTTAATCGAAGTCAGGTAGAAGCCGCACGCGAGCGCATCAAGACGCGCTACAACGTGCTGAAGGAACAAAATCTCGAGGAACAACCGGCGTCCAAAGGAACGGAACAGGCAAACAAAATCTAAAGATGACCAGGAATTCTCTTATTGCCTTTGGGCTTGTCCTTTTCACAGTCAGCGGGGCGCTGGCGAAAAAGGAATCCGCCGTCCCTTCGGTCCTGAGCAAACAAAAACAGCTCGCGCTGGTTCGCGTAAACGTAACCGGACAGTCGTATGATTACTTTCGACCGTGGCAAAAGAAGGCGCCGTTCTCAAAGCGCGCGCTTGGCGCAGTTTTATCTAAAGGCCGTGTCCTGGTGACAGCAGACTTGGTTACAAACCAAAACTACGTCGAGCTCGAACGCGCCGAGTCTGGTGAAAAAACCGCGGCCACAGTCGAGGTGATTGATTACGAAGCCAATCTCGCGCTCCTTCAACCTGCGGACAAAACGTTTCTCGACGGAATCACTCCGCTCGAAATTTCGCCAGACACAGTGGCAGGCGACCGGCTGGCTGCGTGGCAATTGGAGCCGACTGGTGCCTTGCTGGCGACGGAAGGCTTGGTGACAACCGTGCAAATGATGCCCTACCCGATCGATGTTGGGCAATTCCTCACGTACCGGATCAGCATCCCGATGCAGTACCGGGAGAATAGCTATACGGTACCGCTCGTTAAGAAGAACAAGCTTGCTGGATTACTTCTGCGCTACGATTCGCGTTCGCAGTTACTGGACGCAATCCCCGCGCCTGTCATCACGCACTTTTTGAAGGATGCTGAAAGTCAGAACTATCGCGGCTTCCCTTCCGCAGGCTTTTCATTTTTTCCGACGCGCGATCCTGCGCTGCGTGAGTTCGCAGGAGAGAAAGGCAAGAATGCCGGTGGCGTTTATGTGACGAACGTGGAGCCTGATACGCCGGCAATGAAAGCAGGACTCCAGGTTGGCGATATCGTGACCGCAGTCGCGAACTATGACATCGACCAAAATGGCAACTACGTGGACCGGCTCTATGGCAAGATTGAATTTACAAACTTGCTGACGGCCCATGCGTACGCCGGCGATGTTGTTCCCCTTCGAATTGAGCGTAATGGCAAGCCGATGCAGTTAAACGTCACGCTTGAGCACCGCGACACGAAAGATTATGTGAGTCCGCCGTACAATCTCGACCAACCACCACGATATTATGTTCTCGGTGGCCTGATTTTTCAGGAGCTTTCGCGTCAATATCTCAAAGAATGGGGCCCGAACTGGCAACGGGAAGCCCCGCAGCGTCTGGTTTACCTCGACCATTTCCAGTCCGAGCTTTTTCCAGACCGAAATCGGCGCGTTGTTATTCTCAGCCAGGTCCTCCCTGCGAACAGCACAATTGGCTACGATGAGCTCTCCTATCTGACCGTAAAGAAGGTGAACGGCAAGGAAATCAAATCATTAGACGACCTGGCAGAAGCGGTAAAACATCCAATCGAAGGGTTCATCAAAGTCGAAACTGAAGAGGATCCAAAGCAGATCGAACTCGACGCGGCACAAGTCGCCGCCGAGGCGCAAGATCTCCAGGACAACTACGGTATTTCGGCGTTACACCGGCTTAATTGACAGATCAGGCTCCGGCATCCGCGATGCCCAGCCTGAGTTGCACTTCCCGGCTGCGCGCTGAGTTCATTCAATTACCACGCGGATCGGGGGCGGCGTCGGCTGTGCGTGGTTTCGCTAGAAATTGTTCCACTTCGGCATTGTAAGTCTGAAACGGGTCGCCCATCACGAGAAAATCGCGATTATCGCACGCGATGGAATCCCAGTTGATCACGTAGGGACAATTGCAGTTCTGAAAAAAAGCCACCGCTCGAGCACGACCTGACGCACGCGTGTTACTGGGCGGAACATGCGTCGCACTCGAACGCCGGACATTGTTGTTCCACTCCGCGATTCGCTTTCCCGGCGTCACAGCAAAGAACAATCCGCGAAGTGGATCGATGTTGTGATATTCCAGGTCGACGCTTTGCAGCCATGGATCGTCCCAAGTCAATCCTTCCGACTCGACGAACGCTTCCAGCAACCATTTCTTGGTAATCCAATCGACGCCACCGATGAGCGCCTCATGGTTATTTGCAATTGCCTCGAGAACGAATCCCCAGTTTTCCAATAACCAGTTGGTTTCTGCGTTGCTATTGCGCAAATGCTGTTGCGCCAGACGATGAAATTCCCATTGCACATCGAGTGCACCGATAGTTTTGCCGTTCTCGAGATGAACAATCCATTGGTGAGTTGGATCCCGGGAAATGTCGCGTGTGCTTTGCACGGCATCGGCCAGAACCAGATTTCGCGGTAAACGGCCATCCTCGAGTAGCGACAGGACGCAGGCCGTTGTACCGATCTTTAACGCCGTGGCGTACGGGCTCATGTTTGAATCACCAATGAGCAAATGGAGCCGCCGATATTTTCGATAATCCGCCAGCGGCTCGTCGCGTGCGTTGATAATGGCGCGATTGAATTGCACCCACTGGTAGATGTCGTTCACAATGTGATCAGCGCGCTGGCTAAGCTGGAAATTGACCTGTGTTTCCGGTTGCGGCGGCTCGAAATCAAACGCCAGTGGGTTGGATTGACCAACGCGGCCCGCGCCGGTAAAGATTTGCCGCGTCGCCAGAAAAGTGAGCAGTGTCCCGAGAATTGGAGGCGTAAATTGTGCCTCGCGTTTCATCAAATAATTTTCGTGACAACCAAACGTGGCGCCGGTGTGGTGATCGACATTATTTTTGATAAACGAGACGCGGTCCTCCGCGCCCAAAGCAATCAGTGACGATTGCAGCAAATCGTCTCCCGCCAATTCGTAAGCCACCAGATCGTGCAGATGTAGACATTCCGGCGACGCGTACTCGATGTGTCCCATATCGAGATACAGACGCCCGCCGTTGCGGAGAAAGCCTCCGTTGCCCGGTGGCTCTTCGTAGTCGCGGTAATGTAGGTCAATCGTACCGGCCTCGGCGTTTCGGAAAAGATGGTTTTTGACCTTCGCCGGCCAAAGCTCGGAATTAACATGCGGCTCGTCCTCGCTTAAAAGACAGCCGTATTCGGTCTCAACTCCAACAATCCGGTCCATTGAAGCAATTTAACGATTCACCCAGTGAGTGATTTAACGAATCGAAATCACTAAATCACCGAATCGTTAAATCGCTAAATATTTTCGCGCCCTTGAATCACCCCGGAAAAGCCGGACATTTCACAATGGCAACTGTTGCCCTTCGGAGTCCGTCCGAAAAAGTACGAGGTCTTTTTTATTTTGGCCGGATGCTGGACAAAATCCGCTTGCATGCCGACGACCATTTGCCCCAGGACTATCACGCGAATCTTGGTAGAGGATTCGACGAAAAATGTACGAGCTTTCTGCGAGTTGATTACGACCAGCTAGTCCAGCGCGTGAATCGCGGCGGCACAGATGAGGAAATCCTGCAATGGTGTTTTGACAATGGGCAGCGCCCCGCTGAAGACGATGTTTACGTCTGGAACGAGTTTATGCGCAAGCGCGGCTGGAACGACGAAGTCTCCGAAATATTGGAACACCGCAAAAGGGAAGCAGGAATGACGGACAGATCAGACATTCGGACAGCGTTCCAATTCATCGATGCCGACGAAGGACGCTTGCCGAAGGAGTAGGTCGGCACCCCCGCAACGATCGCACGATTATTCGGCCAGGGTATCGATTCGTTCGGCGAGACCAAAATCAAGCTCGGTCAATCCGCCTTTGCTGTGCGTCGAAAGTACCAGACGCACTTTGTTGTAACGAATGTCGATGTCGGGGTGGTGCTCCTCCTCCTCGGCCACTTCGGCCACTGCGTTTACAAAATCAATCGCGTCGGCAAAATCATCGAACTCAAACGTGCGTTCGATGTGCTTCTTCTCCAGTTCCCACTCCGGGATTTTTTTGAGCCGTGTCTTTAGCTCATCCGCTTTCATCAAATCAGCCATAACGGGACAACGAGTAACACCCGAAAATCGTTTTGCAACGCCAAAACGAGCGGCATTTTTTCTCGTAGCAGAGGCATCTAGCCCGCCGGGCCGGCAGGCGTCTCGCCTACACGACAAAAATTCTTAAATATCGAGGATTCGACGGAGATTTTTCACGGAATCGAAGACTTCGACAGCACATGCTCGCGCGTGCCTCGAGAGTCGCGGCCAATCACCCAACACGTCTTTTACCGCCATCTCGGCTTCATCGATATTACGGATGAAGCGAAACCCGGTTTCGGGCGGAAGATATCTTGTTGCACCGGTGTCTTCGGTGATCACTGGTCGCCCGAGGGCAAGGAACGCCGCGGCCCGGTCGCTTACCCACCCGGTCTGCCAGGCTACATCGACTCCCTTGATGGCCGTAAACTCCGCAAGTGCGCTCGTCATGTATCGACGATAGGCAGCGGGAGTACGCGCGACACGGTGAGGATCGACAACGTGCCAGCCAAGCTGTCGCAAACGCTCCCTCTCCGGATCATCCGGACTAATATTCATCGCCAGTTCGAACTGCGCTCCCGGCATGCGCCCTGGTAAACCGAGGTAGGGGGCGAACCTGACTCGTTTCGATAAGTCGGGGAATTCTCCTGCAACCTCTACAGCGCCGCTCCAGTACCATTGTCCTATAGTGGTAAATTTTGCCGTGCTCGGACGTGGTTGGCTTTGCAACAGTCTCGTATCAGCGAGCGGATAAAATGTTTTCCAGCGCAGAGACGATTTCGGCAACTGACAATCGCTTCCATTTGCGTTGAGACCGATCGTCCAAAATTCATCATGAGCCGACTGGCCCAGGTCCATTTTAGTCATCCAATAAAAAATTTCGCTCGGGTCCAGATCGCAAAAGATGCGCCGCTCAAATTGCAAAAGAAATGGCGGATGAATCGAGTAACTGAGATTCAGCAGTGCGTTTGGGCCGGCGAGTCGATCAAGAAGCGTTCGTTTCGACATTCCGATACAACGCATCGCGTCTAGCTCATGCGCACTCGCTGCGGGCGTCTGATACAGCAAACAATAGCGACCAGCCAACCCATGTATGCGCAGTTGCCGCTGGAAGTTCTTGATCCGGGCCTGATCGGCGTGCGGGTCATCTGTCGCCGGCAAGAGCTCGAGCCAGATTGCGTCGAGCTTCAATCGACGCAGACCCAGCATCCATTGCAAAGGGACGGAAAAATTTCCACCGCCCTCGCGATATTTTGCGGCAAAACCGCATCCGAGGAAAACCGTCATGCGAGCAGAATCGTCATTCTGCTCGCGTGCTCAAGCTCGAAGGGCCCAGATTTAGAAGATCCGCGGGAGACGTGCTCCGGCCGTCAACACCTGGGATTGCCTCGGCTGGCCGGTGCAAAATCCGCCGTTCGGGATCGGGATAATCGAGCCCAGGAACCGCGGCTGCTGCCGTACATTTAACGCCTGCTCCAACGCGTAGCCGAAGCCAATTAGCTGCGGTTCATGGAGGAAAGTGCTGTACATGAGCATTCCCGCCGGCCGGCCGCTATCGCGAATGCCCACTGGTATCGACAAATTTGGATAACCCGATACTGCGGGTCCGGTCGAGTTAGTCAGATGCGGAGCGACGATCGCATCGACACCCGAGTTGATTACATCATCAATGCCAGACCGCGCAGCAGTGCGGGCATGCGTTCGCGCGGCGATGTAGGCCGGATCGTCCGGATAACCTGGGAATTGTTCCGACAATAAGAATACGTCCTGGTCGTAGTAGGGCATCTCTTGCACACAATGCGCGTCGTTGAACGCAATCAGGTCGGCCAACGTGCGCATATCGGTGTGTGTGAGCGTCGCGAGGTAGTCCGCGATTTGCGCTCTAAATTCATACAGCAACGCCGTGAACTCGTCACCGTTGTAAGCGAATACGTCCCCCGTATCCACGTCAACGATAGTCGCACCGAGGCTTTCCATCACACTCAGCGCATTTTCCGCAAACGCGACGGTCAGCTCATCGCCCGGAATGCCGCTGCCGTAGTAGCTATAATCGAAAAAGCGCACATCGCGTCCGATCACTGCGCCATCGAGTGCGTTCGGATCGAGAAATTGCGTGTAGTCATCGGGCAGCTGATGTCCGATCACTTCGCCCCACGGCGACTGTAATACGCCGAGCAAGATCGCAACATCGGTCACGCTGCGCCCCATCGGGCCCGCTGTGTCTTGCTCATGGGCAATTGGAATGATTCCGTCTTGCGATACAAGACCGAGTGTCGGCTTCAGGCCGACGATGTTTTCGACGGCGGATGGCCCGGTGATTGACCCATCCGTCTCAGTGCCCACTGCTACCGAGCACAAATTCGCGGCCGCGCCGTTGGCTGAACCAGAGCTTGAGCCCCACGATGTGTAACTCAAGTCGTAGGCATTGTTCGTACTCCCACCGCGCGCGCTCCAACCGACTGCTAGAGGATAGGTCTCAGCCTCATCGTCCCGGAAATTTGCCCATTCGCCCAGATTCGCTTTGCCGAGGATTACAGCGCCTGCTGCGCGCAACTGCTGAATGATCAACGCATCGGCCGGCACATGGCTGCGCAAGAGAGCCAACGATCCTGCCGTCGTCTCCATGTTGTCAGCGGTCGCGATGTTGTCCTTCACCAAAACCGGAATGCCGTGAAGCGGGCCTCGGACCTGTCCCCTTCGGCGCTCATTGTCGAGATGTTGGGCGATGGCTATGGCATTGGGATTTGTTTCGATCACCGAGTTAAGCAACGAATTCAATGACCCGATACGTCTCAGATAACCCTTCACCAGATCCTTGCTGGTCAACTGGCCTGAAGCCATGGCGTCCTGGAGTTCGGGAATGCTTTTCTCAACAAAGTCGAAGTCATGTGCCGCTGAGGCGGCTCGAGAGACAAGCGAAGTGAGACCTCCGCCTAGTAGAGCCGCGCTAGTGGCGGCGGTCGTGCCGATGAATTTTCGACGCGTGACCGTGTGGTCGAGGTTAGGACGATTCGGGTTTTGCTTATGCATGTTTTTTCTCCGGTTACGCTGTTCCGCGAGTGAACAGACATGAGTTTATTAGTGGGTGCTGCGCGGGCGGAGGAGTCCGCTCCGGTCGATTTCTAGCCGCAATGCGTCGCGTAGCGATGCAGGCGGGTAAATCGTAGGGTGGATGATTTCGCGTGATCAACGCCATAACCCTGCGTCAGCAGATCGTTTCTGATCTTGCGAATGGCCGGAAAATTTTTCGGTTTTTTTTGGCATCATTTGACCGCCGCGCTCTTCCTCCGCAAATTAGCGGTTCTTCTCGGGCGCCCGTGGCTCAACTGGATAGAGCATCTAACTACGGAGCGATCCTATCACGAGAGTGGAATCGTACGTGCTAGGCGGTTTGCTACGTTCCGAGCGGGGATCACTCAATAGTTTTACGTTTGCTGATTCGGCGCGGAAATTCCATGATTTAACTGTGTCTACTTATCGGAAGAGGCTGCGCGGAGTGAGCGCAGCTCCTAAGCCGCTACTATTCATACAATCCCCACTATTCTTCCTCTTCCCGCTGATAGGAGTAGAAACCATTTTTAACTGGCTCTACAGCCTTCCTGACATCGGCATCGCGTTGCTGACAACAAAGGCTAAATACGAATTCCGAGTTGGGTAAGAAAAATTCGATGCAGTCAACCGGAGAATTCGCAATACGAAAGCCACGGCTCGGCAGGCTCTCCAATAGCAGTTGTTTTGTCAATTCAATCGAACCGAACCTAATGGCGGTTAGAAAGCGACCGGAAAATTTTTAGTTTTTTGGTATTATTTGACCGCCGTGCTCTTGCTTCGCAAATCAGCTGTTCTTCTCGGGCGCCCGTAGCTCAACTGGATAGGGCATCTGACTACGGATTGAAAACATCTGATTTTCACTCATTTTCGTGGCGTTGCGTTTCTCTCGCCACAGAGGGAAAATTCCGGTTTTCGCGTTTCCAGGTTTTCCGCACGTTTGTGAAATTTCAAGCCGCGACCGTGAACAGCTGTGAAAATTTCGCTCGCGATTATGTTAACGCCGTCGCGTAGGGGGTTTTAATTGACCTGAAGATATCAAATGTTCATCCTGCCAAAAACTGGAAATGAATGACCTGCTAAAACAAGTGTCAGCTCATATCGAGTTCTTCGGATATTCGGTTCAATATGAGCAAGGCGTTCTAAAAGCTCAGCACACTACCAAGCCTTCTTTTTCGGTTCATACTTTGGCGGGTGGAGTGCTCTTACGCGCACTTTTCACCCTGGACAAGGGTGCGATTGATAATCGCGGCGAATTGCTGGATTTTCTGGATCGAGCAAACGGGATGACGATCGTTAGTCGATACCACACTGCCGAGCAAAATATGGCCATCGACGCCTGGTATCCCGCCAGCTACACCAAGGCATCATTCGGAACGTTTTTCGAGCAGTATCTCGCGGACATGCAAGGGCCGGGCGCTGCTCTTCGGTCATTAACTAATAAACTGTTCTCGTAGAATGCCCAAGGATCGACTTCGACTTGCGCGCTGGTTCCTTTTTACAATCATCGCCTCAATAGTTCCGTTCGTTTTCCTTGCTCTTGGTTATAGATGGGCCAAGCATCCAGAGCATATTTGGCTCTTGTTCCGAAAGGGAGAGTTGCTGCTAGTTTCTTTCGGACTGGCTGCGGGCAGTATCGCTGACGCGGCTTTATTTCGCGGTAAATACCGGGCGGCGCAATTGTGGTGCTTAGTGTTTTGTCTTTTTGTGGCAGGTGTCGCTGCCGTCGGTTATACACTGGTCGCAGTGTTTGACGTAATTCGGTTTGAATACAATTCGGCGCTCGTCGACTTTGGCTCGATCGCGCTTTTCATCATGTTGATTATCTGTTCGGGAATTACCACTAAGCATTCAAGAATATGATTTTACTGCTGACCATTTTATGTTTGGCACTGCTTGGCACTCTTGGGTGTATCGGCACGCTTGTCTACGTGAACACTAAGGAACACAAAGCGAATCGGGTGGTCACGGACTTCCCAGAGGAGTTGACTAGAACGTATTTTCAAGCGTCGTGGCGGGCATTAGCCGAGGACACAATTAACTCATCCGAGACCTACGTACACTTATCACGCCCTCATAGAATTGCAGCGTCGACGCCTTCTCAACCATATCGTCGCGCCCTGACTTCTGTAGGCTAGGTAGAAACAATCGTGGTCGTTTTGCAGGGCCGTCGCGGCCCCCCACCGTGGGCGCAAACTAAAAATTTTTCAATTCTTTGGCATTATTTGACCGGTGTGCTCTTCCTTCGCAAATTAGCTGTTCTTCTCGGGCGCCCGTAGCTCAACTGGATAGAGCATCTGACTACGGATCAGAAGGTTTGAGGTTCGAATCCCCACGGGCGCGCACTCTTCCGCTTCTGTTCGTGCGATCAGAATTGGTCACTGAAAATACGGCCGGATCTTGGCGTATTTTTTGTCGCCAATTCCGTTTACCTTTTTCAAGTCATCCGCGCTGTGAAATGGTCGCGCGGCGATGATTCGAGAAGCCAAAACTGGCCCAACCCCAGGAACCATTTTCAATTCCTTCTCTGTCGCGGTGTTGATGTCGATCCTGCCAGGCTCGATTTTTTCTTTTCCATGCGAGTTTTTAACCTCGACCGGACGGACAGTGGTTACGGAGGTGCGAAATACTGGCCTCGTAGAAGGGATGTTTGTTAGAGGTACCGTCCCGGCCCCAGCGTTCTTTTCCGCTACGAAGACGCTGAAAGATGCTGGCTTTTGCGTGTGTACGTTTACTCGGCCTGCATTTACGCCCCAGCCTCCGATTTTTTCCGCTTTTGCTTCGTCCTCGAGGTGCTGAAGTTTTTCTAGTTCTGCACGCGAGTTCTTCAATCCCGGTGGAACCGCTTTAAAGCCGTAGTTTCGGGCGAGGCCGTTGCGAACTAACTGCTCACCGAGGTCGCCCTCCCTGGTCTGAACAAACGCGTAAAAGCGCTCGATCCTGCTGCGGCCCATCGCATCTGACATACGCGTAAACACCGTGAACGGTTGGGACAACTTCTGCCGGGTAAAGTCTTTCGCCGCTTCTCCCACTTCGATTGCCTGGGGCACAGTGATCTCAAAATATTTTGCCTGTTCCACCAGGCGCGCTGGGGTTAGAGCGTCCGTTTCCGGCGCGTCCACCAAATAAAGACGAAAGATGTATTCCCTGGCGCCAACGCTGACGTGAAAACTATCTCCATCGTCTGCCGGATTAAGGATGAACCTGCAATTCTCCAGGACAATCCAATCTTTCGACTCGCGTGCGCCAACATCGACCGGCGCAGCGCAAACAAGTGCAAGGACAAGGGCAAGGAGTCCAATCTTGCGGCGCAGCCTGGTAGATCGCGCGATCGAACACCTAACAGTACAAATCATGTCACGCATCACAGTTCAACTAAGTCGTTTGCAATCGCGCCAGGTAGGCCGCGTACGTCGCGACGATTCCGCCCAGCACGCTGCCGGCAATCACGTCGCCCACGAAATGATAATCCATCGCCACAAGACTCACGAGCATCGACCCTGAAAGAATGATCACTACGACTCGAACCATTCGACTATGGGGCATTGCGATTAGCCACACCGTTGCGAAGGCCAGGATTCTGGCCGCGTGGCCGGATGGAAAACTACCGACGTCGTCGCCACGCTGAAATGGATGGAAACCGTACGTGCCAGTGCCAATGAGAGATGGATTATCGTGGGTCCACGTCTCCGGCCAGTAGCGACCGAAAACATCGCCTAACGAAATCCGAAAATCATCGGCGACAATCAGGCTGAGACACGCCACGAATAACGTCTTCTGCCATCGCAAAAAGGGGCCCCACGCGCGGCGAACCATTAAGATCGTCAAAACGAGGGCCGACCAATTCTGCACTTCTGGCGGTGGGTAGGTGAGCCATCGAAAAAGCGGGAATCCATTGATGTGGTGACGATAGACCAAGAAAGCTACGGGGCGATCAATCCAAAAGTAACAGATCAACACTGCGGCGATGCAAAAGACCACAGCGATCGATGTGCGAAGCAATAATGTGCGGTAATCGGGTTCGGGAGTCGTGCTCACACCGGAACCTCGAACTGGCTTATGAGCTTGAATGCCTCGTAGCGCTTCGCAATTTCCTCCATCGACAGTGCGCGTAATCGCTCCAGACTGAACGCTTCCACGCAAAAACTGGCCAGGACGCTGCCGAAAATCATCGCTCTGCGCAGATCGTTGAAGTGCACTTTTTTCACAGTGCCCGCGAGGTACCCAGCCATTCCGCCGGCAAAAGTGTCCCCTGCCCCGGTTGGGTCGTGGATATCTTCAAGCGGATAAGCGCCGCAGCTGAAAAATTGATCGCCTTCGCCAAAAAGCAGCGCGCCATGCTCGCCCTTCTTTATTGCGACATACTGCGGCCCCATTTTTCGAATGCTGCGTCCCGCCTTGATAAGACTTGTCTCCTTGGTGATCTCGCGCGCTTCGCTGTCGTTTAATATGAGCAGATTCACCCGGTAAAGCAGCGCATCGAGATCTGATCGCGCTGTCTCGATCCAGAGGTCCATTGTGTCTGCCACAACGAAACGCGGACGCTTCATCTGATCGAGCACGTGCGATTGCAATGAAGGTGCGATGTTAGCGAGCAAAACGAAATCCGTTTCACGATACGACTCCGGTAACACCGGTTTGAAATCTTCGAAGACATTCAGGGCAATCGAGCGGGTCTCGCGTGTATTCAAATCCCACGAGTATTCGCCAGACCAGCGGAAGGTATTTCCATTCGCGCGTTGCACACCTTCGCTGTCGATCTTGCGCGATTTCCAAAACTGAAATTCCGATTCTGGAAAGTCATTGCCTACGATTCCAACCAATCGAACCGGGGAAAAAAAACTTGCGCCCAACGCAGCGTAGGAAGCCGATCCGCCTAACAAGTCGGAATGTTCCTCTACCGGTGTTTTAACCGTGTCGATTGCAATCGAGCCAACAACGAGAACAGACATGATTAGTATGACGAATGTTGAATGACGGATGACGAACCAGGCAATCGCTTCATTGGTAATATCGGCCTTTAGGCCAGCATATCGGTAGCGCAGCGCGCGTAATCAACAATGCTATGTGCCTTAAGCAAGGCGGAAACCATGACAACCCGCTTTGCCCCCGCGTCGATGACCTGCTGAAGATTGTCGATGTTGATTCCGCCGATGCAGAAGATCGGGACGCCAACATCGAGGTGAACCTGCTTGATGTCGCCCAGGCCGATTGGCTTGTAATCCGGTTTTGTGGGCGTGGCGAAGATCGGACCAAATCCAATGTAATCGGCGCCTTCGTCCTGCGCCTTGTGTGCCTGGATCAGGCTGTGCGTCGATTTACCAATAATCAAATCTCTTCCAGCTTTCTGGCGCGCAACAAGAATCGAATCGTCGTCCTGTCCAACATGCACGCCTTCGACGGAAACTTGCGCTGCGATTTCGGCATGGTCATTCACAATTAGCGGCGTGCCGGATTGAGCAGTGATTTCATGGATCTCTGACGCGAGATTGATCAGCTCGTCGATCGATTTCCCTTTTCCGCGAAGTTGAATGAGATCCACACCACCTAGGATCATTTGTTCGGCGATCCGCTTACAATCCTGCAGTCGCGGGATGTAACCGAGATCAATGATTCCGTAAAGGCGGCATTCGCGTAGCGCTCTCATCGTCGCAGCGCACCTTTGTAAATGCGCATTCCATTCCTCGCAAATTACAAGGCCCGCCGCCCACCGCTGCTGGATGCGGTTTACCTCGGCGCGATATTGGGAGCTCGTCCGGTGGACTGTCGGATCGAATCGTCCGTAATGTTAATCACCTCGCCGCTAAACGGTGGCGCTGGCTTTGCCGGAAAGAGCGGCCGCAACACCGCGAATGTTTGCGATAGACACGAAACCAAGACGAGCACGAATACGGCTGCACACTTCATGTCCGCCGCTCTTATCAAAATCAAACGGCATGGCAAGAACAAATTTTGCGCGTTCACGGTAATTAAGCGCAGGTGCCCGTGACTCGTGATTTGTGAAAACGTTGCATCGTTAGATCGGATTTGCAGGTCAACGCTTTAGTGATCTGACGATTTGACCAAGCTGGTGAAGCCAGATTCTAGTTTGCGATCTCCGGTTTCCGACTAATTTTCCACGCCGATGCCACAGTTTGCATACCGTGCCCGCGACGCGCAGGGAAGCCTGGTTGAGGGCGTCCTCGATTGCCCGGATCGAGCAGTCGCCATTCGACAAATTGAATTGTTAAAATGTATCCCCGTCCGGATCGACCTAGTGGGACCGGAGGCTAAAACAGCGCAGCGAGACGGCGCCACGCCAACTCCTCCCACGCAGAATCTGAAAATTCCGCACGGTCAGTTGCTCGTTTTCACCGAGCAACTCGCTCATCTGCTGCAAGCGGGGATGACGCTCGACGAGGGGCTGTCAGTATTGGAAAAACGTTTGAAACAGCCGCGCGTGCAGCAAATGACGCACACGCTGCATCAGGCGCTGGTCGATGGCCGCAGTTTTTCACAAGCATTAAGTGAGCTGCCGCGGATTTTCCCGCCGCTCTATGTAAACCTGGTGGCTGCCGGCGAGGCGAGCGGAGCGCTGCCCCAGATTCTGCTCCGTGTAGTCAAGAGTTTGACGCAAGCCAAGGAGCTGCGAGACCGCGTACAGCAGGCGCTAATTTATCCGGCATTTCTCGCGCTGGCCGGCGCCGTTCTTGTTACGATTTTTATCACGTTCATGGTGCCGCAGTTGACTGGATTCATGGCGCAAACCGGCGGCGCTCTTCCGTTACCCACCCGGATCCTGCTGCACATTCATCACGCAATCACCGGCTATTGGTGGGTCGGACTCCTGTTAGGGATTAGCGCAGTAATCGGTTTCCGCGCACTCGTTCGCAGTGACGAAGGGCGCATCGGTTGGGATCGTTTCCGGCTAATGATTCCCGGATACGGCCGGGTGATTCGACACCGGTATTACGCGCAATTTTCGCGTACGCTCGGAACCTTGATCGAAAATGGGATACCTCTGCTCCGCGCGCTCGATCTGGTAACTGAAATTGCCGGGAACCGATTCCTCGAACAAAAACTGGGCGACGTGCGCAAGGCGGTGATCGATGGCGCCACGCTCTCGGCAGCTTTGCAAGCGCAAAAACTGTTTCCTGATTTGTTCACGGACATGATGTCGGTAGGAGAACAAACAGGACATTTCGCCGAAACAATGCAGGCCATCGCAGACGTTTACGAGCGCGAATTGGACAAGACAGTCGGTCTGATTTCGCAATTGATTCCGCCTGTTATCATCGTTGTGATCGCCGCTCTGGTTGGTCTGGTTGTTTTCAGCATCTTGTCGGCGGTATTCGAGATGACACACAGCCTGCAAATCAGGCCGCATTGAAACTGAAAACTTGCAATCGAGCCCGTGCTCGAATAATCTCGCCCGCTCAAATGTTAGTGCGCGCCGTCTTTGCGATACTCTTCGCCGCAATTTGCCGCGTCAACGCACAGGAAGCGTTCACCGATGCTCTCCCCCCGCCGGTTGGCGCAATTGCTGACCCAGCGATCGAGCAGCCAATTCCAGAGAGTGCCTGGCTCGATCTGCGCCAAAACGCACCTCAAAATTCAAAGACACAGAACGCTCCCACCTGGGTTGAAGCGCTGACTCTTCTGCCGGCTGAAACGACGGAAACCGCCCCCATGACCAAGAGCGTCTTTCGTATTCGCGTCACGCAACCGAGCCCGGATTACAAGGTTCTTTTTTTCCGTCTGTTCTTCGATGACAAAGCAGATCAGCAACCTGAGTTAGTCGCCTGGGACGAGTCAGGTACACACGTTTTGCGCTCTGGGACCCTTGGGGCAGGAATGAATCTGCCGAGCTCGGATTCAGTGCTGATTCCGATGACCGGCGCGTCTTCCATCGATATCGAAGTGCCCGGTGATGGGAAAACGGTGCGAGCAGCGTATCTCGATTGGATGACAAGCAGCGAAGTGGTGCATCCGGTGAACGCAGAACATCGCGACGTAATTCCCGAACCTTTCTCATCGCTGCCAACGCTGCACGCGCCGCCTGACGACGTTGAGAACTTTGGGACCGTGACAGCAACCCTCTCCTCAGACACAATTCGGATCACCGGACAGATCGAGAATGGTGCGGCATTTCAATTTCCAATCGAAACCCAACCGCTGACGGCGTTGTTGACTTTCGAAATCGCCAACCCGCGGATTGACGCTCCACCGGAAATTTATGTTAACGGCCAGGACGTTGGGCCTGCTTCTCTGGCGCTGCCAGATCTCGCTGATCCGGCGTACAGAGGCGAAGTAGAACCGCTCTCCAGTCAGATGCATTTTAACTATACCGGGTGGCTGCGCGCTCAGAAAATTGTGCCCGCCGCGAGTCTGAAAGTGGGCACAAACGATCTAGTCGTCGTCGATGGCTCTGAGACCGGCGCTGCGGCGATTCGCGGTACGCAGGTTCAGTTAAAGTATATTTGGGACAAGTCGGATTATCTATTGCGCACGGGGCACTAGAAATTCTTCAAGAGCAGGGTAACTTAAGCGCGCACAGAATAGGAGGATAACTCCTTTATCGAGATGAGAATCAAAAGAAAACAACAGGGCTTCACGCTGCTCGAAATCATGCTCGTCGTGAGCATCATCGTGATCATATTGGGAGTGGCGATTTCAAAACTGGGCAACACGACTGCCATCGCCAAGACCATGCGCGTTCAAGCGGACGTTCAGGCGATCAAAACACAACTCCAGCTGTACGAAAGCATGAACGGCTTTTATCCGACAACCGAACAGGGTCTGCAGGCAATGGTGACTCAGCCGGACAGGGATCCGAGGCCCGCCCGATGGTATCAGTTATTCAAAGAACTGCCGAAAGATCCGTGGGGAAACGAATACATTTATCGCAGCCCTGGTCTCAAGAACCCGAGCGGTTATGACCTGTACTCCGCCGGGCCAGATCGGCAGGCTGACACGGCGGACGACGACTGGGGCGGCGGTTAAACCGACCCAAAGTTTCAAGCTTAATTCTTGGCGCCGCCACCAGGCGACTTCGAGGCGCCCCTTGGATTCCGTTGAATCAAACCCCGGGAATGGGGCGTTCGAAGCTCTCGCGTCGGCGGAACCAACTGTTGCACCTCAGCTGGCAACCCGGCAGGCAATTTCGGAGCCGCCATGTTTGGAGTAGGCACGTTCGGCGCGGGTGGCGAGAACGTTCTTGCGGCCAGCGCACCGTTGGGCCCAGACTGCTGCAAGAGTGCCTGGTTAAATGTGATCGTCGCAAAATTCCCGTCCTTGCTAATGGTCACCTTCGTTGCACCGACGCGCTCCGACCATTCAATATTAGCGATACTATAGCCGTCCACAGATGCCTTGGTATTAAGGTATTTCTTGAAATTGTGATCGGACGTCGAAGCGACTGTCACCAAATCGCCATCTGGTGAACGAGCGGCGTTCGCCACGTAAAGATCTTTCGCAAAATCAGGGGTAGCCGCGGGCGCTGCCACAGCCGATGCGATCGCAAATGGCGAATTGTCCACCATCTTCGAGTAACGATCGTAAGTGAAAAGTGGCGGCAGGACGTCCTCTGCCTGGGCACAAATCACTCCGAGCACGATGGCGGCCGACATCAGTGTAAGCGAATATTTCATAGATGAATTGGGGTATTAATATTACTTCGTTCGTTGCGCCGGAGCAAACCAACGGGCAATTTTAAATTTGCCCCGCATCATGGTTGGGTCGCTCCCATCGATCGCCAGATTAACATTCTCAAACACGATGAAAGCGTCGGGGCGCTGCACATCATAAAGAAAATGAACAAGGGGCGGCCAGGGACTCTTGGTTTCAATGGAAGCATAAACCGTCTGATGATTTGGCGTGGTTTCCCCGGAACCGATCGCGGGATTCTCGATCAGGACATTGTATTTGCCGGCTATTTCCTTTAACTGATCAAGCAGCGCAGAGGCTTCTGCCGGATCTTTGAGGGTTGGTTGATGTTGGCGGATCCATTCGTCACGTTTGGTCCAGAGGTCTCGTTCTTTCACGTAAAGACCTTGTTCGGCCAACGTACTCCTGCGCGTCGCGATTTGCTTTTGTGCGCTCGCCAACGCACCAAAAATCCAGTCCAAGACAAAAAGATTGACTAACACAAACACCGTGCCGGCCGCTACCCACGCGAGCACGCGCTCGCGCCGATTCATTCGCTGGTACCATGCCGGCATCATCGTGGCTTTCCCTCCAATCGGAACTGTGCATGGTCGTTTGGCAGGATGCGCGGCGCAGCCATGTCAAATTGAAAGGCTCGCAAATCCGGATTCTTTTTAATCTTTTCGATGAACTGATAAGCGAGAGCAGCTGTATTCGCCTCGCCATCGACGGAGATCTGCCGCGCCGACTGATTGTACGCTGTAATCCGCACCTCGGACGATGGCAGGCTTTCGAAAAGGTGGAGCAGAATTTCGACAGGGTAATAACGCGCATCGATCGCTGGAGCCAGTGCTTTCCAGGTCGCTTCCGTCGCGCGAACGAACTGCGTCTCCGGAGAGTCGTGCGCAATCCGCCGGTCAAGGCGTCCAATTTGAAATCGGAGCAATCCTAAGTACGCAAACAAAAGAAAGAGAAGCGCAACATAAGCGCCACCGATCCAGATGAGCCGCTTTCGCCATTCAGACTGCCTGATTAGTTGTGAGCGACGGCGACGCCAGCTTTCTGGCAGCAGATTCAACTTAACCGACGCTGGTGGCAGCTCGACTCCGACTATCTCAGTGGGGCTGGCGAGGATTCCCTCCACATTCTCCCGCATTTGATAGCAGCTTTCGTCCAACAAGACATTTGGAAAGGAAGCATTGATGCCTTGCAGCTCGGCGCTCATTCGCAATTGGGGCAGCTCAAGTTGCAGTTGTTCTCCGTTGCCATTTTCGAACACCCGCGCAAGGCTCAGTTTGCCGTTTTCTGTCATGGCATAAACCAGCGTCTCGCCTTCAGGGTAAATGAGGAGCGCATTTCCCTTTGGGGCATACGTGCTGGCGCGTTGCGCCGCATAAACGGTGACCTGTCGCGGGATGAAACCGCGGTCAAGCAAAGGTGCAGCAATCTCGGCAAGCTGTTCGTTTCTGATCGCCACAGCCGAGACCACACTTTCATTTTCGTCTTGCTCGATCATTTCGAAGTCCGTGGTCACCTCTTCAGCTGAGAAAGGCAATACCTTCTCGATCTGGATCCGAATCATTTCGGGAAACTCCGCCGGATCGACACTCGGCAGACGAAATCGCTGGGCGAGCACAGCAGCAACAGGGAGGCCGAGAACAAAATCGTCGGTCGCCGAAAGCAACGGCACGGCTTCCCCCAGCGTCTGGAGCTTGCGCACATTCCACGAGCCGTTCTGACTGGCGCTGCCAGCAGCCGCCTCGCGTGGCGACGCCGTCGTGGACGAACGCAGAAAATTCCATCCGTGCGCCGTGGGAATTATGAAAACGGATGGCATCCCTGTCTCTATATTAAAGCTCCTTCCAACTTATCACCTGAGGACGGCCACCAGCGGCGCCTCCTTTTGACACTATCATCTGAACGGTACGCGTGACGTCGCCTGACTTTCCTACGCTCGTAACGCGAAAGACCAATGTGTTTTTCAATCCGAGATTTAGGCCGGTGAGCTGCTGAGACTGCTGGGGGAAGCCCAGAGTACGAAGGGCGGTCGGCATGTCAACCAGGCCATCATCGGCTGTTCCATCTATTCCGTCTGTTCCACGACGCAATTGCAAAAATTGATCCACCTTGTCGTCTCCGGCTACACCTAAAGATTGCACCAACGCACGCAACATATCTCGCGACGCCCAGGCAAGATCGAGCACGCCTCCACAGTTACTGAGAGTAAAATCCTGGTCCCAGCCTGGCTTGGAAGTGAATTCAGCCCACCCACAGATTTTCTTTAGATCGTCCAACGAAGCCAGTGCTAGATGTGCGGGCTGATACGCATCGTTTTCCGGGCAGGCATTCAAACGGTGAAGCCCCGGTGGCGACATCCAGTCGATCAAGGAATCTACCATCGTATCAACGTCATTTAGCTCGATCCCTTTCAGGCTGAGATATTGGCGCAAAATCTCCACAAGCGGTGTGTTCTCGACTCCTCCAGGCGCAAGCAGGTTCAGATTCAATCGGCCACACTCGCCAACAATTTGGACGTCGTAACCTTGCTGGTTGTCTATTTGCCTGTGCAAGTTCGCGGAATCAGGCTTGATCAATGGATGCAATGCAAGATCAGCACCCGACGATGCCATGGCTTCGGCATCCAAAACGCGGCTTGCATTACCTGAAACCGTAAGGCGCGAATTAATGTCCAGCGCCCACGAAATGATCATTGCGCTGAGCAAGAACAGGGCCCAAAGCGCAAGCATTAGCGCCGCGCCGCCGCGAAATTTAGAATTTGGAGCCTTCATTCTTAATAGGGCGTCCGCTTCAATGGAATAATCGCCTCCCAAGGCACTGGTGAATCAGTGCGCCCCACGGTCACCTTCACCAGCCAAGGCATCTGCGACGTGTTTGACCATCGATCGATCCAGGTGTTCAAGTTTGGAGTGAAGTAACTGATCTGAAGACTGTTCACATTCTTGATTAACGGCACCCACGTTTCGTGCCCTTCTCCAGTATCGGGGTCATCCTTCGGTTTTCGCAGGAAGCCGAGGTCGAGCCGGTCGCTTTTTTCGCTTTCTGGTTGTACGCGCAGCGTGACTGTAAAGTCGCCCGGCGCATAACGAGTCAGTAGTCCAGGGCCGGCACTGGAGTTCCACCGTATCCAATCACGCTCGCGTTCATTAAGCTTGAACGGTTCTCCGTACATTTTCGCCTTATTGGAACCGAGGGTTTGCCATTCCGATGTCAGCAGATCGCGCAGCCCGTCATACTGCGAATCCCTCGCGGCCGTATCGGATGACAAACGCAGCGCCGTCATGTTCGCTTGTACGAAACGAAAAATCGCCAGCGACATCAGCCCGAGGATTCCCACCGCAAGCATGATCTCGAGCAAGGTGAAACCGCGCTGTTTCGCACATTCGCCGGCCTGTCCGCCGTAGCCTCGGCGAAGGCGGATTCGCCCATTCCCGCTCCTACCCTGGGCGATAAACATAAAATTGGATCCGTTTTGACTGAGGAACACCGCCCTGCTGCCACTGAGCGCTTAACGTCACCAGGTAGATTCCGTTAAGGAGCGTGTTATCCGGTTCAGTTAGTTCTGCTGTCGTTGTTTTTTGGACGACCTTTACGCCGCCATAATTGCTGTTGATCGTGAATTCCTTTGAGTCCTCAGGAACACCTTTGGTCGCCTGAATTTCTGCCATGCGATTCGACAAGATCTGTCGCACGACGTCTTCCTCGGCATTAATCGTGCTCGCATTGAGACAATTCTCGACCGCATGGCCAAGCGCGATGACACCGAGGGCGAAAATCGTGATGCCAAGAAGAACCTCGTATAAGGCGAAGCCGCGTTGAAATTTTCGAATTTCGAATTTCGAATTTCGAATTTTGCTGTTATCGGACTGCATAACTTGTGATCTCTGGCCGGCCTGTTAGCGGCGAGTAATTCGCCGTCCATGAACCAGCGGGTCCTTGATAGCGAACAATTGCCGGTTCACAGGCCCCGGATGGCCAGAAAATCCATTCAGCAGGATATTTTTCCGCCAACGCCACCGGCAGTAACAGCTTAAGCGTGCTTCCCTTGGTGGGACGAAACTCAGCCGTTGGTTTAGCTTCCTCATCTTCCGCAAATGCTTCTGGCCGCACCATGACATTGTTCTTGCTCCAAATAATCAAGTAGGGACGACGTTCGGTGACGCTCGACGTCTGCGCCTGGCGCACAAGATTGTTGAACTCATCGAGTGATTGCTTCAACCGCCTGTTCGCGATCACGCCGCTAAAACTGGGCACTGCCAGCATCAGTATTAACAGCAGGATGAAGATGGAGAGAGCGATCTCGATTAACGTGAAACCCCGGGCTCGTTGCACCGCGGGAAATTACTCGTTTCACCGCAAATCACAATAGCGCCGAAGGGAGGCATTTGGTCTGCTGACCATGTTTCGCCCGCGGCGATAAGTCGAGCACCTCAATTCATTCAGCGACCAGAGGCGTAACCGTGAACTGCAGTGAAGGCGATCGTTTGCGTCCACCACGCGGGATCCGCGCAGTAGCCGAGGAAGGTATCCGTCAGCGTGTTGTTAACTTTGCCAGAACTCGTCAGGTCCTGGCGAAGTTCTCGGATCGTCTGTGTCCAATACTCTGCCCACAGACTGGTCCCGTTGTAGATTGCAGTTTCTGCGGTGCCGCCAATTTTCTCGAGGCCCAAGGCGGCCAGCCTTGGCGCCAGAGTACGACCGATTTGGTAATCGATTCCTCGCTCTCGCGACCATGCAAGCCAACCACGCCAGAACGCACGCACTTCCGGCGGTTCGGCGATCGTGGCTGGAAGGAAATCCGGTTCAATCAAGAGGATCGCTCCTCCAGGCCGCAAGCATGCGACCAGATTCGCGATCGCCTTTTCGGCATCGGCACGTGGTGAAGCACTGCTCGAGCCGTTACGAGATCGAAGCTACCGGGATCCACTGGCCCGGCCATGATATCAGCCTTGCGCAACTCCAAATTAGGCAAACGCACGCCGACCAGCGACAGGTCGAGATCGACGGCTACCGCTAGTCCTTCTGGAGCGACCTGCCGGGCCAACCATGCGGAAATCGAGCCGTTGCCACAGCCGACTTCCAATGTTCTTGCGCCGGATCTAACGACGTCAAGCGATTGAAGATACCAGCGATGCATGGGATCGAGTAAATCCGACATCAACACGAGTCGCTCCCCCTCGCCCTTCAAATGGTGACCCAGAACATATTTCGGCACGCGGCGGTGATCGTAAGTCGCTGACGTATTAACAGCAAATGATTGGCGAAACTGCGCCGCAATCAGCCGCTAAAAAAAAGCAATCAACCGGCAGCAGCAGCGTTGGCATGTGATAAGGTTTGAGGCGAAATGAAGCCTGCTTTGCGCATCGGCATCGTCATAGCTGCACTTTGCGTGGTGGCAATGCTGGTGTGGCAGGGAATTGCGGCCCATGGCGCACCCGATCCGACACGCCCAAATACCAGCCCCACTGTGGCGTTTTTGGACATTGGGATCCTCGTCTTTCGCGAGGGGCTCGAATGCATTCTGGTTCTGGCCGCGATCACCGCGAGCATGACAGGAGCCAAAGGCGCTCATCGCCGGCCAGTGGCGCTAGGCGCGGGCCTGGCATTTCTGGCAAGTTTGATCACATGGTTTGTCGCTGTACGCATCGTCGGCTCACTCAGCGACAACATGTCGGCCCTCGATCTGCAAGCCGCTACCGGTTTACTGGCCGTCATCGTGTTGCTCGTCATCATGAATTGGTTCTTTCACAAGATCTATTGGGGCGGCTGGATTCGCGCTCATAATCGGCGCCGTAAAGTATTGCTCGAAAATGCGCGCGCCGCCGAGATCTCCCAGTCGCGTCTCTGGTTTGGATTGGTGCTACTCGGATTTACCTCTCTCTATCGCGAGGGATTTGAAGTCGTGCTTTTTTTACAAAGCTATCATCTGCGACTGGGTGGTGCCGTTGTCCTGAAAGGGGCGCTCTTGGGAATGGTCCTGACCGCGATGGTAGCGGTACTGACTTTTGTCCTTCAGCAGCGGCTGCCGTATCGGAAGATGCTGATCACTACCGGCATTCTCCTCGGAGTCGTGTTGTTGGTAATGGTCGGCGAGCAAGCTCAGGAAATGCAGCTCGCGCATTGGATTTCCACGACTGAAATCACATCGCTAAAAAACTACATGCCGCCCTGGATGGGACTCTGGTTTGCAGTTTTCCCAACGGTTGAAACACTCGTTGCCCAGTTTATTGCGGCTGTTCTGGTAATTGGCTCGTATTACGCTGCGCGGCGTTTTGGCGGCGGCGAACCGGGAGGAAGCGCGTTGGAAACTCCCGCCACGAGAATGGCTGCGATCAACGCCTAACGACGATTACGCGGCATTCCGAAAAGCTCAGGGAGCGTGTCGACACTTTGCACACGCGATTCCAGTTGAATGAAGTCGCAGGCTTTCCACCTTAGGCGGATGATTACGCCTGGTCGCCGTTCTTTTTGGCTAGCTCAAATCATTTTCGCTGCTTCTACATTCGTCTTTTCGCCTGCTGCTCAACCCGCTTCATCCCCCACTCCTGCTTCGCCTGGAACCTTTAATGAAAAATTGTTCAACGGAATGCAGTGGCGGCAGATTGGACCGTTTCGCGGAGGGCGGGCCCTAACGATTGAAGGCGTTCCGGGCGAGCCGAACACTTATTATTTCGGCGCCGTTGCAGGAGGAGTTTGGAAGACGATCGATGGCGGCGCGAACTGGACTCCCCTTTTCGACAAGCAACCAATTTCGTCGATCGGCGCAATTGCCATTGCGCCATCGGATCACAACGTGGTCTACGTCGGCACGGGCGAAGCGGCGATACGCGGTAACACCACCTACGGGACCGGGGTATTCAAATCCATCGACGGCGGCAAGACATGGCAGAACGTTGGCTTGAAAGACAGTCGTCAAATCGGCGCAGTCATCGTCGATCCAAGAGATGAGAACGTCGTCCTGGTGGCGGCTCTTGGTCATGCGTTTGGTCCGAACGCAGAGCGCGGAATATTTCGCACTGCCGACGGTGGGAAGACGTGGACGAAAGTTTTGTCCAAGGACGAAAACACCGGCGGGATCGATGTCGTCTTTGATCCGCATAATCCGAACATTGTTTTCGCTTCACTGTGGCAGGCTCGACGGCAGCCATGGTTTTTTTCCAGCGGCGGTCCCGGAAGCGGACTTTACCGATCCGAAGATAATGGCGTTACGTGGAAACATCTCGAGGGCAATGGCCTGCCCGAAGGAATCCTGGGCAAAATCGGCATCGCGGTTTCCGGCGCCGATTCCAACCGCATTTACGCGATCATCGAAGCGAAGGAAGGCGGCCTTTATCGTTCCGACGATGCCGGACAACATTGGACCCGTGTAAACGATGACGGACGATTTCGCCAGCGCGCCTGGTACTTCAGCAAAGTCTATGCTGACCCGAAATCACCGGACACAGTTTATCTTTTAAACACCGGGTTGTTTCGTTCGGTTGATGGCGGAAAAACTTTCAACTTGTTGTCGGCGCGTCATGGCGATCACCACGGACTTTGGATCGATCCGCAAAATCCGAATCGTATCGCGAACGCGAATGACGGGGGCGCGAGTGTCTCAATCGATGGTGGAAAAAAGTGGACGACCCAAAACAACCAACCAACCGCTCAGTTTTACCATGTCTCCGTTGATAACGCTTTCCCTTATCATGTTTATGGCGCTCAACAGGACAATTCAAGCGTTGGCATTGCGAGCCGCACAGATTGGGGCGCGATTGGGCCAGCGGATTGGTTCGATGTCAGCGGCGCCGAGGCGGGCTTTGTTCTACCCGATCCGCGCGATTGGCACATCGTTTATTCAAATAACGAAAGCTCGATCTATCGTTACAACAAAACCAAGGGCGATACACAGGACATCAGCGTCTTGCCGCTGGATAATTCCGGTTACGGCGCGGCCGATATTATTCATCGTTTTCAATGGGTGACGCCGCTCACCCTTTCTCCGCATAATCCTGACGTTTTGTACACCGGCGCAGAATGCGTTTTCAAATCGACCGATCATGGACAGAGCTGGATGCAGATCAGCGGCGATTTGACGCGCAACGATAAGGCGAAACAACAGCCAAGCGGCGGTCCTCTGACTAACGACATCACTTCGGTTGAATATTACGACACCGTGTTCGCACTAGCGGAGTCGCCGCTTAAACAAGGAACACTGTGGGCCGGCACCGATGATGGACTCATCCACGTCACAACCGATGACGGCCAGAATTGGTCGAAGGTTACGCCAAAGATGCCCGAGTGGAGCACGGTCAGCCTGATCGATCCGTCTCCGCACGACGTCAGCACAGCGTATGTCGCTGTGGATCGCCATAAACTCGACGACTTCAAGCCGTACATTTTCAAAACGACCGACCTCGGAAAAAGCTGGAGTGAGATTGTGACCGGCATTCCAGATGGCGGGTACGTCCATGCTGTCCGCGAAGATCCCAGGAAACGCGGACTACTCTACGCGGGCACAGAGCTTGGAGTTTTCGTTTCGTTCGATGACGGCGCGCATTGGCAGCCACTGCAGTTGAACTTGCCCTCCTCACCGATTCACGACTTGGTCGTCAAGGATGACGACCTGGTCGCGGCGACTCACGGGCGTTCGTTCTGGGTGCTGGACGACATGACGCCATTGCGCCAGTTGAGTGCCCAATCCACCCAGGGGGATATGATTCTTTATCAACCTCAGACTGCCGTGCGTTTGCATTATCCTGAGGAGTTCGACAAGCGCCAGCCAGTCGGTGAGAACCCGCCATCAGGCGCGATCATCAACTACTATTTCAAGACTGCGCCGAAGGAAGAGGTGTCACTCGATATCCTGGATGCTACAGGCAAACTCGTCAGGCATCTATCCAGCAAAGAGAAAAAGGAAGGCGAGCAGCCGCCAGAATGGCCGGATCGCGTCGAGCGACCAAAAACAATTCCTGCAAACGAGGGGATGAACCGCTTCGCCTGGGATCTGCGCTACGATGATCCTACACAAATACCCGGGGCCTTTTACTCCGGTGTCGGACCGAGAGGACCGCTCGCTCCGCCTGGCGATTACCAGGTGAAACTGACGGTTAGCGGTAAATCCCAGACTGCCCCGTTGCATCTGGCGATTGATCCGCGTAACAAGGGCGCCGAGACCGCAGTGCAAAAGCAATTTGCTCTTGCGACACAGGTAAATAATTCCACGTCACGATTGCATCAGGCCGTTAACGAAATCCGCGATCTTAGGTCGCAGATTCAAACTCTGCACAAACGTTTCGGCGACGACCCCAAGTTAAAAGCAGCATTCGCGGCGGCGGACGATCTCGACCATAAAATGTCTGAGATCGAAAAGAAACTCATGCAGGTAAACATGAAAGGCTCCGAAGGAAACCTCGCCTTCCCCGATATGTTGAACGAACGCTTTGAAACATTCGGCCACACCATCGAGGCGGGAGACACGGAGCCGACCCAGGGACAACTCAGCGTTTTCCAAATTTTGAGCAGCCAGTTGGACGAGCAGTTAAAGAAATGGGCGCAACTAAAGGCCGAAGATGTGCCGAAGGTAAGCGAATCAATCAAGCAAGCTAACCTTCCCGCTCTTATCATCGCGCAACCAAAGAAGAGTGGATAGCCATTGGAAGGCGGACATCCCGCGACGCCCAGGCTCACAGGAGTTCGCCCCTCCATTTTACCGCGTAACGAACCGCCCGCTGAAATGACCAAGATTGACAGGGCAGTAGTGCTGGCAGCCGGGCGCGGTACGCGCATGCGCGAACTCACTGCCGATCTTCCCAAGCCGATGATCGAAGTACGCGGCAAACCGGTTTTGCAGCACATTGTAGAAGGGCTGCGTGATGCGGGCGTATGCAAATTTGTGGTTATCGTTGGCTATCACGCCGAAGCAGTCCGGAACTTTTTCGGCGATGGCCAGCGTCATCGTGTGGAGATCGAATATGTCACGCAAACCGTGCAGGATGGCACGGGTCGCGTTGTGAATCTTGCGCGCAGTTTTGCAGGCGGGTCGTCATTCATTTTGAGCTACGGCGACATTTTGATCAGCCCGGGAAATTACAAACGCTTGGTCGATCTTCCTGATGACTGTGAAGCGATCATCACAGTGACGCGCGGCGAAGACGTCAGCAAAGGCGGTGCGGTTTTTGTAAACGAGCAAATGGAGCTTGTCGATCTCCGCGAAAAACCAAAACCAGGCGAACCGACAAGCCCGTGGTATAACGCCGGTCTCTACGCATTTCGGCCGTGCATTTTCGAATTCATTTCAAAGCTCAAACCATCACCGCGCGGCGAATACGAACTCACAGACGCCATCCGCGACCTCGCGCATTCAGGCAAGAAGGTGCAAGCACTCGAACTAAGCGGCGAATGGGCAGACGTCCGCGACCCTGAAATTCTGGCAAAGCTAAATCGGCCACTGTAACTTGGACCGGGTCATTCCGAGCGGAGCGAGGAACCTCGCAGTCGCAGCTTGCGTGTGGCGAAATCAAACCGTCCCAACGCACAGAGTGCTTGGCGTGTGCTATCCTCGTTACGGGCGGCTTTCGAGACTCTGACAGGTCCCTCGCTGCGCTCGGGATGACCGGGCGAAAGAATGCTGTGGTTACCGCGTCTGTTCGGCTGCTTCCTCTGAAGGTTCTTCGCCTATTTCTTCTTCAATTTCACGGCGCCAGTCGCGCGAGAGCCAAGGACGCAGCACGCCGTAGAGCAGATACGCCAGGAAAAGTACTGCCGGCATCCATTCGTAATTCATCACGGTGATGATGGCGATGAGAATGATCGCCAGAAATCGCGGAATCGATTTTTTCGTTTTCCAGTTCAGCGCCTTGAAGCTCGGATATTGAAACCGGCTAAACATCATGAATGAAAGAAAGAGCAGCAACGGCGGGAGAACGAAGCGCCAGTTACCGAGGTGATGTTCGCCTTCGGCAAGCCAAAGCAGAAACAGCGTAATCGACGCAATCAAACCCGCCGCGGCGGGAATGGGAAAGCCAGTGAATGTGTTTGGATGACTGGCTCCGTTATGCTTCGCCGCGGAATTAAAACGCGCCAGGCGCATTGCTCCACAAGTCAGATAAACAAATGCAATGATCCAGCACGCGCGTGGGAATTCCTGCAACACAACGCGGTAAACCATCAAGGCGGGAGCAAGCCCGAATGAAACGATGTCGGCCAGTGAATCGAACTCGCGGCCGAATGGACTCTCGTGTCCGCCCAAACGAGCAAGGCGCCCGTCCAGAAAATCAAAGACGAACGCGCCGAGGACAAACCAGATCGCCGTGTGAAATAGATCGCTGGCTGCATCGGGATTGGACGCCTGCAGCAGCGCGCCCTCGAGAATTTTCAGTGTGGCCGTAAACCCACAAAACAGATTTCCCGCCGTCATTAAATTGGGCAGGAGATAGATTTTAGATGGTTGCTCGTTCATCAGTCGGGCAGACGCGCGATGACTGTGGATCCTCCGGAAACGTGATCGCCTTTCTTCACAAGAACTTCAGCTTCGAGCGGCAAATATAATTCCGTCCGCGAACCGAAGCGAATCATCCCAAAGCGTTCTCCCTTTTTCAATTCATCTCCGACATTCGCCCATGCCACGATGCGCCTGGCGATTGCGCCAGTGAGCTGCCTAACGACAATCGCGCCGCGCGGATTTTCAAACGCCCATGTCATCGCTTCATTCTTCTCGGGGCAATTTGGATCGCGAGCATCGAGACAAAGACCTTCGTGATGCTGACGGTAAATGATACGCCCATCAATTGGCGCTCGATTTGTGTGAACATCAAAGATTGAAAGGAAAATTCCTACGCGCCGCATTTTTGTTTTGAGAACTTCCTTCTCATCCAGTTCAACAATGTCCCTGACTCTCCCATCAGCCGGAGCAACAATCAGAGTCGGATCTGATGGCAGAGGACGGTCGGGGTCTCGGAAAAAAGCGATCGTGAAAAGAAACAGCATCAGAAAAACCAACGACAACCATGCCGAAACAAACCAAACCGCCACCGCGGATAAAGCCAGGATTAACAGAATCCAACGTGCTTCGAAAAGGGTTTGAGCGCGCATTGGAGATCGCATTTTCCGGGTTCAAAATCGCATGGTCAAGTAATGAGAAAAAGACCCTCAGAAGTAGTCATCCGGTCTTATTTGGGCACATACAATATCTTGGGATCTGAGCTGCGCGCTTACCCAATCCCTAGCGCAAGCAACGCAGGATTACCCACGAGATTATTAGTTGTTTCTCGGGACATTTCGGGTATCATCTTACGAGGGTCTCTCCGGCCTTAATCTATGCTAAAAACTCAAGAAGAAATTCCGGTCGAAAACTCGTCTGGCCGGGGATCGACCGGAATCGGTGCAGCACAAAAATACGACGCCGCACAAATTGATAAATTGGAAGGCCTCGAAGCGGTTCGCAAGCGGCCTGGAATGTTCATTGGCGACCCCGATGAACGCGGTCTGCATCATTTGGTTTTCGAGGTGTTGGATAACTCGATCGACGAACATCTCGCTGGATTCTGCACAAAAATAGAAGTCACTGTCCACGTCGATGGATCGATCTCGGTGCGCGACAATGGCCGTGGAATTCCGGTAGATATTCATCCCAAATGGAAAATGCCGGCGATCGAGCTGGTGCTCACCAATCTGCACGCCGGCGGTAAATTTGGGCAAGGCGCCTACAAATATTCGGGCGGCCTGCACGGCGTAGGCGCGAAATGCACGAACGCGCTCTCGGAATGGTTCAAGGTGGAAGTGTCGCGTGACGGCAAGGTTTATCACATGGCTTTCGCCAAGGGTAAAACGACCGACAAGCTCACCGTTATCGGCGAAGTCAAAAACAAAAAGACGACTGGAACCCTGATCACGTTTCTCCCGGATCCGACGATTTTCACAATCACAACGGAGTTTAAGTTCGAGCGTCTCGCAACGCGGTTGCGCGAACTGGCGTTCCTTAATCCCGGTCTGGAAATCACGCTTACAGATGAACGAACAGACCCGGCGAAGAAAGAAAAGTTTTTCTACAAATACGGCATCGAAGAATTCGTAAAGCAGCTTGGCGAGAACAAGCAGGTCCTGCATCCGAAGCCGGTTGTGATCTCCCGACAGCGTGATGAAGTTTTTATCGACGTGGTGTTGCAGTACAACGACAGCTACAACGATCAGATTTTGCCTTTTGCCAATTCAATCCCGAATCCGGATGGCGGCACGCACCTGACCGGGTTCCGCACCGCGCTGACGAAGGCCGTCAACCAGTACGCGAAATCAAA
>JBKPRQ010000027.1:0-8064 GCA_046734635.1 Verrucomicrobiota bacterium
TATCTCTGCTGGAAAGCGGACACTCGGTCGCCGCGCCAGACGATTGATGCCATCCTCGCGCAACGGCCGAGCGCCATCGCCGCCTCCGCGGACGTCTGGTTTCTTTGCGCTCTGGCCGAACGCGATCCGGCTGCGGCCGAACGAGCACTCGTCGCGGTGGGCGACAATCCATGCTGGGCCGAAGGCGTAATTGCTCTGAGCCGGAGCTTTGGTGAAGGCCTGCTGGCGCGCATGGTTCAAGACGAGACGCGAGCGCGCACTGCGTTTGAAGCGGCTCGCACACAGCAGGAAAAGGTCACGCGGGCGCAGCCGGACTATGGCCCGGCGCTCTGCGTTCTCAGCATAATCGACGCAGCTCTTGGGCGGAAAGACCTGGCGTTAGAAGAAGGCCGTCGCGCGATCGCGCTCACGCCGGTGGAAAAAGATGTCAACAACGGCAGCCGCGTCCTTCAGTATTTCGCCATCACGGCAGCGTGGGCTGGGGAGAAGGAGTTTGCCTTGCAGCAACTGGAAGCTGGGCTGCGTGCTCCCCAAGCATCACAAATGCTGAGCTACGGTGCCTTGAAACTGCTTCCCTTCTGGGACCCGCTCCGCGGCGATCCGCGCTTCGAGCAAATCGTCGCCTCTCTAGCGCCAAAGCAACCGCCCAAGTAGAAGAAGGATGAATCCGCGTAACCTCTTTGCCGAGCTGAAGCGGTGCATTGTTTTTACCGTGTCCGATTCGGTAAGATTGACATGTCTCTGGTCTTACCCGACGATAAATGTATGAAAACAACCTTGTCAGCAAAGCGACAAGTCTCGATACCAAAGCAACTCTGCGACGAGCTGGAACTCGAGCCCGGAGCGCAGATCGTGTGGGAAGTGCAGGATAGCAAACTCGTAGGTCGTCCCCTGCCGAAAGAAGGCTGGCGTTCCCTCATCGGCAAATATAAGGGCGGCCCCGACCTGGTCGCGGCTTTGCTCAAGCAACGGCGCGAAGACCGTGAGAGAGAAGACCGTAAGCTGGCTCGATAGCAGCGCCATTCTCACGCTGCTCTACGGAGAAGCGGGGATGGATATCGTGCGCGAGCTTCTGGAGGAATCGGAGCGCGATCGCGGCGCGGTCTATCTCTCCGCGGTGACGTTAACCGAAGTCGTCTCCAGTTTGAGCAGGACGCACGGTGAAGGCGTGGCACGGGACGAGTTGCAGGTCGTGCTCAGCCTGCCGGTGCAAATTGAATCTGCCTCGCTATCGCAATGCGCGGAGGCAGGTTGGTTACGCAGCCGCCACCGTCTCTCGACCGCCGACGCGATCATTGCGGCCCAGGCGATGGCGGCAGGCGCGGAGCTGGTGCACAAGGATCCGGAATTTGAGTCAGTGCTGGGCTTAAGGCAACGCGCTCTGCCGTATAAGACTCGCCGCGTGTTGAAGCGCTAGTTGATTATACAGCGACGGATGAACAATTCTTTTGGCGCACTGAAGCGACAAAAGAATAGGCTAGAGAGGGCCGCACTCAGCCAGTAGAGTCGCGCGTCATGCCCGAAGAGCAAAAGACCAAGGTGCGTCTGGAAATCGCGCATGTTCTTTTCATCGACATCGTTGGTTACACGAAGCTGACGACCGATGAACAATCGGAAGCTCTGCACGAGCTGAACGCGATCGTTCGGAACACGGAAACGGCGCGAGAGGCCGAAGCGGCCGGTCAGCTCATTTTTCTTCCGACCGGTGACGGCATGGCTCTTGTGTTTACGGGATCGGAGGAAGAGCCGGTCGAATGCGCGCTGGAAATTACTCAAGCCCTGCGGGCGAAACCGAGCCTGCCGTTGCGAATGGGAATTCACAGCGGACCGGTCCACCACGTGGCGGACGTGAACCAACGCCAGAACATTGCCGGGGCCGGCATCAATATCGCCCAACGCATCATGGATTGCGGCGATGCCGGACACATCCTGGTTTCCAAGCGCGTGGCTGATGATTTGGCCCAATCGCGCCGGTGGCAACCTTATCTCCACGATCTCGGCGACGTGGAGGTGAAGCACGGCATCTCGGTTTCGGTGGTCAATTTTTATGCGGATGTCGTTGGCAATCCTGCGCCACCCAAAAAAGTTCAGCAGATCAAAAAGGAAATCGCATCCTCAGCGGGTCGCAGGAAGCGTTTCCCGATTTTGGTCGCGATGTCAGTCGCCGCGATTCTGCTCTTCGCGCTCGCAATCGTGGCAATCATCTTTGCGCCAGCGATTCTTCGCGAGACTCGTTCGCACGCGGCGGCCAGTCCGTCGGCTGCCCCGGCTTCCAACGTTGCCGCCGAAAAAAGCATCGCAGTCTTGCCGTTTGAAAATCTGAGCGATGACAAGCAGAACGCGTTTTTTGCCGACGGCGTTCAGGATGAAATTCTCACTAATCTGGCCAAGGTCGCGGACTTGAAGGTGATCAGCCGTACCAGCGTGATGCAATACAAGGCGTCAGTCGCACGTAACCTTCGGGAGATTGGGCATGCGTTGGGTGTCGCGCACGTACTCGAAGGAAGCGTCCAGCGCATCGCAAACAAGGTTCGAGTAAATGCGCAACTGATCGATGCCCGGAATGACGCGCATCTTTGGGCACAAACCTACACTCGCGACCTGGCGGACGTGTTTGGAATCCAGAGCGAAATCGCCGAAGCCATTGCTCAACAGCTGCAAGCGCGTTTGTCGGCTAACGAGAAAGCCGAAATGGCGAAGCCATCCACAAATGATCCCCTCGCTTACGACCTTTATCTGCGGGCCAGACAGCTGGATGATCTGGTGAATGATCCTAACGCAAAGGAAAGCTTGCTTCAGGCGATCAGCCTGCTCGAGGAGGCCGTCAGACGCGATCCAAAATTTTTGCGGGCCTACTGTCTTATGTGCGAAACGCACCTCGACCTTTACTGGGCGGGCTTTGATCATACCGAGCAACGCCGCGAAATGGCACGCGTGGCTCTGCAAAAAGCGGAAGAGATCCAGTCGGACGCCGGAGAAGTCCACTGGATGAAGGCGCTCTACGCCTACCACGGCTTCCGGGACTACGATCGGGCGCTCGAAGAGCTGAAACCCGCCATGCAACTCCTGCCTAACGAGGCACGGCTTTACGTTCTGGCTGGTGCAATGAACCGGCGAACCGCTCGCTTTGCGGAAGCGGAGGCTAACTTCAAGCGCGCCGTAGAACTTGACCCGCGCAACTTCGTGGTCTTGCTGGAAGCGGCGTCGACGTTCCAGGGTATGCGCCGTTACTCCGAAGCAAAATCGTTGTACGAGAAGGCCCTAACCATTTCGCCTAACAATCCGTTCGCTAGCTTTCTGCTTGGATTCAATTCTTTCGCGCAAACAAATGACGTCGCCGAGTGGCGAAAGCCGTTGCAGCTGATTGCGCAACAAGGCCCTGAAGCGGCACGTGGCGTCGCCTTTCCACTATTAGTTGCCAGCTGGATGCAGCGGAATCAAAGCGAATCCGAAAAGGCGCTCGCGCTTATTCCTGCCGAAGGCATCGCCAATAGTTTCGATGAGGCCTTTATCCCTCGCGAGTATTGTGTCGGGCGTACGGCTTGGCTCTTCGGCAACAAGGATCTCGCGCAAACCGCGCTCACCGCCGCCCGAGCGATTTTCGAGCGCATGACTCGAGAGCAACCCGATTACGCGCAGGGCTGGAGTTATCTTGGCCTAACCGACGCCATGCTCGGCCGATGCGACGAAGCAATCCAGGAAGGTAAACGCGCTTGTGAGATCCTTCCCTTTACCAAGGACTCGTGGGTTGGATCCGTCTGGATAACCAATCTGGCCGCGATTTACGCCAGGTGCGGCGATAAGGACGCGGCGCTGGAACAACTGGAGAAATCCGTCAAGCTTCCAACCGGCGTTACCTATGCCGAACTGAAGCAAAGTCCCGACTGGGACGCGCTGCGCGGCGATCCCCGCTTCGAGCAACTCGTCGCCTCGCTCGCGCCAAGCCCCGTTTCCCCAGCACGCCAGTGAAATCGGCCAATTTCTTTTCCGAACTAAAGCGGCGCAATGTTTACAAAGTCGCGGTTGCATATGCGGTTGTCGGTTGGGTCATAGCTCAAATCGCGACGCAGATTTTTCCGTTCCTGGAAATACCGAACTGGGTTGTTCGTCTGGTGATCGTTTTGATCGCGATCGGATTTCCCATCGCGCTCGTGATCGCGTGGGCGTTCGAAGCGACTTCGGAAGGAATCAAACGAACCGAAGTCGCTGACGAGATGCCGGTGACGAAAGCGCGGAAGAAACACGCCTGGATTTATATCGTCGTGATCGGCGCTGCGATTTCCGCCGCGCTATTTTTTCTCGGCCGTTACACAGTGTCTCGTCAAGACCTTGGCGAAGGCGGACGGCCTCCCGCGGCTGCGGGATCCCTACCGGAAAAATCAATCGCCGTGTTGCCCTTTGAAAATCTGAGCGATGACAAGAACGCGGCTTACTTTGCCGACGGTATTCAGGATGAAATCCTCACGAAGCTCGCAAGCATCGCCGATTTGAAGGTGATCTCGCGGACATCTACTGCGAAATACAAGAGCAAGCCCGAAGATCTAAAGACAGTTTCGCAACAGCTCGGAGTCGCGACTGTTCTCGAGGGTAGTGTGCAGAAAGCGGCTGACAAAGTGCGCGTGAACGTGCAACTCATTGATGCCCGCGCGGATTCCCATCTCTGGGCGAAAACCTACGATCGCGATCTTGCGGATGTTTTCGCGATCCAGAGCGAGGTCGCACAGGAGATCGCGGACTCGTTGAAAGCCAAATTGTCGCCCGCCGAAGCGAACACCGTGGCAAGCGCTCCGACGAACGACACGCAGGCATATGATCTTTTTCTCAAAGGCGAGTTCGAGCAGCGCGTCGCCAACAGCAATTTCCGACCGGAATCATTCGACCAGGCAGCGCGCTGGTACAAGGAAGCGATCGCGCGTGATCCGAATTTCGCCCTCGCCATCGCGCAACTGGCCATGTGCCAGCTGCGGCGTCATTGGCTCACGGACCCGTTGAGCGAACCGGAATTGATGGAGACAGGCAGGTTGGCGAAGCAGGCACTAACCCTCGCACCGGATCTCGCTCAAGCACATGTCGCGGCTGGGCTGTTTCACTACTATGGCTTTCGCGAGTACGAAGAGGCCTTAAAAGAATTTCAACGCGCGATCGAACTTCAACCCAACAACTCGCTTGCGCTCTCTTTTATCGCCTTTGTGCACCGGCGACAAGGCAAGTGGGATCTCACTTTGGATGAGTTGAAGAAATCGATCGAATTGGATCCGCGAGATCCCTATACCATCGGAGGCCTCGCGGAGACGGATATCTTTCTGCGCAGGTGGAAAGAAGCCGAAGACTTCGCGCGGCGTGGCCTCACAATCGATCCGCACGAATCCACTTGCATGCGCATGTTGCTGCTCAGTTCTTTGAATCAGACCGGGAACGCGCAGGAACCTTTGCGATTACTCGCGACATTTCCGCCGGATGACCTGCTGCTGCCGAACACTGGCATGTTTGACATGGTGATTGGTACTCGAGGCGAAACCTTTGTCCTGGCCCGCGATTTCAAGGCGGCATTAAAGGCATGCGAAACCGGTACGATGGCGACGACCAACGAATGGCAACGGTTTGCCGCCAAAGCTGGGATTCGTGTCCTGGCCGGCGATGTTGCCGGCGCCGAGCCCGATGCAGAAAAAGCGCGCGAGCTATTGGAGGCGAGATTGCGCGAGCATCCGCAGGACTTTCGTGCGCTAAGAGCATTGAGCTGGGCTTACCTCGCCCTCAACCGCAACGCTGATGCGATCAACATCGCCCGAAAGGCAGTCGAGCTGTTACCGCTCGATAAGGACGCAGTGCTAGGTTCCGGAAACCTGGCGGCCTTGGCCGAAATTCAGGCGCGCACTGGCGCAACCAGCGATGCGGTTGGAAATCTTCGGCACCTTCTCTCCATCCCGGCAGGCGAGACGGTTTCCATCGTGCGTCTGAAAGTTGATCCGGTCTGGGATCCAATTCGCAACGATCCCGGCTTTCAACAATTGCTCACCACCCAGGAACACGTGGGCCCATGAGATCGAAGCGTCTGTAACGGCGGCCCTATGTTTCAGCACGTCACGGTCCTTGTATCCTTCATCTTCGCCATCGCGTTGACGCATGTTTTCTCGAGCGCGTCTCAATTACTTCTGGCTCGCGACCGAGTGCGGTTTTCCGCGCTGCTTACGGTGTCGATGGTCAACGCTGCGCTTGGTGTGATCGTCAACTGGCTTGGACTTTGGGATCTTCAGAACCTCAAGCATTGGTCACTTGGCGAAGTGCTGCTTCAGCTTGGCTGGGTGGTCCCGAATTATTTTAGCTGTTCGCTGGTGGCAATGCCTGTTAGCGAAAGCGGACCCCTCGACATGTCCGGCTTCTTCGAGCGACAGCGCCGGGTTATTTTTTCTGCCACCCTGGCCCTGTCCGTGATGGGAGGGCTGGCGACCTACCTCGACCGCAACAACTTTCAGGGATGGAAGCCTAACGACTGGATCGGTGCAGAGTTGCTTGGATTGTTGCTCGCCGTTTGTGCGGTGCTGGCGGGTTGGGCAAAGCCGCGCTGGCTGCAATGGGTCGGTGTTGGCGGTATGTTCGTTCAGAACATTTGTTTTTTTGTTTTCTACACGCTCGGCGCCTAGCCGCATCCAATGAGCAATCGCAATTTCTTTTCCGAACTGAAGCGGCGCAACGTTTACAAAGTCGCGGTTGCGTATGCGGTCGTGAGCTGGCTGGTCGTGCAGGCGGCGTCGATTCTTCTGCCGACGTTCGAAGCGCCGGCATGGGTAATGAAAGTCATCGTCCTCGTTCTCGTGCTAGGTTTTCCGATCGCGTTGGTCTTTTCCTGGGCGTTTGAAATTACGCCGGAAGGAATCAAGCTGGAGTCCGAGATCGATCCGAACAAATCGATCAAGCGCCGCACTGGGCGAAAGATTGTTGGGATTACCATCGCCGTTGCTGTTCTCGCGGCGGGGCTCTTCGTGTTTCAACTGCTTCGTCCACGCCTAACGAGCACAGGTCTCCCGTCGACGACCGCGAATGCGTTGCCGGAAAAGTCCGTGGCGGTGCTCGCCTTCGACAATATGAGCGATGACAAGGGGAGCGAGTATTTCTCGGATGGCATCAGCGAGGAGTTACTCACGGTGCTGCAAAAAATTCCCGGCCTACGAGTGGCGGCGCGGACTTCCGCTTTCTCTTTCAAAGGCAAGAACGCCACGGCGCAAGAGATCGGACAAAAGCTTGGAGTTGCCCACCTGGTCGAAGGAAGCGTACGCAAAGCGGGTGACGTTGTGCGCATCGCAGCCCGGCTGACAAACACGGCGTCGGGCGATGAGACTTGGTCCGAAAACTACACGCGCAATCTGAAGGATGTTTTCGCCGTCCAAACCGAGCTAGCTCAAACGATCGTCGAACAATTGCGCGGACAGCTGACGGGTGGCGCGGCCAATCCGACAACCAAGGCGGAGATTCAGAACGAAGTGCGCGCGGCGGCGAAAGGTGGAACACAAAACGTCGAGGCGCACGAATCTTATTTGCAGGGCCGGTTCTTTCTCCATCGCCACTCCGAAAAAGAGACGGATCAGGCACGGGTTGCATTTGAACACGCCGCGCGGTTGGATCCGCAATTCGCGCTCGCATGGGCTGGGCTGGCTCAGGCTCATGTCTGGGATAGCAACTATGGCACTGAAGGGGGTCAGAAAGGTTTCAGCGCTCATCTAGCCGCCGCGCGCGAGTCGGTGGAACGAGCGCTCTCTATCGAACCAGATTTGCCGGAGGCGCTCTACCCGCGGGCGATGATCGAAACCAATTTCGATTATAATTGGAAAGGTGCAGCCGAGACATCGCGCAGGGCTCTTGCTCTGGCTCCACAGGATCCGGCGCTGCTAATGGAAGCGGGAAATCTTGCGCAAGCTCGCGGCGAATTCGCGCAGGGCGTCGACTTTTTCCGCCGGGCGGTAGCATTGGATCCGGTGAATGCTCAAGCTCGGGCGTTTCTTGCGAACGGCCTATCGAACTCGGGAAAGCAGAAAGAAGCGAGGGCGGAATACGCGCGCGTGATCGAGT
>JBKPRQ010000028.1:0-6911 GCA_046734635.1 Verrucomicrobiota bacterium
GCGAGATCGGCCGGGACAGGTTTGATGGCGAAGCGCATCCGGGGCAGGTAGCCAAAGTATTGAGACGATTTGCCGTCGAACACTTTCGCAATCCACGCGGCGCGATTAAGCAGCTCCTGAGGTGTTTTGGCGTAGAACTGCGGATCGTCGCGGAGGAATTGCACGAATGCCGGAAACTCGCCCTTGAATCCGGACTCGTGCATCGCGTCGACCATCTGCTGATGTAATTTGGCAACCTCCGACTCGCCGATCTTGTGAATTTCATCGGGCGACACATCGAGCGTGGTAAACTCGCGAATTTTCTGGCGATAGTACGTTTTCCCGTCAGGCAACGCTTCGGCTGCAAGCGTCGTGCGGGTTTTCGGAACGTATTCGTCACGGAAAAATTTGAGCAGGTCCGCGTAAGCAGGCTGCACAATCTCACGAATCACCTTTGCAGCTTCTGATTTAAGCTTGTCCTGGTCGGACGGCTGAACTCCAACCATCGGTTCCCGGAACGGTGTGTAGAGCAGATTGTCTTCGGGCTTGCCTTCCGCAATGGTGGCGATCGATTTCTCGCGTCCCTTCAAAGTGAGCTGTGGCGGCGTGAAGCCGCGCGCGAGTCCCGCCCGCATGTTTGCGATTTGTTCGCGGAAATAACGCGGGATATCGCGCATCTGCGCGATCCAGTTTTTGTAATCCGTCAGCGTCTTGAAAGGACGCCGCGCTGTCTGGCCCAAATCGGTCCAGAAAGCAGAATCCGAATTAGCTGGCATTTCGTGGTCACGGAATTTCTGATCGGCGACGAAATTCTCGATTTCCGGCCGATAAACATCGTAGTTGATCTGCTCCTCCGGCGAGAGTTGCGCGCGCGGAACATCATCGAGCTTGCGCAGCACATCCTGCCAGTAACGTAGCCGCATCTCTTGCGTCGCCGGATCGACCTTCGGCAGGCGATCGGGAACCGGTTTTTCAACTCCTTCGAGCCCGGGAAACTGCTCCAGCCGCCATTTCCATTCTTCTGTGTAGATAGCCCGCAGCCCTTCATCTGCGTTTTCCGCCCTGGCGAGACACGGAACGCAACACAACAGCGCTGCAGCACCAAATAAAACGGCGGTTTTTTTCATATAAGTCCTTGGCGTGGCAGACGAGCGCCAGAAATTTCGCTCATTTATCAGGCCCTTGGCAGAGCTTTTGGAAGCGCGGGTCTTTGCGCAACGGGTCCCAGAACGGATTGATCCGAAGATCGCCGCTTGTTTCGCCATTGGGCACCTCGAGCAGATGCGACAAGCCAGAGATCGCAGAATCGATATCGCCAAGTTGAGCTTGGACGGTCGCCAGCGCGATCTCTGCGTAAGGTTTCGATAGGGCGTCGTTGTCGTAATCAGCGATGGCATGGCGCGCCTGCTCCAGTGCCTTCTCTTTTTCGCCAAGACCCGCATAAACCTGGGCGAGACAGGACGGCATTAGTCGGGCATCGACAACAACAACAGAGTCAGGCGTTGGTTTCATTGCCGCAGCAGCACGTGTGAAGGTATCGCGAGCGTCGTTTTCTTTACCGGCAAATTTCTGGCAGTAACCGAGCAGCACCAGGGCGCGAGGATCGTTCGCAACCTCCTTGGGCGCGTCTTGCTGAATCTGCGCGATCGCTTCGTCGAAGCGTCTCTCGTAGTAGAGCTGCAAGGTTCTCGCCATGGTAAGAGCCTCGTTCTGGGAATTTGCGGGAGCTTTCGCCAGAACCTCAGCGGCTTCCTTGAGCCGACCCTGTCTATGGAAACTAAATGCTTTCGTCGCGAGCGCGCTCTCGTTTCCGGGCGACATCTCAAGGACGCGATCAAGAACCGTCCGCGCTTCATCGCATCGACGGACGCTCTGGAGCGAGTCGGAAAGAGTAAGAAGGATGCCGATGTTGCGCGGATCCAGTTGCGCGGCTGCCTGATAATGCTTTTGCGCAACGTCAAACTGGCCGAGTCGTCGCTCCAGATGGGCCATCTGGCCAAGCACGAACGCACTGTTCGGCAAACGCCTGAGTGCTTCTTTGTACGACGCGAGCGCTCCTTGGAAGTCGCGCAAAACGCGGTAGCGATAAACCCCCTGCGCGAGCCATGCTTCACCGAGTTCTGGCTGCAGCGACATTGCGCGGTCAGCCGCCTCCTTCACCGCGGCACCGCTGTTCGTCTCCAAATCGATGCCATTGAAATAGAGTTGACTGCGGGCAACGGCGAGGCGGGCCCATGCCAGCGCGAATGGAGGATCCAGCCGAACCGCATCCGCATAAAGGTCAGCGACCCGTTTTGTTGTTTCGAGAGTTTCGGCGGTGTCGATTGCGACCGCGCGCAAGTAAGCGTCATATGCTGCTGCATTCTGGGTCGGCTTCTCCGCAACCGCTTTTTGTTCGGCGCCAGAGAGCTTTGCATTGAGCTGATCGGCAATGGCGTTGGCAACTTCGCCTTCCACTCCAAAGACGTCGTCGAGTGTGCGGTTGTAGCTTTCCGCCCATAGATGCTCGTCCGTTGCGGCACGGATCAACTGGACGTTCACGTGCACAGCATTCGCGACTTTTTGCACGCTGCCCTCGAGAAAATGCGCCACGCCCAACTGTTGGCCGGCCTCACGCAAGTTCTCGGGCGCACTCTTGTATTTCTGGGTAGACCTGCGCGAGATGACCTTGAGCTCGGCAATCTTGGAGAGTCTAGTCAGAATCTCGTCCTGGATTCCGTCGGTAAAATAAGCATTCGATTTATCGTCGCTCAGGTTTTGAAACGGCAGGACGGCGATGCTTTTTTCGGAGACCGGCGACGCACGTTCGCCGCGTCCTGTCTTGTGAGCGGTTCGTGTCGTCAAAAGTTTGGCCGTGCCAAGAACGACCAAGGCACCGATCGCCATCGCCACAATTGCGTAGCGGTAACGAGTTCCAGCGGCAGGAGGAAGCGACGTCGTTCCGGGAATCGCAACGCATTTTGTCGGAACAGCAGGGTTGCCGATTTCGTCGTTGTAGAGATTTACAACGTGCAAGCGTTCGCCGTGTTTCCCTTCACATTCGCCGAGATCATGCAGATAGGGCTGCCATTGATCATACTGCTCGAGGTCTTCCGCGGCGTGTTTCGACACCAGAATGTGGCCAGCGTCACCGCAATCCATAACGCGTTGAGCGATGTTGATCCCGGCACCGGCAACGTTCGCCTGCTCGTTTAAATCGGTAACTTCGTTAACGGGACCGCTGTGAATGCCCATGCGGACCCGGATCTGGGGATGGTCCTTTAGCGTTTTAGCTATTTCCTCGGCGCAAAGTACTGGCGCCTCCGGGTTATTGCGGAAAGCGAGTGCGCCACCGTCACCGGTGGGCAATCGCAGCAGCTTTCCTTCCGCTTCAGCGGCTCGGAATTGCTCACTTCCGCGGACGATCTCGCGTAACGTTTCAATCTGCGCGCTCTGCTCGTTAGTGCGCAATTTGGAATAGCCCACGATGTCGATGAAGAGAACGTGGGCGATTTCCAGTCGGAGCCTCGATTTCTGCTCGTCCGCCATCGAGACAGGAATTTAGGCGGTTCCAGCAAGGCGCTCTATGTAATTTTTCAAGGCGCTTTGTAAACAATGTGATCGGTATCAATTGGAACTCAGCGACGAGCAGGCAACGACTGGCATTCGATATAATTTATGTGAACCTGCGTTTTCTTTTAGTTGTCACGATTGGTCTTGCGGTTGCCGGATCAGTTTCAGCAGACGAGAACGTGCGCGCAGTGCAAGAGGAATTGCGCGACGGCGGTTTTTACTCGGGCGAGATCGACGGCGCATACAGCAGCCAGTTAGCTGCGGCGCTGACGCGTTACCAGGTTCGCAAGGGACTGGCGGTTACCGGGCAGCTCGACGTCGACACGAGCAACGCACTGGGCGCGAAGCCGGCGGTTACCAAAGACACAGCCGCTGCCGAGCAAAGTACTTCCGAGACGTGGCGGCGATTGCGAAGGGGCGAGCGCAAAACCTCAGCGAACGCGCGAAAGACATCATCGCCGGGTACCGAGGAAACAGAAAGCAGCACAGAAAAGCAGCCGCAGTCTGCGCCAGCCGTACGACTGGCTAGAGCGCGAACCTCGCCAGAGGTCACGGAATCGGCGTCAGCGCCGCCGCTTACAGGCTCGGAAGGAACCAGACCGGTGTCTGCTCCACCGGCTACAGGACAAATCTCATCTGAGACTAAGAGACCGATGTCGGCGCCACCCGCTACAGGGCAAATCTCATCAGAGACCACGGAACCGACGTCAGCCCGGCCAGCTACACTTGCCGGTTCTTCGGGCGATGGTGACATCAGCACCGAACGGCTGCGCGATTACGTGGGTGCATTTGTGCTCGCCGGGCTGGATCCGAACGTCGGCTCAGAGGCGGATTTCTTTGCGGATCGCGCTAAGTATTACGACCAGGGCGTGATTGATCGCGAAAAAATCCGCAACGATTTACGGGATTACGCGGCAAGCTGGCCCGAACGGCATTTTTGGTTCGCCGGCAATATCATAATCGAGCCACAGCACCGGAAGCGTGTACGGGTAACGTTTCCGCTCCGATACGAGTTGCGCAACGGCGCCGAATATTCGTCCGGCAAGATCAACAAAACACTTGTTCTGGAACCGGTCGGCGACGATCTCCAAATCGTCGCGGTGAGCGAAAGCAAAGCCGAGTAGAAGACTCTGTGATCAGCCGGATTGGCTGCGTTCCCGCTCAAAGACGTTAAAGGTACGAGCTGCGCCGCTAAATCCATCGTAGGCTGCTTATGATGGATACAGAAAGGCTCACGAGAGTTTTAGAAGCCACGGGCGGCTTGCGTCTTAATTGGATCGCTCTCGCTCGTAGCGCGTGAGTTGCAGGCGCACTCCAATGGAGTAGACCAAGTAGTAGCTTATCAATCCGGCCGCGACTGCCAGGGATAGCTGCGTTCCGGAGCCCATGATCAGCCAATGCTGATGACCGGGAGCGCTGATGCTGCTGCCGGAGTGCGTAGCACGCCACCAGCCGTAAATAAACCGAGCAGCGATCGCAAACGTCACGATTAACGCGAGCCAGCGGCTCGGAGTGTAAAACAGTCCTTCAGGTCGCCTTTCCCAACGACTCATCGCTAAACCGAGCAAGCCGAGAATGCCTCCAACACACATACCAATCAGGGCGAATCGAAACGCTGAGTCGACCCAAAACGAGAGCAGGAAAGTAAACGAGAGAAAGAAAACCGCCGAAAAGCTGGTCACCCATACATTTAGACTGGCGACCCAGCGCCGTGCCTGCCGTCGAGCAGTGCCTGCCCGGTAGCGCAAGGCAAGAGAAAGCAAGATCACGCCGCCCAACGCGAGCAGAACAAAAAGCAGCAGACCAAAGAGAATAATCGGCACAGGAAAAGTAAGAGACAGTTTTGAGGAGCGGGTCTGGCGTGACGTTCGATTTAATTATGCATGGGGAATCATGGGAATCTTATTGTTCTTTTCGCTGTCGTTATCAGTCTCGCATTCGCCGCGTCGATTCGCGCGGATGATTATAGGCCTGTTGATTTACAAGAAGGCTGGGGGCCTGACAATGTGCGGGCAGTGCAGGAAAAACTACATGAGGACGGGCTTTATTTTGGCGCGATCGATGGCGCCTACGGCAGCGAACTGGCCGCAGCTTTAGGCCGTTACCAAATTCGTAACGGACTGCAAATTACTGGACAGCTCGATGCCGAAACTGCCAAAGCACTCGGCGTAAAGCCGGCGGTCACTTTCTCCATCCCGCATCATCAGCCGCGAGCATCTGAAACCTGGGAACGATTGCGCAAAAGTGACGAGCAGTTTCCCGGCAAAACAGTATGGCGTGCGCCATCACCGAGCACCAACCAAACAGGGATGAGCTCAGGACCGCCGCAGTCAACGCCTGGGGCTACAGCGCCAGGCACGCAGTCGATCGAATCATCGCCGCAAGGATCTCCTCCCCCTGGAGCTCAAATTTCCTCTGAGAACGAGAAATCGGCGTCAACGCCGCTGGCTACGGTGAACAGTTCTCAGGCGCCAGACTTCAGCACTGAACGCTTGCGTGATTATGTCGGCGCGTTTGTGCTCGCCGGGCTCGATCCGCAGGTCGGCGCCGAAGTGGCGTTCTTCGCGGATCGCGTTCAGTACTACAACGACGGGATGAAGGACCGCGAAAAGATTCGAGCCGATTTAAAGCGCTACGATTCGCGCTGGCCCGGACGCAAATTTTGGCTGGCTGGCGATATCAGCGTCGAGCCGCAGAGCGATAAACGCGTACGCGTGACATTTCCGCTAAGATATGAACTGCGCAACGGCGCCAAACATTCATCCGGCAAAGTGGACAAAACGGTTGTGCTGGAACCGGTCGGCGACGATCTCCAAATCGTCGCTGTGAATGAACGCAAGATAAACTGAACAGATCGCTGCTGATCCGGCCGAAAGTGAACGGGTTGATTAGCCGATCCAAGTCGCGAAATTCCCAGAGTTCTGAAACTCAAACCCTCCCTCGACTGGCTTCTTATCTTCGTTGTGCTCGCGATTCTTCTGCGCTTCTGGCCCGGAGGCATCAGTCCGACTGCGCTTTTCGTTTGCTCCGCTCTCGGCATTATTCCGGTCGCGGGCTGGATCGGACGGGCCACCGAAGCGCTCGCCGCCCGCGTCGGGGAAGGCCTGGGCGGATTGCTCAACGCCACCTTCGGAAACGCCGCGGAACTGATCATCGCCGGCATCGCCCTTTCCAAAGGGCTGATCAATGTGGTGAAAGCCTCCATTACCGGATCGATCATCGGTAACGTGCTGCTGGTCCTCGGCCTCTCAATTCTGTTCGGCGGCACTAAATATAAAGAACAGCGTTTCAACCGTACCGCAGCGCGCACTTCCGTCATCTCGCTGTCGCTGGCTGCGATCGGCTTGATCATCCCGACGGTCTTTCATCGCGCCGCCGAC
>JBKPRQ010000029.1:0-3255 GCA_046734635.1 Verrucomicrobiota bacterium
GAGCGGTTCGATGTGCACCGTACCGGTAAACCAGTCACTTGGTCCCTGAGAGGATTGCCGCGAACCCGATCTTCGTATCTCCATTCTTACTTCTTAATTCTTACTTCTCACTTTTTTTACTTCTTCCATGTAGCGATCGGCGGCAGCGGCTGCCTTCTCCGGACTGCTGCCGTTCTGACGCGCACCGAAGTAGGCTGCATACCAGTCCCACCAATTGTGCTTCGCGTGCGTCTTCTCGTATTCGCCATGATGCTGTTCTGTCTCGTGCAGTAGCTCTGCAAGAGTTGCAACGTCCATCGCTCCCGCTTGCGTCGACTTCCATTCCCGGCCGGGAAGGCGCTCCTTAATTTCCTGAAGGAGCCATACGTTTCCATCCGGATCCTCGAACGACGCAAACGAGAAATAGGAACGACCTTCCGGGTCGCGTCCGCTAATGCGCGGGTTTTTCACGGCGTTATTGAAAGGGCCGCCGGCGTAGTGAAAGACTTCGCTTACTTTAACGCCGTGCTTGATTAAGTCAGAGCGCGCGGCATCGAGATCGTCAACGGCAAGGACCAGATTGTCTGTCCAGCCAGGCTTGGCCGAGGTGACTCCTTTGCCGAAGATAATTGAGGCACCCGAGTTAGGCGGCGTCAGCTGCACGCCGCGGAAGTCACCGGTCACAAAGTCGCCATCGAGCCGCCAGCCAAGGTTCTCGTAGAACTTTTTTGCCCGATCCACATCGGAAACGGGAATGACGATCACTTCCAATTTAAAATTCATAATTTATCTCTTCCTTCTTAATTCTTAACTCTTAATTCTTAACTTACTTCCCACCTTCGAACCAGTAATCTAGCGTTCCGTCGGACCCTTTCCCAAACTCGCCTTCAAATCCGCCCTCGCCGCGCAACCCAGAGAGATCACCTGTGCCCGATCCAGGAACGACAAACCACGTCGCCTTGATCTTGCCGTTTTCGACGATTTCCTGACCTTGCAGCACGAAGGTACCCTCGCGTCCGCCCAGTTTTCCGCGAAACCGTTGCACGCTCACAAGACTCGCAGAATGATCGTCGCGCAGCACCTGTAAAGCTCGAACCGGTGATTCGCCCTCGATATCTCCGGTGAACGTTTCGCTTAAACTGATTTCCATTAATGCCGGGCTCGTAGTTTGGTCGTATGGTTTGGCTTCAGAATTCTGCACAGTAATCTTTGCTTTAGCTCGTGTACGCGTACGCGGCTCCGTCTGAGATTGCCCGCCTGCGTGAATAGATTCGTCGTGGTTCATTTGCTGGGGATCTTTCACTGACTGAGCGCCTGCGCTTGCTGCTTGCCAGGTACACATGATCGTGATTGTTGCAATCGCTAGGAACCTCATCGTGTCTCTCCCTTGATTCGTTATTCTCGACTTCCGACTTGTCGTGCCAACAAGTTCTGACCCGCTGCAATACCCGGTCAAGTGCGTTGTAGAGTTGCTTGTGCCAAGCGGCCACCCCTGATCGGCGTTTGACACAAACGCCGCTACAATCGCTTCTTACATTCTTCCTTTTTCCTTTCCCCGTTCGCGATACGATGGCGGGATGTTGAAGACGATTTCATTTCTACTCGCACTAACCGCGGCGGGCATCTTTGCGACTGACTTAACCCCAACCTCGGGTTCGGGTCCGACCGAAGAACAAATCTGGAATCTGGAGAAGGCGTATTGGGAATACGTAAAGACCAATGACCTGGAGAAATATCGTGCCCTCTGGCACGAAAATTTTCTCGGCTGGCCGTTCGTCAGTTCGGCGCCGGTACGAAAAGATCACATCACTGATTGGATCACCACGAACACCTCGAAAGGCGTCAAGCTGCAATCGTACTCGATTGAGCAGGTTGCCATTCAGGTTACGGGCGACGTCGTTGCCGACTACTATCGTATCAAAATGAATTGGGCAAAGGACGACGGGGCTGAAACAAGAACCGACGCAATGCGAATCACGCACACCTGGATCAAGACCAACAGCACATGGCAAATTGTCGGGGGAATGTCGGCCCCCGTTAACAGCGACGGCAAGTAACCACTCGGTCTCAACTCTCGACGCTCGACTAGCCACTTACCTGTTTCTGACCCTCGTTCGTAACATCGACGTAACGACTGCCAGCTGCGTTTCGGCTTGAAACTGTTCCCTCGTTTAGATAGTCAGTTGTCCAATGACTCGACAAATCATGCTATCATCTGGTCTGAAATCGGTGGGATACGACGCCATCGCTCATGTACTTGAGGTAGAGCTTCGAAGCGGGCCGGTCTCCCGTTATTTCGATGTACCTCCGTCCGTGTACGAGGCGTTGATTTCCGCGCCATCCAAGACTCGATATTTCAACGAAAACGTCGCAGGAAAGTACGAATTTCGCGCGATTGGCTAGTGCAACTATTGCTCGAAGGTAATCCCGGACGGGCTCGGGCAACGACGGGTCTCAGCAGTAGTGCTGGGCGCCAACCCGCTGGCGCGCAAGGTCCAACACTCGCCGAGCGTCGAGCAGTAGCAGATCTCGACCGACACGCGTAAACGTTCCTTATTTATCGTCACCCACAGCGGGTTCGATCTGTCGTATTTGAGCGGATTATTTTCAGGATCGTGAAAAGTGAAGACGTTCCTCGATTCGCCGGCGGCAAGCACATGAAAACTCATGTCGCTCTCCGAAAACAGATGCTGCCCAGGTCCCAGCATTTTCTCGACCGCCTCCTTCCAATTCCTCACCGGCTGATCGTCCACTTTCACGATGACCTGCCGGATGAGCGCCGGTCCGACTCCCTTGTTGGCGAGGATATAGTGAATGTCGGGCGCATTGCTGCTGTCGAATTCCAGGATTGGCCATACCGCTGCGCGCACCTGCTGGCGCTGCGTGTAGGCCGTGTAAGCAGCAACGCACACGGCCAGAAGTCCAATAAGTGTGGCAATGATCGCGTCGTATCGGCTGGCGCTACGCGGCGCATTTTCCCGCGACATAACGGCCATGGTATCGACGCCGAAATTGTAGAGCAAGCGCGGCTGTCACGCCGTCTTGTCGAGCCGTAGCTTCAGCAGTGGTTGAAGCGAATGCGAAGGCGGATCTGCTTTTCCTCCGGCACGGCGCCGACCATATCGCCGGTGGAGTAAGTGTCAATCAGGGTACATCGGCTGGGATCATGCATTGCGCCGAGCGATCAAAAGTCCAGATCAGATCCTCTTTGCAAGCTCACTTCGCTCCCGCCGGCGAACGCAACCAGCGCCAGAGTGCCCGCAACATCAGAATTAT
>JBKPRQ010000030.1:0-9954 GCA_046734635.1 Verrucomicrobiota bacterium
CCCAGAAAGCACTCCTGACGACCTCCTGCACCCATGCGCTGGAAATGGCAGCTCTCCTTTTGAATATCGCTCCTGGAGATGAAGTCATTATTCCTTCCTTTACCTTTCCTTCCGCGGCAAATGCGTTCGTCTTGCGCGGCGCCAAACCCGTCTTCGTCGATAGTCGCGCCGACACGCTAAATATTGATGAGAGCAAGATCGAACGACACGTTACCGAGCGCACGAAGGCGATTTGTGTTGTGCATTACGCCGGCGTCGGCTGCGAAATGGACACAATCATGACAATCGCGCGAAGGCACGGAGTCGCGGTGGTCGAAGATAATGCGCACGGCCTTTATGGAAGATATCGCGGACGATATCTCGGAACGCTCGGGCAGCTTGGAACTCTCAGTTTTCATGAGACGAAGAACTTCTCCTGCGGAGAAGGCGGGGCACTGTTGATCAATGACATCCAGTTTAATCAACGGGCCGAGATCCTTCGTGAAAAGGGAACGAACCGTAGCCAATTTTTTCGCGGCGAGATCGACAAATATACCTGGGTGGATATCGGGTCGAGCTATCTACCTGCAGACCTTCTGGCAGCTTTCCTTCGGGCACAGCTCGAACACCGCGATCAAATTCAATCGATGCGACGCAAAATCTGGGAAACCTACGCGGTGGAGCTGGCTTCGTGGGCCGAAACAAACGGCGTCCGGCTGCCGATCGTCCCGCCGCAATGCGAACAAAGTTACCACATCTTCTATGTAATCATGCCGTCCCTCAAGAGCAGGCAAGCATTGATCTCGCACCTCGCGGGCCTGGGGATTCTGGCAGTGTTTCATTATCTGCCGCTACATCTCTCGCCCATGGGTCTCCGGTTTGGTGGTCACCAAGGCGACTGTCCCGTGACAGAAGATCTGGCCGATCGCCTGTTGCGCTTTCCATTTTTCACCGGAATGAGCAGCTCGGAACAGGCGCAGGTAATCGAGGCTGTGCGCGCGTTTCGTTGCTAGGCAGTCTCAAATATTGAGGGTAGTCGACATTTGAATCTGCGCGGATTCTACTAGACGCTCCGCGGCAAACGTTGAACCTTCGTTGTTTGGAAATGGAAACTTCACCTCAATCTTTCATCGACCTTCCGGGAATCAAAAAACTGCGCAGCGGCAAGGTGCGCGAAGTCTTTGATCTCGGCGACACCCTGCTGTTTGTCGTCACCGATCGCATCTCAGCGTTCGATGTGATCCTGCCCGATCCAATTCCCCACAAAGGCGCCGTTCTCAATCAAATTTCTGCCTTTTGGTTTAAACGCTTCGACACGATCCGAAATCATCTCGTCACGCCGAATTTCGAAGAGTTCCCGAAGAAATTACATCCCTTCCGCGAGCAACTTGCCGGACGCTCGATGATCGTTAAAAAAACGATGCCGCTCCCGGTGGAATGCGTGGTGCGCGGTTATCTTGCCGGGTCTGGTTGGAAAGAGTATCAGGAATCGCAGAGCGTTTGCGGAATCAAGCTTCCCTCCGGGTTAAAGCTGGCGTCGCAATTACCCGAGCCAATCTTCACGCCGTCAACAAAGGCGGAGCAAGGTCATGACGAAAACATCGACTTGAAACGGTGTGCTGAGATTCTCGGTGACGAAATTGCCAATCGCGTGAAAACGCTGAGCCTCGAAATTTATTCGCGCGGACGCGAGTATGCCGCACAGAAGCGAATTATCGTTGCGGACACGAAATTCGAGTTTGGAACAATCGATGGGGAATTGCTTTTGATAGACGAATGCCTTACTCCCGATTCGTCGCGCTTCTGGCCAAAGGATGAATACGCCGTCGGGAAGAGTCCCCCCAGTTTCGATAAACAATTCGTGCGCGATTATCTCGAGACCCTTGATTGGGACAAAACTCCGCCTGCGCCGCGTCTGCCGAAGGATGTGATCGAGAAAACATCGGCGAAGTATCTCGAAGCCTTCCATCAGCTGACGGATAGCGAACTCGCGACGACTTAGATCACCGATTGGCGCGCCTGCGCGGGGCCTTCAAGAAAATGTCATCCACTCGGCCCGATATACTGTTCATCATGACGGACCAACAGCGGTTCGATACGATCGCTGCGCTCGGTAACTCGCACATCTATACGCCTAACATGGACCGGTTGGTGCGCAGGGGAGTCAGTTTTTCCAATGCATACGCTACGTGTCCGACTTGCATCCCCGCGCGCTACACGATCCGTACAGGATGTGAACCGATAACCACGCGCGCCTTCAGCAATGCAAAGCCAAGGCCGGTGCCAGGACAAGCCGCTGAAATGGAAGCGCGCTGCGGACCCTATCTGGCGCGCACAATGTCGCACCTGGGATACCGGACTTTTGGAATCGGGAAGTTCCATACCTATCCATGGAATGAAGATGTCGGTTACGAAACGCTCTGGCGCTGTGAAGAGACTTACCACCCGCCAGCGCGCGAAGGCGACGATTATGGCTCGTGGCTAACACAGGATCATCCAGCGTTCGATTTTCTGGAGCAACCGTTCGGGGAACGCACCGAGATGTACTACCTTCCACAACGCAGTCCGCTTCCGGCTGAGCTTGGCGCCGAGTGGTGGACCGCTGGCTGCGCTGTCGATGAGATTGTAAAGTCAGACAGCTCGCGGCCTTTTTTTGGGTTTATATCATTTGTCGGCCCGCATCCGCCGCTGGCGCCGCCAATTCCCTTCAATCGGATGTACGACCCGGATCGAATGCCAGACCTCATTCTCGGCAAAGAAGAGGAAGATCATCTCGACGAAGAAATTCCCTTCATGCGATACGCCATCTGGGCAGATGCAATTAACCCAGCGCTGGCGCGAATCGTGAAAGCTCGCTATTACGGCGAGATTAGTTATTTGGATTGTTGCCTTGGCCGAATCCTCGATGCCGTCGAAGCGCGACCGAAACCGGAGAACGTTCTAATCTGCTTTTTTTCGGACCATGGCGATCTCATGGGTGATCATCACGGCTGGCAGAAATCAAACTTCTTCGAGGCTGCATGCCGTGTTCCTCTCCTATTGAGCTGGCCCGCGGAACTGCCAAAAGGAGCTGTTCGCAATGAACTAATCAGCCTTGCAGACTTATTCGGAATCGCGACCGAGGCCGCGGGCGAGGGCGATGTCCGGGAGGGAACGAACGTCCTGAAAATGCTGCGAGGCGAATGCGCGCCACGTGAATATCTTATTGGTATGGTCGAACCTGCTGGCTCACACGATTTCAAACTCATGGTCCTGACTGATGAGTGGAAATACATTTTCATGGCGAACGGTGGCCGGGAACAACTCTTCAACCTCGAGCAAGATCCCAACGAATTGTCGAACTGCGTCGCATCGGCTCCGAAGATCAGGAACGACCTGCACGCTCTGGGTGTGCAAGCGTGCAAGGTCCCGGGAGCGATAGATGCCCTCGACGGCGACAAGCTTCGCACGTTTCCTTTCCGCGAACGCCCACGGACACGCATTTATCAATTCGACCGCTCGCGTGGAGTCATTGGATTTCCCGATCGGCCAGAGGACGCCTTGAAAGGTTTCGATCGCGCCACGTTGAAGCGCATGGACTGATATGGACGTGCCTCAGGAAAGTTTGGGTGTCGGTCTCAAGCCGGGAGATGCGCACTACCGCGCGTACGTCGGTCCGCCAGAGGATTACGATTTGATCGCAGCGATGACGTTCAATCTGCTGACCACGCTGGGCTTGCGGCAGCATCATTCACTACTCGACGTGGGATGCGGTTCGCTTCGCATCGGCCGCTTGTTAATTCCGTATCTGAATCGCGGAAAGTATTTTGGCGTCGAACCAAATGAATGGCTGGTGAACGAAGGAATTAAGCGTGAGCTCGGCGAAGCGTTGTTGGAAATCAAACGCCCGACCTTTTTCTTTTCCGCCTCACCCGACGCAATTACTCAAGCAAAGATCTTGTTCAATTTCGTAGTGGCTCAATCGATCTTCAGTCACTGCGGATTGGATTTGATCAAAGAATGGTTGTCCGCGATTTCGCGCTCACTTGCTGAAGATGGAGCTTTGGTCGCCACGTTTTTACCTAGCGACGAGGATTCGCCTACCAAAGGCTGGGTCTATCCTGAATGTGTGAATTACCGGCCAGCGACGATGAGACAGGCGGCGGCAGAAGCAGGTTTGCGATTTGAGCTTCTAGACTGGAAACATCCCAGGCAAACATGGGCGCTTTTTGCCGCACCAAAGTTTGATTCGGGCTGGTTCAAGAACAAACCTCTCACTTGGAATGCAGGACTGGCAAAAGCGCTGGCGGAGAACAAACCCGGGAATCTCCCTGCTGCAGCGCCGGCGGCTTCCGCCAGTTTTTCGCACGCCGAAGGCCACGTCTACGATCAGGACGGACTGCGATCGATCCACAATCATGAGTTCATGGACGATCCGGCTTTTCGCAAGGCTTACGCGCGCGGTGTTCGCGCTGTCGGCAACGATTATCGATGGCACTGGCGGGTCCACTTGGGTCTCTGGGCCGCGACCTGTGCAGCGCGGCTCGAAGGCGACTTCGTGGAGTGCGGCGTGAATCGCGGTTTTCTCTCTTCCGCGATTATGGATTATCTGAACTGGGATTCCTTGGGGAAACACTTTTATCTATTGGATACTTTTCGCGGCTTGGACGAACGGTTTGTTTCACCTGCAGATAAGGCCTCAGGCGCGTTGGAGAAAAACATCAAGAGCCTGGCTTCGGGATTTTATGCCCAGGGCATCGAAGAAGTTCGGGCTAACTTTTCTGAATGGAAAAATATTTCTCTGATCGAAGGATCGATTCCGGAAACCCTGCCGCAGGTCCGCGCGGAGAAGATCGCCTATTTGCATCTCGATATGAATTGCTCGGAGCCCGAGATCGCGGCGATCCAGTTCTTTTGGGACCGGCTCGTTCCGGGCGCGGTTGTACTTCTCGATGACTATGCCTATTACGGCTATCTTTCGCAGAAATTAGCCATGGATAAGTTTGCCCAGGAAAAAGGGATCAAAATTTTGTCGTTACCCACTGGCCAGGGGCTGTTGGTGAAGCCACTGGATCGTCCCTAGGCCAAATGGGTCAGTCGCGGCCCAGTTTGGATATTTGCCCGGTATGCGGCGGCGATCGGTTCACAAACGAACCGGTGCTCTGGCCGGAACTAATCGAGCAATGGGAGTTGTCACCCGACGAAGTCGCCTACATCGATTTGCAGCAGGGATTTTGTTGTGCGGCTTGCACGAATAATTTGAGAACGATGACGCTGGCCGCGGCAATGACCAGAGCGTTCGGGTTCACTGGTAGTTTCAAGGATTTCTGTCGCAACGATCCGGGGATTCGGCAGCTGACTGTGATTGAAATTAATCCTGCCAAAAATTTGTCGCCGTTTCTTCAAGTCCTTCCCAAACATGCGCTTCATTCGTTCCCTCAGCTCGACATGCAACGAATGAGCTTTGAGGATTCATCGATCGACATCATCATTCATTCCGACACGTTGGAACACGTCCCCGACTCAAAGACCGCGCTGAAAGAGACCCTGCGCGTTCTGAAACCGGGAGGTCATTTATTTTACACTGTGCCGATTGTGATTGGCCGCCTGACTCGGACGCGGCGCGGTTTGTCTCCAAGTTATCACGGAAAACCGGGCGTCAACCGCGACGATTGCGTCGTGCAAAAGGAATACGGCGCCGATTTCTGGTGCGAGATTTTCGAGGCCGGATTTCGCGAAGTAGACCTGACAAGCTTGATCTTCCCTGCGTCCGTGGCAATCCACGCAATCAAAGCGTGAACGCAAGACGCGGACTCGCGTTACAGAACTAATCGCTACAAGCGATTGTCATCCCGTTTGAGATGACAACACTTGTTGATTATTTGCCGAGCAACTCCGCCACCAGGGATTTCTCTTCTTTCAACTCTGCCACTGAAGCGTCGATCTTCGATCGGCTGAAATCATTGATCGGTAATCCCTGCACGATTTCCCATTTACCAGCCTGCACGCGAACCGGGAATGATGAGATCAATCCTTTCTCGACATCATAACTTCCGTCGGAACAAACAGCCACGCTGTGCCAGTCGTTCCGGGGCGTGTCGTTGGTAAGCGAAACGACTGTATCGACGACCGCGTTCGCCGCGGAAGCAGCAGAGGAAAGTCCTCGCGCTTTGATTACCGCGGCGCCGCGTTGCTGCACGGTGGCGATGAATTCTTCCTTTAACCACTTTTCGTCCCCGATGATTTCGTTCGCTGGACGATTGTCGATTTTGGCATTGTAGAAATCCGGATATTGAGTCGAGGAATGATTCCCCCAGATGGTCATGTTTGTGACCGAGCCAATGCCTGCACCGGCTTTGTGCGCGAGCTGTGCCCGCGCGCGATTTTCGTCGAGCCGGGTCATGGCGAACCAGCGGTCCTGCGGAATCTCTTTAGCGTTATTCATCGCGATCAGACAATTCGTATTACAGGGATTTCCGACTACCAGCACCCGCACATCGGAGGCAGCGTTTTTTTCGATCGCCTGACCTTGTCCGATGAAAATCTTGCCGTTGATCCCCAACAAATCCTTTCGTTCCATGCCTGCCTTGCGCGGAACACTTCCGACCAGCAACGCCCAATTAATGTCGCGGAAGCCTTCGTTGAGGTCAGCTGTCGGCACAACCGATTCGAGAAGCGGAAACGCGCAATCGTGCAATTCCATCACCACGCCATCGAGTGCACCGAGCGCAGGTGGAATCTCAATCAAATGCAAACTGAGCGGCTGATCCGGCCCGAACATCTGTCCGGACGCAATGCGAAACAGAAGCGCGTAACCAATCTGTCCGGCGGCGCCGGTTACAGCGACTTTAATCGGAGTCTTCATAATGCAATTAGCCATAAAGGCCTTGGTGAGCAAAGCCAAAGCCGTGATAGGTTAACGATGATCCCATGTACCCGACCAAGCTAAACAAGATTATCAATCTCTTCGAGTCGCTGCCAGAAGACGAGCGACGCGAGACGCTCGTGTCCTATGCGGACAACGCCAGGAACCAGGAGCCTCGTGAGGGCGAAAACTTTGAGCTTGTCGATGTGCGGAAAGACGAGGAATGCACCGACACAGTAGGCGTTTATTTGCACGTGGATGAAAACGGCAAAGCGCACATTCGCATGACGCTCGGCCCGGAAGTGCAGACGCTTACCCGCTCCATGACGGCAATCCTTTGCAAGGGACTCGAAGGCTCGACACCGCAGGAAATTCTCGATCTTCCGAGCGATTTCGTGACGCGCATCGTCGGTACGGAACTGGTGCGCATCCGCAGCCAGACGGTTTACTACGTGCTCACGCGGATTAAAAGCATCTGTAAAGTTTGGCTCGACCGGCAGCGCATGGCACAGGTGGCGTAATCGATGCGCTGTCATTCCGAGCCGCGCAGACGGCGAGGAACCTCACGCGCGAAGCTTTGATCACGCAATTTTTGATGCGTGAATTTCCCGGCCTGTGCGAGGTCCCTCGCTTCGCTCAGGATGACCTCGGTAGAGTTCGCGCGTGACGTTGGCCTGATTTCGTTTACTTTCCGCGCTGCGCAGATGCCGCGAAATAAAGAGCTCAAAAAAATCCTGCTGATCGGCTCAGGTCCTATTGTGATCGGACAGGGCTGCGAATTTGATTATTCAGGCGTGCAAGCCTGCAAGGCCTTGCGCGAGGAAGGCTACGAGGTCGTACTGGTGAACTCCAATCCAGCTACAATCATGACCGATCCAGAATTTGCGGACCGCACCTATATCGAGCCAATCACCCCTGAGGTAATCGAGGCAATCATGGAACGCGAAAAACCGGACGCCATTTTGCCAACTTTGGGCGGACAAACCGCGCTGAACGCCGCGATGGAATTGAACCGCAACGGCGCCTTGGCGCGCCACGGGGTGAAACTGATCGGCGCAAATGCCCAAGCGATCGCAAAAGGCGAGGATCGGCAATTGTTCAAGGAAGCAATGTTGCGCATCGGCCTCGATTTGCCGCGTTCCGGTGTGGCGCGTTCGCTCGGGGATGTCGATCGGATTGCAGGTGAGATTGGAACGTTCCCGCTCATTATCCGGCCGGCGTTCACTCTGGGCGGGACCGGCGGAGGTATCGCTTATAATCGCGAGGAGCTCGATTCAATCGTTGCACGCGGTCTCGACCTGTCGCCGGTTCACGAAGTGCTGATCGAGGAATCGCTGGTGGGATGGAAAGAATTCGAGATGGAAGTGATGCGCGATCGGATGGACAACTGCGTGATTGTTTGTTCCATCGAGAATTTCGATCCGATGGGCGTACACACCGGTGACTCCATCACAGTGGCACCGGCGCAGACACTCACTGACAAGGAATACCAGATGATGCGCGACGCCGCGTTCGCCGTCATTCGCGAGATCGGTGTTGAGACCGGTGGATCGAATATCCAGTTTGCGGTGAATCCTGAGAACGGCCGGATGGTTGTCATTGAGATGAACCCCCGGGTTTCGCGTTCCAGCGCGCTGGCGTCGAAGGCAACGGGTTTTCCGATCGCGAAAATCGCCGCAAAACTCGCCGTCGGTTATACGCTTGATGAAATCAAAAACGATATCACACGCGAAACACCGGCGTGCTTCGAGCCGACGATCGATTACTGCGTGGTCAAGGTGCCGCGCTTTACTTTTGAAAAATTTCCGCAGGCCGATGCGACGCTGACAACGCGAATGAAAAGCGTTGGCGAAGCGATGGCCATCGGACGGACGTTTAAGGAAGCGCTCCAGAAAGCCTTACGCAGTCTGGAAATCAAACGCTTTGGTTTATGTGGCGATGGCGCAAACAAAGACGTCGATCCGGAAACGCTGCGGCTGAGACTGGCAATTCCGAACGCGGAGCGGATTTTTTATTTGGCCCAGGCGTTTCAAGACGGAATGTCGATCGACGAAGTTTTCGAACTGACGAAGATCGACAGGTGGTTTTTGAGGAACGTGGCCGAGCTCGCAGCCGAGACGCGCTGCTTAAAAACAAAAGACCTGCACCGTGCCAAGAAGCTCGGTTTTTCGGATCGGCAACTGGCGGTGGCAAACGGAGTTCCCGCAAGTGAAATCCGCGCGAAACGACAGGCGTCAGGCATCCTGCCCACGTATCGCCTCGTCGACACATGCGCGGCCGAGTTTGAAGCATACACTCCGTATTACTACTCGACGTACGGCGACGAGAACGAGCGCCGCGATAGCGCTCAGCGCAAAGTCATCATCCTGGGTGGTGGACCGAACCGGATCGGCCAGGGAATTGAATTCGATTATTGTTGCGTGCACGCCGCCTTCGCTCTGCGCGAACTCGGATTCGAAACAATCATGGTCAACTCGAATCCGGAGACGGTCTCCACCGATTACGACACGAGCGACAAACTTTACTTCGAGCCGCTCACGCTCGAGGACGTGCTCAACATTTGCGACCAGGAAAAACCGGATGGCGTGTTCGTTCAGTTTGGAGGTCAAACGCCGCTGAATCTGGCGAGCGGACTGAAGGCTGCAGGTGTACCCATCCTGGGCACACAGCCGGAAAGCATCGAGACCGCGGAAGATCGGCAATTGTTTGCGACAATGCTCGACAGGCTGGGCCTGCGTCAGACTCCGAATGGATCAGCGATTAGCACAGAAGAGGCTATCGCAATCGCGAAGAAGGTTGGTTATCCCGTTTTGGTGCGGCCTTCTTTCGTCCTTGGCGGACGCGCCATGGAGCTTGTCTATAACGAGGAAGATCTTCGACGCTACATGGCAAGCGCGATTGAGGTAACACCTGATCGTCCGGTCCTAATCGATCGTTTTCTGGAAGATGCGGTTGAAGTCGATGTCGATTGCATCTCGGACGGGGAAACGACTGTGATCGGTGCAATCATGGAACACATCGAGGAGGCTGGCATCCACAGTGGTGACAGCGCCTGTGTCATTCCGACATTCTCTTTGTCGCAAAAAGTCATCGGTGAAATTTCGGCGGCAACAAAGGCGATGGCGCGGGAG
>JBKPRQ010000031.1:0-20978 GCA_046734635.1 Verrucomicrobiota bacterium
CTCCGAGAACCAAGAACGGATTAGTGCTTAATGTTAATTCAATTGATTTTCATCAAGAACACAGCATGACTAGTCCCGTCGGTGGAGCTTTTGATACGGTTACTAATGATTTGGAAAGTCCAGATGTTTCAACGTTAGATATGGATAACGCGTACGCGCATATCTATAATTCGACAACCAACCAGATTAACTTCACTTTCACTTCATGTTGTGCGCAAGCAGGCGTTGGCCCGTGGGGCGGTGCGACAGCCGCTTTTAAAGGGAATAGTAACCCGACTCCAACTCCGACTCCTGCGTCCGGGTCCAGGGCTGCAGTAATTGACTTTAATAACGACGACAAGCCGGACTATGTGCTTCAAAACCCCAATACGAGTCAAACAGCGATCTGGTATCTGAATAACAATGTTTATATTGGCGGCGCCTATGGCCCGACACTTGTGGCTGGTTGGGCATTAAGGGGCCTCGCGGACTTCAATCGAGACAGTCGTTCAGATTATGCGCTCCTCGCTCTAAATACGAATCAAACTGCACTTTGGTATTTGTCTGGACCAACGTTCATTGGAGGCGTTTATGGGCCGACTCTTACCAATGGATGGGAATTAGTAGGCGCGGCCGACTTCAACGGCGACGGCAAATCGGATTACGTGCTTTACAGCGCCGGCACACACCAAACAGCAATTTGGTATCTAAATAATAACGTTTACATCGGGGGCGGCTACGGTCCGACGCTTCCGCGTGGTTGGAACTTAATTGGTGTTGCAGACTTTAATGGCGACGCCCACCCAGATTATGCATTGGTCTATGAAAGTACTGGCCAAACAGCGATTGCCTATTTATCGGGAACAACCCTTACTGGCGCGGCTTGGGGGCCGACCGTTCCCAACAACTGGAGATTGGTAGCCACAGCCGACTTTAACGGCAACGCCCACCCAGACTTTTTACTTTACGGCGCCGGCACTCGGCAAACCGCCATCTGGTATTTGAACAATAATGCCTTCGTCGGCTCCGCCTTTGGTCCAACTCTTCCGGTCGGCTGGACCTTGGTCGCACCGTAAGGCCCGAACAAAGGCCCAGAGCCTGGGGCACGTCGGCTTGGTGCGAGGCTCAACCATGATGAGCGCCGAGCGGACGCCTGGTCTGGTTTGCGACGGCCACAGACTGCCGCTACAGATGTAATCGCAAAATGCCGAAAACATTTTTCATCACCACGGCGATCGATTACACAAACTCGCCCCCGCATATCGGACACGCTTACGAGAAAGTGCTGGCCGATGTAATCGCGCGGTATCATCGGCTCAAGGGCGAGAATGTCTTTTTCCTAACTGGCGTCGATCAGCACGGCCAGAAAGTGCAGCAATCCGCTGCGAAAGCGGGGGTTCCTCCAGCTGAGTTCGTCAAGGAGATCACACAGAAGTTTGTCAAACTTTGGGAGAAACTCGACGTGAAATACGACGAGTGGGCCGAGACAACAAGCGAGCGACACAAAAAAGTCGTTCAAGGAATCTTGCAGCGCTTATTTGATGCCGGGCAAATCTACAAAGACAAACAAGCCGGTTACTACTCAATCCGTCAGGAACAATTTCTCACTGACAAGGAGCGAGGACCCGACGGCCAATTCGGTTCGGAATGGGGACAGGTCGAATTTCGAGAGGAAGAAAATTATTACTTCAAACTAAGTCAGCACAGAGATTGGCTTCTCTCATACCTTGGTAATCGCAAGGACGCTGTTATTCCCGATTTTCGTCAGACTGAATTGCGAAATGCCGTCGAAAGACTCAGCGGCGACCTTTGCATTTCTCGTCCTAAATCGCGACTCGATTGGGGAATCGAGCTGCCGTTCGACAAGGATTTCGTCAATTACGTTTGGTTCGACGCCCTAACGAACTACATCAGTTTCGCCGGTTACGATACGAACGAATCAACTCTCAACTCTCAACCACCAACTTTCAGAGATAAGTGGCCTGCACTGCAAGTTATCGGGAAAGATATTCTCGTTCCGGCGCACGGCATCTACTGGCTGATCATGCTGCACGCCATCGGATTCTCTGACGAACAAATGCCTCAACTACTCGTGCACGGCTGGTGGAATCTCGGTGGCGCAAAGATGAGCAAAAGCGCGGGGAACGTCGTCGATCCTTTCGTTCTTATCGAGAAGCACGGCGCCGGCGCCCTGCGTTATTATCTGATGAGCGATATCGCAACGGGTCAGGACGCGGACTTTTCCGAAGAGCGTCTAATTGAACGCTATAATGCCGATCTGGCGAACTCGTTAGGCAATTTGCTCAATCGCACTCTCAACATGGCACACCGCTATCGCGATGGAGTTATCACAAAAACTGGAGGCGATTCGCCGTTAGCGGCGCAAAGCGCTGATTTGTTGCGTGATTATGAGAGTGCGTTCGGCCGATTCGAGGTGCACACTGCAATTAGCCGCTTGATTCAATTTGCCAAGACCTGCAACGCGTACATCGAAATGAGCGCACCGTGGAAGCTCTCGAAAGAGCCGGAGCGTTCCCAAACGCTGGATCATGTCTTGTTCGCGCTTGCTGAGTCTCTGCGGATTATTGGAGTCTTGCTGTCTCCGATTTTGCCGACTGCTTCGCGTCAGATTTTTTACCAGCTCAATGTTCGTGAGGAACGCGAAATGCGCGATTCGAGTTGGGGCGTTTTGCCCGAGAAGCATCATCTCGGCAAACCGGTGCCGTTGTTCCCGCGGATCGAGAGTTCTGGGTAGCGCAGGCATCTTGCGTGCTGGTTTCGGCGTCGATCCGAAACATACTTTCTTTAGAGTGAGCCCTTTCAGTAGTTACGCGACACTGAGAAACTTCGCGATCGCGAGACGCGCTCGCCAGCATGCCTGAGGCATGCGCTGCCGAGGCGCTGTGCGCGCCTCACTGCGCGCATTCTTCAAACGAAGCGGGTTCACCGCGCAAATTGGCGAGAACTTCGCCGGCGAAATGGAGCGAGCCAGTAATCAAGATTGGATTCGGTTTTGAACGTGCAACCTCGAGTGCTTGGCTAATCGATGGAGTGATGGAGCAGGGGAGTGATGGAGCAATGGCGAAGAAGATCTGCGCGACAGCGTTCGGATCGGCTGCGCGTTCGCTGAGGATTTTCGGTAGCAACACGAACTCACTAATCGGGGCTAGCGCCTCGCAAATTCCGCGTACGTTCTTATCTGAAAGAATTGCTAGCATGAGCGTGGCGCGCTGATCGGGAAAATTTTCGCGCCACGTTTGTGCAAGCAACCGTGCGGCGGCAGGGTTATGTGCGCCATCGATGATTATGCGCACGTCCCACCGTTGGAAACGCGCCGGCCATTCGAGTGAGCTAAGCCCGCGCGCAATCGTCGAGTGGTCGACATCGATCCTGGCCGCACGGAGTGCTGCAATGGCGAGCGCGGCATTTTGTTTTTGATGCGACCCGGCGAGCGCAATTGGAGTCCGACTATAGACTTGCGTCACCACTTCCAGCGGCGCTTTGCACTCAGCAGCGCGCACGCGAACGATTTTTTCTGCGTCGGGGTGCTGTGGCGCACAAACGACCGGAACACCTGCCTTGATGATTCCAGCCTTTTCAGCTGCGATTTCGGAAATTGTTTGGCCCAGCCATTGTTCGTGATCGAAATCGATCGGCGTAATCACCGAAACGTCTGACTGAACGGCGTTCGTAGCGTCCAGCCGCCCACCCAGACCGGTTTCCAAGATAACGATCTCGCTCCTCGTGTCCGAGAAGTGCTTGAGAGCAAGCGCGGTCACAATTTCGAAGAACGTCGGATGCGGATCCCAGTCTGTGACAAGATTTCGGATAGTCGTTAGGCCCTTCGCGACCGCGTCTTCAGAAATCATATCGCCGTTCACACGAATGCGTTCGCGAAACGTGACGAGGTGAGGGGACGTGAACACGCCACTGCGAAAACCTTGCGCGCGGCAGATCGAATCGATCATGGCGCACACCGAGCCCTTGCCATTTGTACCGGCAACATGAATGACTTTGAATGTCGCGTTGCTGGCCGCAGCGAGCATCGGGCGTTTGACGCAAACGCCGCTACAAAGTTCGTCGAGCAGACGCTCGATGTTTTCCAGGCCGAGCTTGATCCCGAAGCGTTGTAGACTGTAGAGCCAGGCGAGCGCTTCCTCATAGTTGATCGACGCGTCTCCCGACACGCCGACCCTCGCGGGCTTGCCCGTCCATCTCGCTCGGCTCCCGCCGGCTCGATTCACGGCGCGACAGTGAAGTAATTGAGCAATCGGCTAATCTGCTCGCGCATTTTTTTTCGGTGCACAATCATGTCGATCAAACCGTGCTCCTCTAGAAACTCAGCAGTTTGAAATCTCTCGGGCAAATCCTGGTGCGTGGTTTCCCTGATGACCCGTGGCCCAGCGAAGCCGATCATGCTTTTTGGTTCGGCGATGATAACGTCGCCTAACGAAGCAAAGCTGGCCATGACGCCGGCAGTGGTAGGATTTGTCAGCACTGAAATATAAGGAAGTCTGGCCTCCGCGTGGCGGGCGAGCGCGCCGCTCGTTTTAGCCATTTGCATCAAGCTCAACATTCCTTCGTACATTCGAGCCCCGCCGGAAGCGGCAACGATGATCACTGCGCAGCGCTCGGCGGTTCCATATTCAATCGTGCGCGTGATTCTCTCGCCAACGACCGAACCCATGGTTGCCGCGAGAAATCCGAAATCCATCACCGCGATTGCGACTTTTTGGCCGTCAAGAATTCCGTATCCGCTGATTACGGCATCAAGAAGACCTGTACGTTCCTGATAGCTCTTGAGTCGATCCTTGTAATTGACCATTCCCTGGAAACGCAGGACATCTACCGATTTCAAACCGGCGTCCATCTCCACAAAAGAATCCGGATCGAGCAGATTCTGAATTCGCTCCTTGGCGGGTTGCGCAAAATGATAATCGCACCGTGGACAGACTCGTTGATTCTGCGCGAGCTCGATTTCCGGAACCACCTCCGAGCAGCCGGGACATTTTTGAAAAAGGCCGCGCGGAATCTCCTTCTTCTTTCCGCCCTCTGCCTTGATTGCCGGTTTTTTAAAAATCGCCATTGCCATTTATGCGCGTGCCGCCGTGGCCGCGTAAACACAGGTTGCTTTTGCGCGTTTCAAGACACGCGCGCACTCACTGAGAGTAGAACCCGTTGTAAGAATATCATCAATCAACAGCACCCGTAAGCCTCGCACGTTCGCGTTCTTTCGTAAACGAAACGCGTTATGCAAATTTTCCATTCGCTCGGCGCGATCGAGCGCGGTTTGTGTCGTTGTATATCGAATGCGCTCGAGCACCGGCTTGCATGGAATCGATATCCGCGCGCTGAGCAATTCGGCAATCAGGCTCGCTTGATTGAATCCGCGTTCCCGCTGACGAGTTGGATGCAGTGGCACGGGCACGATCATGTCGAATTGACGCCCGCTAAGACGTTCGTCATTAAACGCGGCGCAGAGCCACCGTGCCACGGGGTGTCGCAGATGAACCTGACGACCGTACTTAAAATCATGAATGATCTGGCGAACGATCCCGCGACCCCGATAGGCGGCCACTGCTGCGTCAAAGTAAATTGTGCGATGGGCGCAGTTCGCGCATGTGAACCCGCTCGTGATAGCGCCTTCGAATGGCTCAGAGCATTGCTGACAAAACGGCGCATCGATACGCATCGCCTTTGAATCGCATTGCTCGCAGAGATATTCACCCGCTCGAGTCCTGCCGCCGCAAAGCGTGCAGACTGGCGGGTAAAGAAGCGACGAGGCCGCTTCGAACAATTCAAACTTGCGAAGTGCGATCATATTTCATCCAAATCCGCATTATTATCCAGGTGAGAGCCGCTACACCAAGCGGGATAATTCCAACCAGCATGTTCTTTTCTATCCAGGGAAAGCCGAGCGTTTGCTGGCGAGCCAGCCGGCTAAAAGCGCCGCTGCCGAAGATCCACCCCGCGTGTAGTCCAATTGGCAACCATAACGAGTGCGTAAGCACCCGCGCGTCAGCGAGAATCCAGCCGATAAAAAATAATGTTGCCAGCGCTGACGCCACCATCATCTGGTCGCCGATTCCATCCAATGCATGGACAATCGAATTGAAGCCGGACAACCAGGTTACCATCTCGGACGTTCGCTCCGGAGCTTTTAGAAAATGAACGGCCGCAAAAATCACTGAAACTGCAAAGATCGCGATGTACCTTCGGCCGGTTCTGAGCAAGAGGCCTAAGACGATCCCGCGAAAAAACGCCTCCTCAATGAACGGAACAGTTATTGACGCGGCAAGCATCTTGCCAAAACGGGCCCAGGCAAAGCTGTGTCGAAACGCAAAAATATGAAGGGCGATGAGCAGGACCCCGCAGAGGAGCAGGGGAATCGCCGAGACAACAACACCCGCGCAAAGATCACGGCCCCAGCGCGAATTAGGTGCAAGCCCCAGGTCAGACGGGCTCCGCACGTGGCTCGCTCGTAACAACGGCCACAGCAAAAGCACGGCAGCAACCAGAAGGGCGCGATGAAAGAATGTCTCGAAATCGTACCTCGCGAGAAAGGGAAAGATGCCGTGCGACGCAAGCGACTGAGCAGACCAAAAAAGAATTGGTGCGAGGATCGCTCCGATGACAACCGTCGCGATAAAATATGCCGCCAATTTAATTACGTCTTTCAAGGCCGCTAATGTAAGGTTTCACTGCAATGCCGAGTCAACACATATGGACAGACAGAAACCAAGATGGCAGAAAGCGCGAAGTGCGCGCGACGAAGTTCGGCGGCGCATGGCGGCTGCAGGCAAGAACTGCCGGCGATCTTGACTGGACATACTACGATCGTCCGTTGCTGGAGGATTTGTTGACTTTGAGGGAAATCCTCGAGCGAAAATATCAGCGGCGACGCGCTTCAATCGAGGATGTTGCCTCGATCGAGCAACTAATTCAGGAACAGCGCGCGTATGAATGATAATCGACAAGCCGATGCTGGATGCTTAATGCTCGATACTCGATTTAGCGGCGGTTGAATTTCATCCAATATCTAGAATTCAGGGATCTAGGATCGGTCATGAACGAATGGAACACGGAAAAGCTGATCGAAGCCGACAAACGTTTCGTCTGGCATCCGTTCACTGACATGCGCGACTGGTGCGCCCCCGAGCACGAACCCCTCGTTCTGGTCGAGGGGCAGGGAGCGGTACTGCGTGACAGCAGAGGTCACGAATACATCGATGGGAATTCGTCCATCTGGACAAACATTCATGGGCACAATCACCCACATATTAACGCGGCAATTCGTCGTCAACTCGATCGCGTTGCGCACACGTCATTCCTCGGCTTCACGAACCCGGTGGCCATCGAACTTGCTCAGGCGATTGTTGAACTTTTCCCACATAACTCTTTGAGCAGGGTCTTTTTCTCCGACGACGGCTCGACCGGAATCGAAGTCGCTTTGAGAATTGCGGACCAATACTGGCGGCTGCGACATTCGAGGAGGCAGCAGTTTATTGCGTTTCAGAACGGCTATCACGGCGATACGGCTGGTGCGGCGAGTTTAGGCGCGGCGGCCATGTTTCAAATAGGATCAACCCGTTGGAACTTTCCGGCCATGCAGATTCCAAACGTCAAGGCATTGGAAGCACTTGCGCCAGCCGAAATCGCAAAGATTGCTGCCGTGGTGATTGAGCCGCTCATCCAGGGAGCCGCCGGTATGCGCCTGTGGCCCCCTGGCACGCTGAAAGCCGTTCACGACTGGTGCAGCCGCACCGACACCCTGCTGATTGTTGATGAAGTCATGACCGGATTTGGCAGGACCGGGCGAATGTTTGCGTCGGAACATGAAGGCGTGATTCCGGATATGATGATAATGGCTAAGGGATTGACTGGAGGATATCTTCCTCTGGCTATTACTCTGACATCGGAAAAACTGTTTTCGGCGTTTGATGGATCCGTAACGGACGGTAAAGCCCTTGCGTACGGGCATAGTTACACGGGAAACGCGCTTGCTTGCGCGGCCGGCAAGGCGAGCCTCGAGGTCTTCGAAAATGAACGGGTCCTCGAAGCTTTAGAGTCAAAAATCCAACACTTGAGCTCAGCATTAGCTGACCTTGAGAAACTGCCAGCGGTAAAAGAAGTGCGGCAGTGTGGGTTTATTGCCGGAATTGAGCTTGAAGAATCGCCGAACGGTCTCGAGCGCAGCTTAGCCGCAGCTGCTTGTATCGAGGCGCGTCGCCACGGTCTGCTAACCAGGCCTTTGGGGAATGTCATCGTTTTGATGCCGCCGTTATGCATTACAGCGGATCAGTTAATTAAAGCCGTGGAGGCTCTTCGTTTATCGATCGCCGAGGTGTGGCAGCGATCCGCCATTGCCGCAAAGAAGAATGCCGAAGAAGTTACGGCTTGATCAGCTTCTGGTCGGGAAAGGATTGTTTCCAAGCCGCGAGCAGGCCCGGCGCGCCGTAATGGCTGGCGACGTAAAGATTGGCACCCGAGTTGCGGTGAAGCCATCGGAGCTTATCGAACAAGAAACACCGATTTCAATAAAACCGACGCGAAAATATGTCGGGCGCGGTGCGCTAAAGTTGGAAGGGGCTCTCGATTATTTCGAAATCGACGTGCGCGGGAAAACGGCACTGGATATCGGTGCTTCCACCGGTGGTTTTACGGATTGCATGCTACAACGCGGCGCCGAGAAAGTTTATGCCGTCGATGTTGGCCACGGCCAATTGGACTGGAAACTGCGCAGCGATCCTCGCGTGATTGTGTTGGAGAAAGTGAATGCGCGATCTCTATCACGCGGACACGTTTCAGAGCTTGTCGATCTTTGCGTGATTGATGTTTCCTTTATCTCGCTGACCTTAGTGTTGCCAAACGCATTCGACTTGATAACTCCAACCGGCGTGATTCTTGCATTGATCAAACCACAGTTCGAGCTGCAACGCGCGGACGTGGGCAGGGGCGGAATTATTCGTGACGAGGAGCTGCACCGAAAGGCGCAGAACAAGATCGTCGCGTTCGTTACGCATTCAGGTCATGTGGTGACCGGAATTGTTCCATCTGCTATCAAAGGCGCGGACGGCAACCAGGAATTTTTCGCATGCATCCGAAAACGATCGGCATAATCGCGCACACAGGGAAAGCCGGCGTTGGCGACCTGGTCAACGCAATCGCTGAGGAGTTCAGTGGTTTTTCGATCACGCCTTTGCTGGAAAAGGAAACAGCGCGCGTTGCCGGAAAGAAATCTGACTATTCCATAACAGACCTTGGCGCTGCGGCAGATCTGCTGGTTGTGGCTGGGGGCGACGGAACGATTCTGCGCGTAGTTGGACAGCTCGGCGAAGCCATTAAGCCGATTTTCGGTATCAATGTGGGCTCCCTCGGTTTCCTGACCACTGCGAGTTCTGCGACTTATCGCGAAGCCGTGCAATGCCTGGCCAGAGATCGCATTAATTTTAGCCAGCGCGCACTGCTCGAGGCCCGGCTGCGACTCGGTGAGAAACAAACCGCCAAAATGCTCGCGCTAAACGACGCGGTGTTGAGCCGCGGCGAACTTTCGCGCCTGGTACTTTTGCGCACACGGGTCAACGACGAACCACTCACGGAATTCAATGCCGACGGCTTGATTGTGGCAACGCCGACAGGTTCGACAGCGTACTCGTTGTCAGCCGGCGGCCCGATCCTCGATCCGGAGTCGGGTGTTTTCGTGATCACACCGATTTGCCCGCACGTCCTAACCAATAGATCGATCATTGTCGCCGAAAGATCGACAATCGAGATCGAAGCGAGCGATCCGGAGTATCCGGTGTTCCTGACGCTGGATGGTCGCAAACCGATACACGTCGAGCGCGGATCGGTGGTAACTATTCGCAAGGCAAAAAAGACGCTGCCACTGGCGTCACTGCCAGATGCCTCGTTTTTCAGCGTGGTGCGGCAGAAATTAAAGTGGAGCGGCAGCAACCTGTAAGAGATCACTCGCACCAAGGGAATTTCCGTCGAGTTCCGTACTAAGCATGCTGCGTAGGCGAGTCCTGCAATCAGCACCAATGCCTACGGATTTCATATGACATATATTGTCTGATGTTGTAATCAGGTTCGGTTGTGGATGTTTTCGCGACCTTTTTTAAGCAATGGGCGCGTTCGCCTGTCGTTCCGCTCCGCGCATTTCAGGTCGTGACAACTCGCCAACGGGTCCGCGAGCCTTGACGTTCTGATTCCGGCTGCTAGCGTCGCGCGAACCTTAAGTTTCTAAGACATGATGAAGACTTCCCGCAGCGCTCTCTGTTGTTCGATTCTTAGTTCGTGCCTGATTTTTACCTGTGCCGATCGTGTTTATGCGGCCCGAGAAGAACAAATGTCCGGCAACATTCAAGAGATCATGTCGTCAGCAGAATTTAAGGCAGCTGGTTTGAACAAGCTTTCGCCACAGGAACTAGAAAAGTTGAACGCCTGGCTGCAAGGCTACAGAGATGTCACCGAAAAGGCGGCCACGAAGAAAGCCACAGCGGTCGCGTCACGCACCAAGCTGGATCTTCTCGTAAGCCGTGTTGACGGGCAGTTTAACGGATTGACCGGCAGGAGCATCATTCGTCTGGAAGATGGGACTGTGTGGAAACAGGCAAATGCTGATGACCGGTTTCGCCCGCGGGTAACCGATCATCCGGCGGCCGTAGTCATTCACGGCATCTTCGGCTACAAGATGCAACTTGAAGGAACCGGCGAGTTTTACGTTGATCCGGTCCGAAACCCGTAAAATTGCAGGTCGCTCGCCAAGTATTCGCCTGCGCGCTTGGATTTCGACGGTTAGAGTGAATGTGATATAAGTCTAAGGCCAATTATTTCACTGTCTTAGCGAGATTATTCCGCACTACCATGAAAAAGATATCTGTTCCGGTACTACTGCAAAAACCCCCTATTCCAGTGGTAGTTCGATGCGCTCTTCGGGTTCTCGCGGAACAAGGCCGTTCCGGGCGATGATTCGCGTGCAGGTATTCCACCGCAGTATCGGGTCATCATATCCAGGTGGGCGAATCGATTCGGCCTTTTCGAAGCAACTCATCGCCTCGCGCAAAAGATCGTAAGCCTGAAACCGGCAATCCGGGGTGTTCTGACGCAGTTTCATCTTCGCGCGGCGTTCGGCCACGATTCCGGAATAATACGCGTGGTCGTACGCTGATTTCATCCGCGACAACAATTCCTTGGTTTGCGTATCGCTAACGGCGTAACCTTTTTCGAAGCGATCGGTCAACGCGAGCAAGAGCGTGATAATAGCCTCCTGATTTTCGGGGTCGACATGCAGAATATCGAGACAGATGCTCTCCGCTTCACCCGGTTCGTTGAGCAAGCGGTAGCGTTCGGCTTTTTCGAGAGCCGCGGGGATCGCATCTTTGTGGAGCGATTTTAGTTCGCTCATGTCTTCGCGAAGGTTAGAAAGGTTAAAAGCGTTAAATAGTTAAAAAGTTTCCATCGCGACTGGTTCAGCCTGTAACTTTTTAACATTTCAACTTTTTAACTCTTTTTGACGATTCAGCAATCTTTTGAGTCCTTTCCAGATCCAACCAAAGGGATCGTAAAAGTCGTCCACTACGCGTTCCTTCAGCGGAATAATTCCGTTGTCGGTGATTTGAATGCTCTCAGGGCAAACCTTTGTGCAACACTTTGTGATGTTGCAATAACCAATCCCCTGCGTGTTTCGCAATTCTTCGATGCGATTCTCGGTATCGAGGGGATGCATCTCCAGTGCGGCGACGTGGATCAAAAACCGCGGTCCGATGAATTTTTCGTGCATTTGATGATCGCGCAGCACGTGGCAGACATCCTGGCAAAGAAAGCATTCAATGCATTTACGGAATTCCTGTACACGATCGATGTCCTCCTGTTGCATTCGCCATGTGCCGTCTGGTGCATCGGGCCGACGCGGCTTGAACGGTTTGATCTTTTTCTTCACGCGAAAGTTCCAGGACACGTCGGTAACAAGGTCTTTCAGGATCGAAAACGCCTTGATCGGTTCGACGGTTACCGGTTTTTCCAGTGGGAGATCGCTGAGTCGCGTCATGCACATCAGTTTCGGCATTCCGTTGACTTCTGCCGAACAGGAGCCGCATTTCCCAGCCTTGCAATTCCACCGGCACGCCAAGTCCGGTGCCTGCGAACGCTGAATATCATGAATCGCGTCGAGCACCACCATGCCCTCAGCAGCTTCCGCGGTGTAATCGCGAAATTCCCCGCCTTTGGCATCACCTCGCCAGATTTTGAACGTGGCGTTCATGATCTTAACCACCGATAACGCGGATTACACTGATACAAAACAATCCGTCCTATTCGACGTAATCCGTGCTCATTTCATTTCCTCAATGATTTGCTTCAAATTGTCCGGCATTTCAGGCAACGGTTCCAAACGAACTTGCATTGAGCCGTCTGCCGCTCTCGCAATGATTGTATTCACTTTGGCAAACTGCTCGTTCTTCTCCGGATAATCGTCCCGGAATTGCGCGCCGCGGCTTTCCTTTCTCTCGAGCGCAGCAAGCGTGATCGCTTCGGACACTGTGAGCAGATTTTTTAAGTCCAGCGCGGTGTGCCAGCCAGGATTGTATTCCCGATTGCCGCTGACTGCTGTGTTGTCAGTCCGCTTTTTGAACCCGTTGATCTTTTCCAAGGCCTCGCGCATTTCATTTTCGCTGCGCACGATCCCAACGAGATCTTGCATGGCGTCTTGCAGATCCTTTTGCACCTGATAAGGATTTTCGCCGTTGCTTCGATCGAATGGAGCAAGTGCTTCGCGCGCGACACTGTCGATTTTATCGTTATCGACTTTGCCTAACGAATTCTCCTTCGCAAACTTGGCCGCGAATTCGCCCGCGCGTTTCCCGAAAACCAGGAGATCGGAAAGCGAATTACCACCCAGGCGGTTTGCGCCGTTGATTCCCGCCGCGCATTCGCCTGCGGCGAACAAACCGGCTACACGCGACATTTGAGTGTCGGGATCCACGTGCACGCCGCCCATGATGTAATGCGTCGTGGGACCGACTTCCATGGGTTCCTCTGTAATGTCGATGTCGGCCAGTTGTTTGAACTGGTGATGCATGCTGGGCAGCTTGCGCTTTATATGTTCGGCAGCGTTTGGCAACTTTTGTTTGATCCAGGAAATATCGAGATAAACCCCGCCGTGCCGACTTCCCCTGCCCTCTTTGATCTCGCGCACAATGCAACGTGAGACATGATCGCGTGTCAGTAGCTCCGGCGGCCGCCGCGCGTCTTTGGCGCCCTGACAATAACGCCACCCTTCTTCTTCGTTGTCCGCGGTTTGAGCGCGATAATTTTCTGGAATCGCGTCAAACATGAAACGGCGGCCCTCCTTATTTGTCAGAATCCCGCCTTCACCGCGTACGCCTTCGGTCACCAAAATTCCCATCACACTCGGGGGCCAGACCATGCCCGTGGGATGAAACTGAATGAACTCCATGTCGATCAGATCTGCGCCTACGTCATAAGCGAGCGCGTGACCGTCGCCTGTGTACTCCCAACTGTTGCTGGTGATTTTGTACGCGCGTCCGATTCCGCCAGTGGCAAGTACCACCGCTTTGGCATGAAAGATTTTGAAGCGTCCGCGTTCACGTTCGTAACCAAACGCTCCAACCACGCGGTCGCCGTCTTTGAGGAGCGAAAGAATCGTGTGTTCCATGTAGACATCGATGCCCCGATGCACGCCGTGATCCTGCAGGGTGCGTATCATCTCCAAACCCGTGCGGTCGCCCACGTGCGCCAATCGAGGGTACTTGTGCCCGCCGAAATGTCTTTGCAGAATGCGCCCATCTTTCGTGCGATCGAACACGGCGCCCCACGCTTCAAGCTCACGTACGCGATCGGGCGCTTCTTTCGCGTGCAACTCTGCCATTCGCCATTGATTCACGTATTGTCCGCCGCGCATCGTGTCGGCGAAATGGACTTTCCAGTTGTCCCGCTCGTCGACATTTGCGAGTGCGGCAGCAATCCCACCTTCCGCCATGACGGTGTGTGCCTTGCCTAACAAAGATTTGCAAACAAGCCCAACGCGTACTCCGGCTGCAGAAGCTTCAATCGCCGCGCGCAGTCCCGCGCCTCCAGCTCCGATCACCAGAACATCATGTTCGAACGTTTCGTAATCGGGCATGGGAAGAGATTAAAAGGACCAGTTGCGGCTATAAGAGCCGCCAATCGTGCCAGACACCCGTCGCACACATGCGCACGTAAAGATCAGCAAAGGCGACCCAGAAGAGACTTAGCCATGCCCACAACATGTGACGACGATTAAAGCAGCTCACACACGTGTAAGCCCGATAGCACCCCGGTGATTTGGAGAACTGATCCAAAAGACCGCCAGCCAGATGCCGCAGCGAATGACAGCCAATAGTGTAACCGGCAAGTAACACAACGTTGATTGCAAGGACAATTGTCCCCACTCCAATCCCAAATCCGTCTTCAAACCACAGCGCTTTCCACACGTCGTAGGCCAAAACGAGAAGAAATAACAACGCAAGATAAAGGAAGTAACGATGAACGTTTTGCATAATGAGCGGAAACGAACGCTCGCCCCAATAGGTTTTGCGTGGCTCGCCTACGGTGCACGCCGGCGGATCAGCCCAGAATGATTTATAGTACGCGCCGCGATAGTAATAGCACGTCACCCGAAATCCTCCCGGCGCCCAAAGAACGAGTAGTGCTGGAGAAAAGATTAGCCAGGCAGGCCACCAGCTGGGTTTCGGCCCGAACCAGCTGTGAGGCGAATTTCCAAGAATTTCAGGCGAGTAAAATGGCGAGATGTAATTGCCAAAAAAGTAGTTCCGTCCCTGAAAAGCGGCCCACGTTGAATAGACGATGAAAATCGACAACCCGACAAACACAAGCAGCGGTTGCGTCCACCAGACATCAGCGCGCATGGTCTCACCGAATGAGCGTCGTGGTAGCGTAGCCGTCCCGTTCATTTGCTATCTGCTCCCTCCACCGGCAGCTTCGCTTTTTTCCATGCTTCCCAGCTACCCGGAACATTCCAAAGATCTGTGAACCCCTGCGGCTTCAGAATACTGGTAGCGATGCTCGCTCGATAGCCACTGCCGCAGTAAATGGCCGTCGGTTTGTTGCGGTCGAGTTTATCCATTCGCTTGGCCAGTTCCGGAACAAAAATGTGCTGGGCACCGGGGACATGTCCCTTTTTCCATTCGCCGGGCGAACGCACGTCGAGAATCTGCAACGAGCTCTTCCGCTCATTGAGTTCGTGCACACTCATCTGGCCGATTCTTTCCAGCGAAAATCCTGCCGCGTCCCATGCTTTCATTCCACCGATCAGGTACCCGGCGAATTTTGTAAAACCGGTGCGCACGAACAGCCGCACGATTTGTTCAAGATCATCATCGTTTTCCATGACGAGAAGAATTGGTTTTTCTGGGTCAAGCATCCAGCCCGCCCAGATGGAGAGAATGGGCGTGCCACCAATGTTGAGCGCTCCGGAAATATGACCTCCTCCAAACGCGAGCATCGTGCGCACGTCCACTAGAACACCAGTCTTCTTATCGACTGCTTCCTTGAATGCCTTGGGTGGAAGACCGGGAACGCGGGGAAGGTTTCCAAGCACTCTTGGTCCCTCCGCGTTCACTTTTTTCATGAGCGGATAATAGTGCGGCACCGGAGGCGCACTCGTGATGGCGTAATCGGTGAAACTTTGCGCGTCGGCGAATTGCAAAAATTTGTTAAATTTTCGCTCGTAACCGATCGTGCTGCTCAATCGCGCTCCAATGTCGGCCCCGCACGGAGAGCCTGCGCCGTGATTGGGATAGATCATCACGTGATCGGGCATCTTCAAATAGAAATCGTGGAGGGTATGGAATTGTTGTTCTGCCAGCTGCTTCGTGTGTTTCTCGCCTAACAAGTCCGGCCGACCGGCGGATGAAACGAAGAGCGAATCACCGGTCAGTATCGCCCATGGCTCGTCCGGCCGATCTGTTTCGGCGAGCAAATAGGACATGTGCTCGGGCGTATGCCCCGGAGTATGCCGCGCCGTGACGAGCACTTCGCCAAATTGGAAGCGATCGCCGTCCTTTATTTTTTCAGGCCCAAAGCCGTACTCGGCCCCGCCTTCGCCGCTGGCATAAATCTTTGCCGACTCAAGACGCGCGCAAAGCTCGCGCGAACCACTGACCAAATCGGCGTGAATATGCGTCTCGAAAATGTGCGTGATAGCGAGTCCCGCCTCGCGCGCCATCTCAACATAAATTTCAACATCGGCTCTCGGATCAAAAATCGCTCCCACTCCTTCGTCGTCGTCACCAAGCAAGTACGAAAGCTCGGCGATACCTTCAGTCTGAATCGTTTTAAAAATGAGCGACATGGAAGGGATTTAACCCGAATGCATAAAGAAGTTCAATACGATGAGGAACTAAATTCGTGAAGTGAGCGCGTGTACCCATTCAGACTTCACTGCACTTCCACCACGATCGGCAGAAGGTGATTAATCATATAGGTGCCCCGATCAGGATTGCGATCGCTCGGTTGGGTCTGGCCAAACGAATCGGTTGCGCGGGCAACGAGAGTTCGCTTTCCGGGACCAGCCGGCGTTTCCCATTTGAACTCCCAGAAACGCCACGCGTTCGGTTTGGATTCACCGAGCAGACTCGCGTTCTTCCAAGTTACTCCTCCATCGGTGCTCACATCTACTCGTGCGATTTCGGCACCGCTCGACCAGGCGGCGCCATGAATCCGCACAATGGAATTCGCAGGAACCTTTTCGCCCTGGACCGGCTTGACGATCTCCGCCTTGACCTGCAGTTCTGCGACCGGGCTGAGCTCGGCGACGTCGCCTCGCCTTTTCCAGTACGCGTAATCCAGAGTTTGATAGTAACCAGTGAATGGCTGGGCGGTGGCGATAATGCGCTGCAACCATTTGACTGACGCCATTGCGTACCAGCCCGGCACGATTGCGCGCACCGGAAATCCGTGTTCTGGCAGGATGTCTTTGCCGTTCATTCGGTAGGCGAGCAACACGTCGCGTTGCGCTTTCTCAAGTGGGACGCTCCGGGAAAACGTCAATTCTCCAGGAGGGCTTTTTGGATCATCCAGTGTGCCGTGGTCAGAACCTTCGAGAACGACTTCGCGTGTGTTTGACTTAACGGCTGCACGATCGAGCAAGACCGATAATGGCACACCAGTCCACTCGGCAGTGCCAACCGCACCCAATCCCCATTGAACTCCTTTTACCTTCGGTTCGAGAAAATGCCGATTGTTCCCAGCGCACTCCAAAGTCACCGGAATTGTGACTGATTTTAATTGGATGAGCTCCTCGTAATTGATCGCGAATGGTTTTTCTACTTCGCCTTCCAAATGTAGCCACCAAGCATTTCTGTCGATCTTCGGGATCGGGAAATGCGTCCGAACATAAAATGATTCTGTCGGTGTGATAAAGCTCTCGGCCGTTTCAAACGGCATCTCCAGGTTAAGCGGTGCTTCGCTCCGAACGATTCTGCCATCGCGCAATCTATTTTCCGGCATAGAATTTTAGGCTGATCCTAGTCTCGCCGTTCGGGCGACATCGGGATTTCAATGTTGTGCGCGGCGGCGAATTCGATCGCGCGCGAGTAGCCGGCATCCGCGTGACGCAGAACGCCCGTGCCGGGGTCGCTGGTGAGAACCCGCTCAAGACGTCGTTTGGAATTATCACTCCCATCCGCGACGACCACCATTCCAGCGTGCTGCGAAAAACCGATACCGACGCCTCCGCCGTTGTGAATCGAAACCCAGGACGCGCCGGCGGCGGCGTTAACCAGGGCATTTAGCAGCGGCCAGTCTGCAACCGCATCGCTGCCGTCGAGCATTCCTTCGGTTTCGCGATTTGGCGATGCAACCGAGCCCGCATCGAGATGATCGCGCCCAATCACAATGGGCGCTTTGATTTCGCCGCGCTTCACCAGTTCGTTCATGGCCACACCGAACTCGGCGCGATCGCCGTACCCGAGCCAGCAGATCCTCGATGGCAATCCTTGAAACTGAATTCGTTCACGGGCGAGCTTCATCCAGCGGGCAAGCGTTTGGTTTTTCGGAAACAATTCGAGCGCTAGCGCGTCGGTGCGGCCGATATCGTCGGCGTCGCCGCTCAATGCGGCCCAGCGAAAAGGGCCACACCCTTCGCAAAAAAGTGGGCGAATGTATTCGGGAACAAATCCCGGAATGTCGAACGCCTTTTTGACTCCGGCTTTTTTTGCCTGGGCCCGGATATTGTTTCCGTAGTCGAACGTAACCGCTCCTTTCTTTTGTAAAGCGAGCATGGCCTCGACATGCACAGCCATCGACTGCATTGCGCGCTCTACGTATTCGTCCGGATTTTTTTTACGCAACGCGAGCGCATCTTCGAGCGACATTCCGTTAGGCACATAACCGTTCAATGCGTCGTGCGCACTGGTTTGATCGGTTACGACATCGGGAACGACTCCGCGTCTGACCAATTCAGGCAAAACATCAGCACAGTTGCCAACGAGGCCGATAGAAAGCGACTTTTGGCTCTTGCGCGCTTGCTCGATTAACTTGAGCCCTTCATCGAGCGAGTATGCGATCTTGTCGCAGTATCCGCTCTTCAATCTTTTCTCGATGCGTGCCGGATCGACTTCCACTCCGAGAAGCACTGCGCCATTCATGGTCGCAGCAAGCGGTTGCGCGCCGCCCATTCCGCCGAGCCCACCGGTCAGGATAAATTTTCCATCAAGCGACCCGCCAAAATGCTTGCGGCCCGCGGCGGCGAAGGTTTCGAACGTGCCCTGCACAATTCCCTGGCTGCCGATGTAGATCCAGGAGCCTGCGGTCATTTGTCCGTACATCGTCAGGCCTAGCCGTTCGAGGCGGTTGAACTCCATGTAATTGTTCCATTGACCGACGAGATTTGAATTGGCGATGAGAACACGCGGCGCTTCGTCGTGCGTCCTGAACTTGCCTACTGGTTTCCCGGATTGGACGAGGAGCGTTTCGTCGTTTTCGAGCTCACGCAATGATCGAACAATTGCATCGAAAGCTTCCCAGCTCCTGGCGGCGCGTCCCGTTCCGCCGTAAACAACGAGTCGATCAGGATCCTCGGCGACACTGGGATCGAGATTGTTCATCAGCATCCGCATCGCGGCCTCCTGATGCCAACCTTTGCAGCTTCGCTCGCTGCCGCGCGGTGCGGTGACAATTCTTTTACCGCTCATAAACTTTCGTCCTCGCGATCAAAATCACCGCGACGAATCGCCTCGGCAACACGCGCGATATCATTTGCGAGCGGTCGATCGTGAATCAGCGGGGGCGCAAGTCCTCGAACAATCGCAAACGCGCGCTCGACACCGGCTCCGCTTTTCAAGGGGCGGCGATGTTCCAAGCCTTCCGCGGCAGCGAGCAATTCGATGGCCAGCAGGTTTTCCGCGAGCTCGACAATCGTTCGTAGTTTCAGCGCGCTGGTCATTCCCATGGAAACGTGATCCTCCTTTCCACCGGACGTTGTGATGTTGTCAACGCTTGCGGGGTGCGTAAGGACACGCGCTTCGTTCACCAGAGAGGCTGCCGCTACATGTGCGGTCATGAAGCCCGACTCGAGGCCAGGTTGCCGGGCGAGAAATGCGGGAAGCCCTTCGCTTTTATCTGGATTAACCAGGCGATCGGTTCTGCGCTCGCCCATGCTCATCAAATCGACAATTGCAATCGCAGCGTAATCGAACGCAAAGGCAAGCGGCGCACCGTGAAAATTCCCACCTGAAATTACATCGCCGCTTTCAGCGAAGACCAATGGATTGTCGGTCGCCGACCCGGATTCAACCAGCAGCACGTCTTCACAATGCGACAACGCACCGCGCGCGGCGCCGTGCACCTGCGGCATGCAACGCAGACTGTAGGCGTCCTGGACACGCGGATCATCCTTCAGATGCGACTGACGAATTTCACTGCCCTCCAGAAGAGTCAGCAAATGCTTTGCCGCCGCTTTTTGTCCAGGGTGCGGCCGGGCGTCCTGCAAACGAGCATCAAACGCAGCAGGAGTGCCTTTGAGAGCCTCGAGACTCATGGCACCCGAAACATCCGCTAGACGCGACACCCGTTTTCCTCGGAGAAGAGCGAGTCCGCCCACCGCATGCATCGCTTGCGTTCCGTTTAGTAGCGCCAGCCCCTCCTTCGCTTCAAGATGGGCCGGTTTTAGTTTCGCGCGACGCAAAGCATCCGCACTTTCCATTCGTTCGCCGTCGAGGAACGCTTCACCTTCGCCAATTAAGGTAAGTGCCAGGTGGGCGAGCGGCGCGAGATCACCACTGGCGCCGACGGAGCCTTTTTCTGGCACTACCGGGTGCACGCGGCGATTCAGCATTTCGCAAAGCATTTCAATGATCTCCAGCCGAATACCGCTGAAACCGAGCGAAAGCACGTTTGCACGCAGCAACATCATTGCGCGGACCTCGGGCTCGGAAAGCGGCCCGCCGATTCCACAGGCGTGGCTGCGAACAAGATTGAGTTGAAGATCGCTCAGAGCGTCGCGCGGAATGCGAACATCGGAGAGTTTGCCAAAACCCGTCGTCACGCCGTAAACGACTGCATCCCGTGCAATGATTTCTTCGATAACTTTACGCGACGCCAGGACACGCGGCTTTGCCAGAGACGAAATCGTAACCTGCTCCCCGTTGAGCGCCACGGCGGCGATGTCGGAGAGTCCCAATGCCTGGCCGTTCAATTCCATTCGGTCAGCTTAGCGGGAAAACTAGAATATGAAAAGCGATGGGCCATGAGGCGCATATCTCCGAATGCGCCGGATCGGATGCATGAGAATCCGTAAAAGAAAAAGGCCAGGTCGAAACACGACCTGGCCTCTTTGGGCGAGGCCGCCCACAATTAAACAACCAGCCGCTGGATTTATTTCTTGGCTGTCGGAGGTGGCGGCGCTTCCCTCGTTTGCGCACAAGCCCCGAGTCCCAAAGCGCTGGCCATTACGACCGCGATCATGATCACTTTCAAAAATTTCAATCTATATCGCC
>JBKPRQ010000032.1:0-6112 GCA_046734635.1 Verrucomicrobiota bacterium
GATCGGACGCGACTTGTTGAAACAGATGATCGACTGGTTAGGTGCACAGGGAGCGAAAGTGATTGAAGTGGATACCGACGGGATCTATTTCGTTCCGCCGCCCCAAACTGAGATAGGGGGATTGCAAAATGGATTGGCGAAAGAATTGCCGGAGGGAATTGAAATCGAGTTCGATGAGCAATTCGACGCGATGTTTAGCTACAAGGCAAAGAATTACGCCCTTCTTACAAAGGATGGCGACGTGGTGATCAGGGGCGGCGCCCTTAAATCGCGCGGACTCGAAAAATTCCAGCGCGTGTTCCTGGAGGAAATGATCAAGCTGATCATGGAAGGAAAACCAGATGCGGTCGCTGATCTTCGGGACCAATTCGAGAAGAAAATCCGGAACCGCGAATGGAAGATCGACATGTTGATGAAGACCGACACGCTCCAGGACTCGCTCGACAAATATCGCGCCAAAATCGCCGGCTCAGCGCGGAATCGGGCTGCTGCCTACGAACTTGCTCTGGCCAGCGGGCGTAATTACAAACCGGGCGATCAGATCAGCTACTACATCAAGGTGACACCAAAAAAAGTTCCCGCCTACGAAGCCGCCAAACCGGCCAGCGAATTCGATCCTGAAAACCGCGACGAAAACGTCGATTACTATGTCGCCAAACTCGACGACCTGGTAAAGAAGTTTAGCAACGTGAAAACGGTCGCATCCGCGCCGAAACAGGAGAGCCTGGCGTTATGATAGTTCGGGGGAGCGCACGCTTGTAGCGTGCTGGTCGCCGCGTTCTGCGGCGACGAACTTCTACGGGAATAGGCTCCCTTCGCGACTGCATCAATGCTGTTCGACAGTTGCTTGAAAGTTCGCGAAGGCAGAATGCCTTCACCAGCACGCAGAATGCGTGCGCTCCCCAGATTTCACGCGAACTAGTTGTAGCTTGCGAGTAGAGCAACGCTGAGCGATCAAAATATTTATGTACTCGAATACTCGTTTTTTCAAAAGTCTCGCCGTTCTATTGGCTGTACTTGTGGTCGCGGCGCGTCAGTTAATCGCAGGCGATGATCTCGGCGGTGTCAAAGCCGAGGTAACCAAACGTCACGACGAGGCAGTGAAGCGTTTGCAGGATTGGATCGGACAAGTGTCGATTGCGGCGGAAAATCGCGGTTACCCGGAAGGCGCGGAGTATATGGCGAAGCTGGCGCGCGATGCTGGGTTTCAGCAGGCGACGGTGATTAACACCGACGGAAAACCAGGAGTGTTCGCAACACTCGACGCCGGCGCACCGAAAACAATCGGACTCTATTTCATGTACGACGTGAAACAGTTCGACCCTGCGGAGTGGACGTCGCCACCGACAGAAGCGAGGATCGTGGACAAACCATCGCTGGGAAAGGTGATCGTCGGTCGTGGCGCGGTGAATCAGAAAGGCCCAGAGGCAGCGTTTCTCGCGGCGCTCCATGCGATTCACGGCGCAGGGAAAAAGATGCCGGTAAACCTTGTGTTGGTAGCCGAAGGCGAAGAGGAAATTGGTTCACCGCACATTCCGCAACTCGTTAGGCGGCCAGAAGTGCTGGCCGCGTTGAAGAAATGTGATGGCGTCTTCATGCCGTCGGCGACGCAGGATTTGGATGGCGTCGTGACGGTGAACCTCGGCTCGAAAGGCGTGATCGAGTTGGAGCTCGTTTCAAGCGGTGAAAAATGGGGACGCGGTCCGGCAAAAGATATTCACTCATCGCTAAAGGCGATGGTGGACAGTCCGGCGTGGCATTTGGTCAAAGCGCTCGACACGCTTGTCTCGGATGACGGCAACGAAATCAAGATCGACAATTATCCGAAGCCGCAACCGCTGAGCACCGAAGAGAAAGCGATGATCGAAAAAGTGTCGAAGGTGCGCAACGAGGCACAGACCAAGAAATTATTTGGTGTACAGCATTGGATCAACGATCTGCCGTGGGAACAGGCGAACGAACGGCTGGAATCGCAACCAACAGTAAACATTGAAGGTTTGGTGGGTGGCTACACCGGTCCCGGCGGGAAAACGATTTTGCCGCATCGCGCCGTTGCGAAGATCGATATGCGTCTCGTTCCGGACATGAAAGCGGCAGACGCACTTGCTGCATTGAAGGCGCATTTGGCGAAGCATGGCTTTGGCGACATTGAAGTGAACATGACCGGCGGATACGATCCCACGAGCACTTCGGCTGATTCCTCGCTCATCAAGGCGCAGGTAGCGACGTACAAAAACTTCGGAATTGATGCGCTGCTCTGGCCGCGCAATGCAGGTTCTTATCCAGGATACGTTTTTACCGGCGAACCGCTCAAGCTGGCTGCCGGACATTTTGGGCTCGGTCACGGCAGCGGCGCGCACGGCCCGGACGAATATTACATCATTGAATCAGCGAACCCGAAGATCCAGGGATTCGACGGCGCAGTGATGTCCTTTGTCGAATATCTGTACCAACTCGCAAAGTAACCATGGGCGCCGACGAATTTGCAAAACCCGGTGAGCCCGAGATGTCCCGGATCGTCGAGATCGGCGCCGAGCACGGAATTCATCTCGTGCAGGAATAGTCGTGTCGCCCGATTCTATCTGGGAGTTGATTGGCGAGAAGCGAGAATCGGTCGCTGTCCGCGCGGCGGATAGACGAGCATTTTGTTTAATGAGCCGTCGCTGTCGAATTGAAATGCGACACGCATCGGGAGCTCGGCCACGAAGAAGTCCTGTCGATTTTCCGGATGCAACCTGAATTTCGGCAAACCCCATTCATCTGGCACGCGAATGGCCACAGCGTCGCCCTCACGAACGATTTCGAAAATTCCTTCCCCAGCTGCTTCGTAATTCCCGATGTAAATGTCGAGCCTTGCGGGATCGATTGTTACTTCGGTTCGCTTCGTTGCGGTCGGTTTCTGAAGCGGAGAGCTGGGCCGAAGCAAGTGACGCGCGATATCACCGACACTGGCCACTTGATTGGACAAGACGACAACACCTACGCGCTTAACCGGGTCCCATGCAATCGAGCTCGCATAACCGAATGTGCCGCCGTCGTGCACGATGAGTTGGTCGTCGTGTTCGTGAATAACTGTCCAGCCAAGCGCCTGCTCGGATCCGTTGCTCGACGTTGGGCGGCGCGTGGTCCAGGTAAGATGCATCGCATCGCTCAACGACGACTGTTGGTAATCCATGGCGACAGCGAGGACCTTCAACAAATCATTTGCCGTCGAATACACGCCGCCAGCTGCGGGCATAATTGAATAGATTGGCAGGGTCGAGATTGACGGCGATGGCTGGAGGACGGCGTTATGGCCAGCCGCGAAGTTCGTCTTCATCTTCGGTGTTAGGACGAATGCCGTGTTCGTTAGGCCTAATGGTGCGATGACGCGTCTCCGAAGCAGAGCTTCGTAATCTAGACCGGCACGGGCAGCAAGGACCTCGCTCAAAAGCCAATAACCGACGTTTGAGTACTCCCATTTGCCTTTGCCTCGCAATTCGCAGTTCGCGATAAAATGACGAAGGTCAGCCACCGAATATTCGCCCGCTCCCGAGTCGGTCGACGTCGCTGACTCGTTAGGCATGAATGGCAAGCCCGACGTGTGCGTTGCCAAATCCAGCAGCGAGATATTTTTTCCATTTCCCTCTGGTGTCTTAAACACGGCTGGCAGGTACTTTGCGACCGGATCATTCAACGCGAGTTCGTGTTTCTCCGCCATTTCGGCAAGCAGCAGCGCTGTGAATGCCTTCGTTATCGAGCCGATCTCAAAAACCGTATCGCCGTCCGGAGCACGCGAGTCGTCCGAATTAGGTCGGCCTGCTGAAATGATCTGCCGACCCGCTGGCGAGATTATTCCGACGACGATGCCGACTCCTCCTTGCTCGCCGCCGAGCGCTTCCATTCTTTCTGCCAGCAAGCTGCGAATCTCGCTGTTGCTAGGCAGGCTGTTAGGCGACGGACTTTCCGCAGCGTGAATGGCCGCCACGATAGCGATCAATAAAGCGCAAATCTGGCGTGCAACCTTCGGCAGCATCTATGTTCAGATGCGTCACAATCAAATTTGGATTCAACGAGGTCGCGAATTCGTGCGTCGGAAAATAGGGAGTGGGGGCGCGGAGATGACCGAGGACCTATTGAAACGGTGCCCACCAAACACACAAACCAAACGAAAGACGTCTAAAATTTTCCTGTCGTTTCGTATGCTTCGTGGGCGGATCAAATTCCCTTTTGCCTGCGCTGTGATGACCGAGTCGCAGTCAGCGCCAGCCGCTACACCAATTTCGCTTCCAGATTGATCTGGGTTCCGGCAAGCGCTTTTGAGACCGGACAACCTTTCTTTGTCTGCTCGGCGATCTCGTCGAATTTAGTTTTGTCGATCCCAGGAACCTCTGCGTTGGTTTTCAAATCGATCGTCGTAATCTTCGGCGCGCCTTCAACCATTTCCAATTTCACCGTTGCCGTCGTGCTGATCCGTTTGGCCGGGTTGCCAGATTTTTCAAGATTCGCCGAGAGCGCCATCGAAAAGCAGCCGGCTTCGGCAGCGCCGATAAGTTCTTCCGGATTTGTGCCCTTACCTTCCTCAAAGCGGGATGAAAATGAATAAGGACCTTCAAATGCTCCGCTCCCCAGTTTCATGTTTCCCTTGCCTTCCTTGAGTGTGCCTTCCCAAACAGCCGATCCAGTTCGTGTTGCCATGATTTTATCTCCTTTAATAGTTTGTTGCTGCTTACGATTCGCGCCTGACGCAGGCAGGCGCAATCGATTTCAGCCTGATAACATGCGAGTGCAAACTTCAGGCCGCTTCAGGAGTGGCACTCTGGGGCACTGCGGCGCTCTGCTCGTGCTTCAGGTCGGCGAGCTGGCGTTGTTTGCGCCCGAGCCAGATGCTGAGCGCGCACCAGATGGCTCCAAGTGGAACTGCAGCCCAGGAAATGCCGACTAATCCCAAACCAAACCAGCGCATCAATGGATAAGACCACGCGCCGGTTATATCGCCAAGGCGATAGCCGAACGTATCGATCAGACTTTTAGCTTTGTATTTGTCCTCTCGGCGCAAGACGGTGAAGAGAACCTCGCGCGCTGGTCGGAGCAGCGCGAAGCCTGCCGCCCGTCGCAGAATCTGGAATGTTGCGAGAACAGTGAGAACCGGTGCGAAACCGATCGCGGCAAATCCAACCGCGCTCAAAAGCGGCATGAGCACCAGCGTGATCCCGACGCCAAACCATTTCATGAGACGCCCAGTGAGAAAAACCTGAATCAGCACGGTAATTGTGTTCACTGCGATATCGATGTTCGCCAGGAACGATGTGCGTGCAGCGCGATCCTGCAGCTGATGTCCTGTAAGGTCCGATTGTTGAAAATATGCCCATGTGTTTGTGATCGTGTAGATGAGGAGAAATGCAGCCAGACCGAGTAAATAAGGCGAACGAGCAATATGCGTCGCGCCCTCCCAGAGTTTGCCGCCGATTGGTTGCTCACTTTGCTCGTCGTGCGCCTGAAAATCAAAAGGAAATCGGCGCACACATTGTGCGGCGACTTCCAGCATGACAGCCGTAATGAGGAGGAATAGACCGGTGCTCAACTTTCCGGCGAGCGAACTTGTGACAAAGCCACCAACGATTCCGCCGATCGACCCGCCGACCGCAATAAATCCAAAAAGTCGTTTGCCTTGCCCCGGTGTAAAAACGTCGGCCATGAACGACCAAAACATTGTTGTGGCGAAAAGATTGAAGACGCTGACCCAGATGAAAAATATAGGCGCGAGGATCGCGCGTTCCTGCGCTGCCGGCATCCAACGCATGAGCAGGAAGAAAACGAAAAGGTTCGCGATTGCGAAGCGGTACGCGATCGGAATAAACCGCCGCCGCGGCATACGGGCGACGATGGCGGCATAAAGCGCGTTAGCGATCAGCATACCGATTAGCGTGCCGGTGTACATCCACGGCAGATTTTCAACGCCGCGGTCGGCCCCGATTTCATCGCGAATTGGCCGAATAACGTAATAACCGCCGAGAACGACAAAGTTGAAGACAAATGCCAGCAGCATTGCGCGGATCTCGTCCGGCTTTACGTCAACGATTTTGGTGAAGAGTTTTTTCATTCTGTAGCCGCGACATGGTAGGGCGCGACC
>JBKPRQ010000033.1:0-10270 GCA_046734635.1 Verrucomicrobiota bacterium
TTCGCGTAATCGCCGTGGCACTCGTCATCAGCTGAGAGGCCATAAGTGTGATTATCACCAGGACCGCGATCGATATGAGCAACTCCACAAGAGTGAACCCCGCTGCGGTACGTCGGACACGCTCAATGACAGTTGATTTCATACTCATCGGTTAACTGCGATAGTGGTCATGAGATACCCTGCGGGCACACCGCCATTGCCAGGATCAACTGCCGCAGGCCAGCTAACGGCGATATCTGCCACTGAAGTCGTGTCTGATGGCGGAAACCTGTAAGTGATCTTCGCCCTGAACACAGCGTCGGCCGGCGGACTTCCGTTCAGGGTCCCAGTTTGCCTGCCTTCGTTAGTGAAATACATCGTGTCAGGCGCTGCCACCAGTAGCCAGTGGCCGTGCAGAGCGTTCCAATTGCATGGCGTGTTCGGGTCCGGCGGATCGCCGCAAACCTTATTAGCCTGTCCCGGCGGAAGCGAGACGTCAGCCCGCAAAACGGCGTTAATCTGTGAAATGATCTGGTTGGCCGTGGTCTGTTGCATACCGGTCTGCTGAGTCTTCAACGCAACAGGTAGCAAGGCGAACACGGTGAGTAAGCTAAACGCGGCAATACCAAGCGCGAGGGTTACTTCAACCAGCGAAAACCCAGCTGTCTTTCGTAAAGGAGGGGTCATGTTGTCAACGATTGCGATCCGTGCCAAGTGCGGTGTCAATGCTTACAAGCAAGTTCATTTCGTATAAATTTGTACGTTGCCAACGAAGCCATTGATCTGAATTGCGGCGACGTCAGCGGGAACGGAAGCAGGCGCAGCGGCCCCGTGCGTCGGTTCAAATGCAATCTCAGCTGCTCTCTGCGGAGAATTGCTGTCATTGTTAATTCGAACCTCGCCCCTTGGGCTAAATTGGAGCGCTTTTTGAAACGTGTACTGTGCGGAAGGTGCAGAGTCTGCGATGGGATACTGAAACGGCGTGGCGGAGTTTGGCGGGCTCGAATTTCCGATGCAGGACGTGGATGCAACATTTGGGCGCGTATCGAATGTCGATCCTTGCCCAGAGGGAGCGTCCGTGTGCGTCCATAAATGCACGTTGTCGATCTTGGTCAACTTACCCACCTGGATTAACCTAGCCGGGGCGATCGTCGTAAGGTTGGTCGGATCGTACACCTTGGTCCCATCTTTTGAGGCAACGATCGACATGACAAGCCGTCCTGTCCCAGGCGTCGCTGGATTGGTTGACGGCTGGGAGAGATCTTCCTCGTAGAAGCCAACCCAAGTGTAGGTGTCGTTCGCATTGGCATACGTGCGGGCGGTATCGAGCACCCCTTTGATGGTGTATGCGGCGTCGGTGACGTCGCGGCCGCTTTTGATGGTCGTGAAGGCCGGAGCAACCAAGACCATCAACAGCGCGATAATGCCGACGACAATGAGCAGCTCGAGGAGCGTAAAACCAGCGGCGGCGGTCGTGGACTTTAGCCCAATCGGTCGGCGGAGGAACACTGGAGAGTTCATCGTGAAAATACGCCGCCATCAACCTCCCGATATAGATGAGCGGCACGATGTTGGCTGGATCAACAACTTCTACGGAAACCGGAGGCCGAAGTTCCGAAGAAAACTTGCGCATCTGACCACAGTTTGGCGACAAACCGAACCCCGATAACCAAACGTCTGGCGTAGAAAGATTATCTGCGCTATCGGCCTGCACAACGAAAGCCAAATCCCAAGGAACTGATTTGGAATACTTTGGAGACAGTCCCGCTGACTGCGCCCAACGCTGGTGTTCTGACTAGAATCACGGCCCCAGGTACGCCGCGAAGCCGGGTCACTCGTTCACGGTCTCGATCTGCTTATCGATCACCTTTCCAGTAAACCGGTCGATCGCGATGTGGACCCAATAGCGTTGTTCGCCATCAACAACAAAGCCGTTGGTCAAACTTGTGGCATTTGGCGGATACCGCCCGGTTTGCGCGATCACATCAATAAGCAAGCTCCAAGTACGCGTCTGAACTGTTTCGCCGAGACTGCGAGCGACGGCCTCACGCTCTGTCTTCGGCGTGCTCGGGCCAAGTCCGGTTGTGTTAGGCAAGTTCGCAATCATAGTCGTCAAGCCGGCCCTGTTTACTAGAGGGTTGGCGATGGTCGACAAAGTTAGGCTCGCGGCCACGTCGTTTGCCGAGGAAGAAGCCAAGGGCGCCGGCGTCGGCAATGGATTGCCACCAGTACCGCGAGGTGTGTTTTCTTGTCGGGCCGTAGCTGTGAGCACACCAGCAAGCGCAGGAGCCTGGCAAGTATTCAGACTAACTACCCCGCCACGCATGCCGGATGAATCGCTGTAATCGTTGGTAGTAAAGAGATCGAACAATCCTGCGTCCGGACTATTCGCGGACGACAAACTAAGAGTTCGAAATGGTTGATCGCGGAAAGCGTATCCTATCTCCCCGACGCTACGAAAGGGCCGATTCATTATGACTGGTCGGTAAGGGTTCGAATTCTCCGCAGTGCCGTATGATTCATTGTACGGATTAGCAGCGTTACCGGCTGCTGCGTTATCGCCCAACGTGACAGGGTTAGGATTTGGAGTTGGTGTCGGGACAGGAAACGATGAGGCAGTCATTGGGGGCGGTGTCGCGTACTGACTGGGCCAAAGCGATCCGATTACACCTGCCGAGTTAAATGGGAGCGGTGGGTTTGCCACATTAATAGTGCCGATCATGCTGTTGTACCGAATGCTTCGTGGATCCGATTTAGCAAACATGGGAGCATGCGCAAGCGCACCGGTTACATCGTTCCAAGGAGTTGGGGTCACGGTACCCGTGTTGACAATGGTCGGGAGCGCACCTGGCGTTGTATTCAGGAAATATTGGCTGAAGCTCGTACCCAGGCATAACCCAGGATTTCCGGTAATCAACGTGCCGCTCGCGTTATTACCTTGAAGAAACGAATATGAATACCATTGCCCATTTGGCGACTGATAATCAAGGCTGATCTGAAAACCTGGCTGTAGTATGAGCAGCGGCTTTTGGCCAAGTATACTAAGAGGCAAAATGAGATTCCCTGGAAGCGATAACCTGAATACGACGTAGTTATCCGTTCGATACGTTGAGTTATCATTTGTCGGCCGGGCTACTTTTCTCCACTCTGCGACAACCGATAGCCCCGGTGATGTCGTCGGATCAAAGAGGCTGGGCGGACTGCTAATATCGTTTTCACCCAAACGCATTGAATTAAGGAGACCATCGCGTCCATAAGAGCTGTTACCAGTCACAAGCGTCAGACTCGCATTGAGGCCTGTTGACACTGCCGGAAACCCCGTCACTGATGCGGGATCGACACTGCCACTTTGCGAAATGGTTGCTGCTCCAAACCCGGCCCCACCTCGGACAGTGATTCGAACCGGCGGTCGCAAATAACCGGGCGTTGATAGAGGTTTATTCCCAGTGTTACCAGTATTTTGTTCAGTGAGGTCCCAAGTATCTCGAAATGGGTCCCACAAATTTGGGATAAGTAACCAGTTGACGCCGCCACTAAGTCCTGTGCCTCCAACAGGACAGGCGGCAAGAGAGCTCAGGCACGGCAACCGCGGCATGCCCACAGCTTCCATCGTAGTCCCACCTACATTACATGCCATTCGCACCGGGTAAGAATCCACTCGAGATTGAGCAATCAGGTTCGAGCCAATTGTAAGGACATGTAGCATCTTGGACTGTTGATGACCCTTTGGCAGTCCTGGATCGGATGAGAAAGCGTCCCCGAGAGAGCCGTTAAGGATTCCTGCCTGTAAAAGCTCGAAGAAGTCTGGCTCGCGACTCCCCGTCAGCGTGCCAAGCGTCGCGATCGAACTTGCCAATGTCCCTCCCGACGGACTGGTGTAGTTCCATCGCTCGTTCGTGGCATCCCAGACCAAACCAAAATATTTTAGAATATTTGCCGCCGTTCCCTGGAGTAAAAAAGCGCCAGTGAGTCCAAACCTGATACTATTCACGTCGGGCCTCGTTAGCAGCCACATATCGTAATCCGCACTCGGCCACGTGGGTGCCGAGGTCGGAATTGTCCGTGTTGCGCTTGGCCCTTTGTACGTGAGCCAGTTTAGACGCTGAAGAAGAAATCGCTTGTTAATGTAAGGGTCGCCGACACTCGCAGTAGTTCCATCATTGCGAGTGAACGGGTTTGTCACTAGAAGCGTCTGAAAATTCGGATTTATCGAATCGGGAGCGGTGGGACCCCATTGTGGGACGTTAGCCTCTCGCGAAAACGTTCCAACAGACTGCAGCGCATTGGAGAAGGATATACCGGACCCGCTTACCCCTGAGCGGAGCTTGATCAGTTCTTGTCGCGACGTTAATGCTTGGTCGGTTTGACCATTGAAAGCAGGAGCCTGGCTCGTGGTCAGAAACGAGTTTGTAAAGTACGTAAGCGGCGAGCTCGTAAAATAGTTCGCCAGTTGAATGTTGTTCGGATCGGAAAGGATAAAGTTGTAGTAGGTATTGCTTGCATTTGGGCTAAAGCTGAAATTCGAAGTGAGGGTACCGGTGGGTCGAGAAGAAGCATAGTTTCGCCAGCCCACAACATTGTCGACGCTTGTTGTGGTAAACCCTCCGAGCGCTGTCAGGTCAGCAAAGGCAAGGGAACCCTTACGACCATATTGCAATATCGTTGTAGGCGATGGATATCCCGCTGCATTCATGTCCAACAACCCACCTTCGTCATAGATGAGGTAGGCATAGCGGCCGATGACAGTCTGGTCCGGGCCGCTAATCACTTTTCGCCACTCCTGCCCCGGATCGTTAGGGTTCGGTGCCACAAAAACCCAGTCTGGTGTCATGTTCGCGAAAGCATCTATTGGAATGGAATCGCCGGTCCCAGAATCGCGCTTAGGAACGAGATAATGGCTGTTCCACCGTGAAAGACTAACCGAACGCCCGTTTGCCGAAACATCGCTATAGGAATTCACATTGGAGGCACGGCTTCTGACCGCCGGTCCTACAACAGGATCAGGCCACAACGGGGGCTCCAAGCGAACGCTACGCCGGATTAGATTTGGAATAGCCGGGGTCGTTCCAGGCGCAGGTGTAGGCTTATGCATCGGTACCATGTTCGCGTTACTCGTTGGGACAAACAGAGTAACCGGGCTTGCTGTCGGGCTAGGGCTGCCTGATCCGTTCAGAATCTCCTGTCTAAGATCGCCGATGATGTTATCCATCGCGCTTTGTGCTAGTTGATCCACGTTAGATTGATTGAAACTACTATGAGCGACTTGACGATCGCTCGTCGTTCGGGAGAGGTACGCGACGGCCAGCCCGGTCAATAGCACGACGAAGGCGAGAACAATGACAAGCGTCGCGCCTCGTTCCCGCCAGCGAAGCGCTCTATGTAGCCAATTCATTTTACAAGGTCTTCAGATTGAAGTAGCGATTGTAGATCCGAATACCCTTGGCAGCTTCTTGTGGAATGAGGCGGCCTGAAGGGGTTCGGCCGGTCTGCGCGATAGATTCAACAACACCTTTCCACTGCGCTTCCAAATCACCAATTCTTTGCCCTCCAACACCTCTACCACGGGCGTTTCTGAAGTCCGCCATGTCAGCAGCAACATCGAGGATGTCTCCATACCCCGTGTTACTGGAAGCTGCTTGAATCAGTGCCCGGGCTGCCGGGTCGATGACGGCGATTGATATAGCGATCGCTTCTACCAGCGTAAGACCGATCTGTTGTGGATTGGTGATAGTTAGCTGGTCTGGAAGGTCCCACCTATCCCATGGCCAATCGGTCACTCGGCCGTTCTTGAGAAGATAGTAGTATTCAAACCGAAAAACCCCCGGGCCAAGCGTCTCGTAATCGTCATCTCTGCTGGCAGCGCTGTTGCTGTTGTTGATTGCGGCGGCCCAAGGCCCTCCCCAAGGGCCGGTAACAGGATTCGCAGTAACCTGACCTGGGGCAAAAACAATCGGGTATGGTGAATTTGGATTTGGGTTATTATCGACTCCATTCCAAAGTAGCCCTTTCGCCATGCGCTCAAGTTTGCCATAGGCAGGGCTGCTTGAGCTACCCTCGTTAACGCGATACGCCACAAGGGAAATTGGACTCTGCTCCGCCGTGGCAGGATAGTAGCCGGGCACCTGGCTAAAGAACGCGATCTGGTCGCTCCCTTGATCTCCGTTATGTCCCTGTCCCCAACCATGCCCGTTGCCGTGCCCGTTGTAACCGGAGCGCTGTTTCACGTAATAATCGACGTCGGTTCGCTTCAGCATTTGAGCGAAATCCAGTGCCATGCGATCAAGCACGACTCTAGCCTGAGTATCGGTATCGATTTGTTTGTTACCAGTGCGTGTAATCGCCGTGGCGCTGGTCATTAACTGCGCGACCATGAAAACAATTACAAGGAGGACGAATACCGACACGAGTAATTCAGCCAACGTAAAGCCATTGGAGCGGCAACGCTGTTTTAGAGTGAGCGCTTCGCGCTTACGCCTTACCGTTTCGATGGGACATGATTTCCGAGTCATCGATTAACCGATATCACGCCCCTGACTGAGCCGACTGGAACTCCGCCTCCAACTTGCGCCGGCCAGGTGACCCTGATGTCAGCCATGGTCGTTGTCTCCGACGGGGGAAACCTATAAGTAATCGTTGCTCTAAACACTGCGTCTGCCGGAGGAGTCCCGTTTAGCGCGCCAGTCTGCTTCCCTTCGTTTGTGAAATAGAGCGTAAAGGGCGTTGCTACATCATGCCAGTGGCCGTGCAAATCACCCCATGCACAGGGCGGATCGTCACCGCAAACCTTCGAATCTAGTCCGGGCGGAAGCCGGATATCGGCACGCAAATCGGAAAAGATTGTTGAAACAATCTGGTTGGCAGTGGTCTGTTGTATGCTCGTTTGTTGAGTCTTCAAGGTCGTGGGTAACAAGCCTAACACTGCAACTAGGCAAAAGGCAGCGACGCCCAGCGCCAGCGTTACTTCAACGAGGGAAAAGGCCGCAGTTTTCAGCAGAGGCCGTTTCATGGTGTCAGAGGTTGTCACAGTAGAGCTGGCGCCGTCGATTTCGATCGTCATAGCAAGGCTGGTTACCAAGGCCTTTGGGCTCGAGAATGTCGGAGTTTCATCGGCGATAAATTTTTACGTCGCCAGCGAAGCCATTGATTTGAACTGCTACTACGTTGCCAGGGTATTGGCCAGGACTAGGACTAGCGGATGGTGTGGCAACACCATGCGTTTGAAGCAAACCTAACTCAATTACTCTTCGGACATCATAGGTGCTGTTGATTCTGCATTCGCCCCGTGGATTAAATTGCAGTGTCCTCCGAAACCGGTATTGCGGCGTCGGGGCTGGATCGCCCACCGGATACTGGAACGGAAATTTCGTTAATCCACCATTCGCGGGTTCATAGGGCGCTGTATTGGGTGGTAGGGCGTTCAGTTCGCCGAATCGGGAGTAGGGAGCGTCTGTTGTTGGTGAAGGTGAAGGCCGTGCGTCAAACGTGTCTCCGGTGCCTCCCCCCAGAGCAAAGAGCGGAAGATGAACATTCTCGATCTTCATCAATTTCGTCACCTGAACTAACCTTGTCGGGTCAATGAAATTCTCGGTGCCCGTTGCGCTTGAGTTCGGATCTGCTCCAAGGTTGGTTCCATCTTTTGACGCCACGACGGACAAGATAAGTCTTCCAACACAGCCAGTGCACCGCGGGTCCGGTGCGGGAACCACTGACGATTGCGACACGTCTTCTTCATAAAACCCGACCCATGTGTAGGTGTTGTTTGCTTTGGCGTAGGTGCGCGCGGTGTCGAGCACTCCTTTGAGGGTGTAGGCCGCACTCGTGACATCTCCGCCACTCTTCAGGGTTGTGAAAGCTGGAGCGATTAACACCAGCAAAACGGCGATGACCCCGATGACGATCAATAGTTCGAGCAGAGTAAACCCAGCTCGAACCGAGTTGAGAGATAGCGGGCGGCTGAGACAGCCGCCGCCGCAGCGCCGCCAACTGGCTTGCTGGGGAAACATGGAATGGAGGAGGAGCGCGCATTATAGCAGAGCCGGGCCTTCGTGCAAGCCGTCTGCACGGCAGGTTACGGCGGGCCAAAAACCACGGCAGGCAGACTCGGTTTCGTCTTCCCGAGGTACTTCACTTTACTCCGGCAATTTTGAGACGTGGCCTGCCAGTAAACGCCAGCGGCCGCCGTCTTTTACGAGCGTGTCGGTAAATTGAAACTGAAAATCGAACGGTTTCCCGCCCGAAAGTCCTTTTGTATGCGTCCTCCCAGTGACCACCGCGGTGTCGCCATGGACGCGCACTTTCATGTCGTAATTCTCGAAAACTTCGTATTTCGGATCGTTTTTCCTGGCCTCAGCAATATCGTCAGCTCGGGTGGTGATTTTGCCCATGGAATTGGTCAGCGTGTAATCCTCCATCACCCCTTGCGCGATGCCGTCGGCGTCGCTCTTGAGATAAGCGGTGGCCAGATCGCGTTCTGTCTGGAGGACCGCGTTCGCCTCATCACTCTCCTGTGCAACTGCCAGCAGCAAACTTGTCAGAAACGTCAGCGCAAAAACGGCGGCAATTTTCATGATCGCGAGTGTAATCAAGCTCTTATGCTCTGTCTTCTGATAATGACTGCAGACAAGGGACCGCGAAGTGCTGAGTTCTGTTGCGGCTGAGGACGGCCGCCTCTACAGTTTGCCCCTTATGCCATATAAAGATGTCGCTCCGCCTGCAGGTGAAAAGATTACCAGAACCGATAAATTGAACGTGCCGGATCAACCGGTCATTCCATTTATCCGCGGAGACGGAACCGGGCCGGACATCTGGGCCGCCAGCGAGCGCGTGTTCGATGCCGCGGTCGAAAAAGCATACGGCGGCAAAAAGAAGATTGCGTGGTTCGAGGTGTACGCCGGTCAGGCAGCAAAGGATAAATTCGGTGAATGGTTGCCGGAAGACACCGTGGACGCGTTCCGCGAGTATCACGTGGGAATCAAAGGTCCGCTGACCACGCCGGTTGGCGGCGGCATTCGTTCGCTCAACGTCGCGCTGCGGCAGCTTCTCGATCTTTTCGTGTGCCTGAGGCCGGTGCAGTACTTCGATGGCGTCCCCTCGCCCCTTAAGCATCCGGAAAAGGTTAACATGGTGATTTTCCGCGAAAACACGGAAGATATCTATGCAGGAATCGAATTCCAGGCCGGTACGGCTGACGCAGAAAAGGTCCTCGATTTTCTAAAGAAAGAGTTTCCACAGCAGTTCGACAAAATTCGCTTCGGCACAAAACAAAAAGCTGCGGAGTTTTGGAAAAAGGTCGGCGCACCGGAAAAGGACGACGTTTGCGTTGGAATCGGAATCAAACCGGTCAGCCGATCGGGTACCGTTCGCCTGGTGCATAGCGCGATCTCTTATGCGATTACGAACCGCCGCAAGAGCGTGACGCTGGTCCACAAGGGGAACATCATGAAATTCACCGAGGGGGCGTTTCGCGACTGGGGGTACGAAGTTGCAAAGCAATATTTCGGCGCAAAGGAGATCGATGGCGGCCCGTGGTGCGAGATTCCCATGGGTAAACCGGGTGCCGGCCTCGTGATCAAGGACGCCATTGCCGACAACGCGCTCCAGCAATTTCTCCTGCGTCCAGCAGACTACGATGTGATCGCGACGCTCAACTTGAATGGCGATTACATGAGCGACGATTTAGCCGCGGAGGTGGGCGGAATCGGAATCGCGCCCGGAGGAAACATCAATTACATCACTGGACACGCGGTATTCGAAGCGACTCACGGCACCGCGCCGAAATATACAAACCAGGACAAGGTCAATCCCGGATCGGTGATTCTTTCAGGCGAAATGATGTTCCGTTACATGGGCTGGACAGAAGCGGCCGAGCTGATTCTGAAAGGCTTAAAGGGCGCGATTGCGAGTAAACATGTTACCTACGATTTCGCGCGACTGATGGAAGGCGCGACCGAGATCAAGTGTTCGCAATTTGGCGACAACGTCATCGCTCATATGTGAGTGAAATAGCGAAGCTTAAAACAAATCCGAATCACTAATGACAAAAGAATCTGCTTACATTTCGCGCTTTGGTTTTCGTTCCTTCTTCGTTCATTTATCTTTCGTCATTGTCCTTGTCCTCACGGCTGCGACCAGCACCGCCTTGGCCGAGAAGCGAAATATCACCGAAAAAGATCTGTTCGATTTCGTCTGGATTGGAGACCCGCAAGTTTCGCCGGACGGGTCGCGAGTGGCGTTTGTGCTGTCTCTTATACACATCTCCGAGCCCACGAGACCCGCTCCGTTATCTCGTATG
>JBKPRQ010000034.1:0-10527 GCA_046734635.1 Verrucomicrobiota bacterium
GTACTCGACCACTAACCCAAGCCCCTTGGACAGTCCCAGCTGTTCGCTTACCACAGTTGGAATCTGTGATGTTTCTACGCCGAGATATATCATCGGAACTTTGGGCGCTTTTTCGTGGCCACCCGGCGGCATGGGGTACGGCTGACCAGGCGGTTGCGGCGGCATGGGTGGTGTTTGTGCGAATCCCGCAATCGGCAGGGAGGCGACACATGCGATGATGGTAACGAACTTTATTTTCATGGTTTTGTTTGGTTAAATCGGTTCGGTTTTCCTCAACTCACACTCATCTTCTCGCGCGCTTGCCGCGCCGTAGCCAAGCGAAGGCGGGTGCTTATGAGCGCGTTTGCCATCGCAGTTGAGCAAGAGCAGGAGCAAGAACAAAAATAGCAGCGAAAGGTTCATTGGCCGGAAACGGGAATGAGGACGACTTCCTCGCCCGGGTAGGAGACGCGAAGCGATGCTCCGGTGGACGGATTTCGCCATTGCCACGTCTGTTGCGTTTGATAACGAAGACGCCTCAACGGTTGCTGCGAACCATCGGCAAACTGCAAGCCCTCGTTGCGGGTGTTATAAACGACCTGCGTTGCGCCGGAGGGAATGAATTTGCTGGAAGATGTCGATTTGTCGACGCTGCTCCGACCTGAGAAGGCAGGCGCCCCAGGTCTTGTTTCGGACGCAGATGGAGCTTGTGCGATCTCTTTGCCTTCATCTCGCGTTTGATCGGTATTGATTCGCACGAGTAGCAGAAGGGCGGCAGCAGCCGCGAGAGCGCCGCCCAATGAGCACCATTTGTAGGGCGTTTCTGTGAAACGCCGCCAGGCACTGGCGCCTGCCACTGTCGCCTTGCGCTCTTCAGCCAGTGCTTCCTCAATCCGCTCAAAAAGTACGGGCGAAGGCCGTGCTGGTCGCAACGCTTTCAAGTCATTCTCAAGCTCGGAGAAATCGTTCATTGTGGTTGCAAGCTTTTCTTCAGATTCGCCAGAGCGTAACGATATCGGGAAGCCGCGGTATTTTGAGAAATGCCCAGGGTTCCGGCGATCTCGTTAAAAGTAAGTTCGCTCCAGATCTTCAAGACGAGCACCTCGCGTTGATCCTGTGGCAAGCAACTGAGTGCCGCAGCCAGCGCCGATTGCGCTTCGTCTTCCCATTCAAATTGCGGCTCGACGGCTGGGTCAGCGTCGGCGAAAACAAGAGCCTCACGCCGAGCACGGCGTTTGTCGCGACGGATAAAATCGAGAGCGATCGAACGCACAGTGGCATAAAGCAACGCGCGGTTGTTAATCTGGTGGTTTCTCCGCCAGAACTTGACGAAAGCTTCCTGCACAATGTCTTCGGCATCGGCTGCCGATCGCGTCCATTGCCGGGCAAAAAGCAACAGACCGGGTCCGATTTCTGAAAAGCAACTCTTCCAATCCTCATGGCTAGCGACATTGTCCATGACCTTTTCACGGTCTTTATCTCCAAGACGCCGCCAACCAATGATTTTGTTTATGCGATCGAAATTTTTCTCGCTCGTCGCGCGGTTAAGGGAAACCTCGACTTCGTTCGACATGACAAGTTACTTTTTCGGAATTGCTCGCAGAATCAAATCCCCCAGCCAATCGGGATGCGCCACGCTTTCACGATACGCCCTGAGGGATTCCACGGAAGAGTTCACGCGCAGATTGCTGTAGGATCCATCGGCGTTTTGCCAGCGCTCATGCCAGTACACCGCCGCCTTGATCCGAGGATAGCGCGTGCGAAACATCGTGAGGCCGTGCTTAATCCATTCGGCTTTGCCAACGCCACCGCCCTCGGCCGAGTGCGGGAACTCGCCGGTCGCCCATTCAGCGATCATGATCGGTTTATGTGGATCGAGTCTGGACATCTCCTCGTAGGGCCAGTCGACCAATGAAGGAATATCCGGGTTTGGCTCGTCCTTGTACTGTTGCCCATAAACACTCAGGCCGAGCCAGTCGACGTAATCGGACCCCGGATAATAAGCCGGCGCACAATTCCAGGTTTCGTACGGATAGGGATAATTGTTGGTGTGGAACATCCATTTGACGTTTGAAGCGCCGCGCGCCCGAACGCGATCCACGACGTAGCGAAACGCTTTGCGAAATGTCTCCGGTCCCTTCCAGTTGTTCTGTTCTTTGTCCCACGTTCCGCCGCCGTAATAGGCTCCCGACCACGGGAACCAGGTACCGTTCATTTCGACGCCAAAGACGACAATCATCGGATGACCAAAACTTCGCGCGGTATCGCCCCACATGTCGATGTACGCATCCCACCTGCCGGAAAGAATCTCGGTCAAACTGAACTTGTCCGGTCCATGATCTTCCTCGTAGGGTCTGTCCCATGGCGACCAAAACACAAGCGGCAGCGAACCGTGCCGCCAAATGACATTGAGATTGTCGATGGGAAAATTTTGTTCTCCCCAATAACTGGACGACGCGATGATGGCCTGATGTCTGCCGACCATCTGCTCAAATTCTTCGATTGTCTCGAGTGTGACGTCGTCCTCCGCATCGCCAAAATCCATAAACGCGCCGGTGTATACGCCGTGTTCAGGAAACACTACCTCGGCCGGGCCATTCGGATCGACTTGCGCTGCACCAGATGGCTTTTTACAGCCGGCTAAGAGCAATGCGACGCCAAGAGCGAAAGCCAGTGATTTCAATAGGCTGCTCATCCTGTCATGCCGAACGAAGCGAAACATCTCTGATTATCCATTCCTTGCCATGTGGATTGCGATCAAGCTTGCCCTTGGCGATGCGCTTGTGCTAACTGCAAACTCGGTTTCACCCAAACAAGGATGAGGATTCTCACTCTTCTGATTGTCTCTTTCGTCCAGGCTGCGCTGGCGGATGATTTCAAAACGCTTACTGGAAAGGAATACAAGGACGTCACGGTGAGCAGGGTCGAGCCCGACGGCATCGTACTAACCGGTAAGGCTGGCATCTCCAAAGTTTATTTCACCGAACTTCCCAAAGACGTCCAGGAGCGCTTCCGCTACGATCCTCAGAAAGGTGGCGACTATTCGGCACAGCAAAGCGCAGAGTTGGAACAAGTCCGAAAGCAGCAGGAAGAAGCTTCGCGGCAGAAAGCGAACGCATCGCAAAAAGAAAATCAATCCCGGGCAGAACAAGTAACTCGGCAGAACAGTGTTCGGATGCTGCAAAGCCGCTACGAGGAGCTTCAGCGACAGGAAGACAACTTGCTTCTCCAGATCGGCGAGGCGAAGAAACCCGGGCCTCCGTACTGGGGTGGAACGAAAAATAAGACTCTGCGCCATTACCCGAATCCGCAAGCATCGCAGCTGCCTCTCCTGCAGAGTCACCTCAAAGTCGTTCGTCACGAGAAAGACCAGGTAAGGAAACAATTGGAGAAAGCGCAACGGTAGACAGCGAAAGGCGACGCGGGGGCGCATCGCACTCCCAAAGCTTTCGCAAAAGTAGGTTGATCGATGAATTTCGCACGAAGTGCTTTGGGAGTTCGACGCGTCCTCGCGTCGCTTTTCTTTGGCGCGATAAGTCTCACCCAATTGGGATTACTAAGACAGGCCCATGCCGATGAGAAATCTTTTGCGGTCTCTGCCGTCGTCCTTGCGGATCGTCCCGTAAACCAGTGTGTGCCAACTCAGGCGTTAGGCACCGGAGTGGATGGCCACGAGCAAGGGGAATGTGCTCGGATGTTTACGGACAAAAACATCGCCGAGATGCGATCAGCCGGATTCGGACCACTGACGTACCGGCTGCGGACTGAACTTGCCGGCGAAGTTTGGCATTGGAATCCGCGCGGTACATGGAGCGATCCAGTTGGTCAGCGCGGATACTGGATCTCGGACGATTCGCTCGCCGAACCGATCACTCTTTCCTATGGCTATCGTTTGCCGCGACGCGGAAACACGATCGATCAAGCGAACGATGATGGTTATTCACGCATTGCTGACGGCGACGACAACTCGTTTTGGAAAAGTAATCCGTATCTGGATTCTCACTTCACCGGCGAACCCAATGACGCCCACCCGCAATGGGTGGTGATCGATCTCAGTCCAGCCCAGCCGGTAAATTGCATTCGGATTCATTGGGGCGCGCCCTATGCCCGGCAATACAGAGTCGAATACTGGAGCGGCCAGGATCCGATGCATTTGCACGCCGATCGAAAAGATGAGTGGCGTCTTTTTCCAAACGGCGCATTAAACCGCGGATCTGGTGGCGACGAATTTGTTCAGCTGTGTGCAAAACCGCTTCCGGTTCGTTTTGTGCGCGTCCTGATGCTCGGGAGTTCACAAACAACCGCGGAAACCTCAAATGACATTCGCGATAGACTGGGATTTGCGATTCGCGAGATCGAGCTGGGAAATGCCAACCTGTCTCCGCAAGGCTCCGGCGCGGCAGGCAGCCGTGAGGATTTTCACGATTACATGCATCACGCGGCTGATCGTCATACCCAGTCAGTGATCTACGTCTCATCAACCGATCCCTGGCACCGGGCCGAGGACATTGATTACAAAACCGAGCAACCGGGACTCGATTTCATCCTGCGCAGCGCGTTAACGAACGGACTACCCGTCCTTGTGCCGGTCGCCGTTTTGTACGACACGCCTGAAAACGCAACCGCTGAGATCAGCTATCTGTTAAAACGACAATATCCTCTCGAAGGCATCGAGCTCGGTGAAGAACCCGATGGACAGTGGGCGTCGCCACAGGATTACGCCGCGCTTTATTCTGGCGTTGCTCGCCAGCTCGCCGCACTAAACCCGCGTTTGAAACTCGGAGGACCAAGCCTGCAAAACTTCGACGACCAACTGCTCACATGGCCTGACTCAACAGGTAATCGGTCATGGATGAACCGGTTTCTTAAATATGTTCGTAACACCAGCGTGCCTTTCGATTTCTTCTCATTCGAGTTTTATCCATTCGACAACATCTGCGCCGATGCAACGCCGCAGTTAGCGCAAATTCCAAAGCGCCTGGGTGAAATGATGACCAGCTTGCGAACAGACGGAGTTCCCAAGGCCATTCCATGGCTGATGACAGAATATGGCTATTCAGTTTTTGCGGGACGCCACGAGGTCGACATCGAAGGCGCGCTCTTCGACGCAGATACAGTTGGAACGTTTCTGACACTCGGCGGATCCAAGCCATATCTGTACGGATACGAACCAAACTATCTCCAGGACGAGCTCAAATGTTCCTGGGGCAATCTTATGATACTTCAGTTGAATCCAAACAGTGACGAACTGAATCAGCTATCCGGATACCACGCCGCTCAGCTCATCACCAGAGAGTGGATGCAGCCGATAAATGAAACACACGACATTTTTCGAGTAGCTGTAAAGCATACGAAACCGACACCATCGTCACCTGCCAGCGTCTATGCAGTGCGACGACCGGACAAACAGTGGGCACTGTTAGCTGTTAATAAGGATCCCAAGCGCACCGCACGGCTTAATGTAGAGTTCAAATTCTCGAATGAGCAGCGCCAAGTCCGTTTTACGGGCGATATTGATGTGATCCAGTTCTCTAGAGATCAGTATCTCTGGCACGATGACGGACCAAACGGACACCCAATTCGCAGCCTCCCACCCGGGCACTTTACGCGAAACGCAGCTGCATCCTGCGAACTTCCGCCGTATTCGATTACAGTTTTACGCGGAAAACTTCCGGATTGAATCTGAAACGAATTGTTAGGTGGTGGCGTTCTGCGGCTCGTTACGATCTGTTCTCACTTCATAACAAAGCTCCACAACGCCGCTCTTGTAGGCTTTGACCTCTGCCAGATGGAGGAGGACATCCCGGTCGAGCTTTTCGAAGAACGAGATTCCCTCACCAATCAAGATCGGCAGAATTGAATAACGAACTTCGTCGGCCAGCCCGAGACGAAGGCATTCGCCGGAAACGACACCGCCCCCAACAAACCAGATGGAACTGAACCTGGGCCGCAGGCGCTCATTCACGAACTGCACAAGATCGCCTGAATAGAACTCGACGGTGTCTCGGGTTCTCGCGAGATCGCGACTAGTCAGGACGAAGACGGGTTTATCGCCATACGCCCACCCCATTCCTTTAGCGTCAAAATTCAACGCGGTCTCATAAGTTCGCGATCCCATGACGTAGCAGTCGATCGTCTTGAGAAAGATCTCGATGAATGCTGGGTCGAGGGTCTCCCCGCCCGCGAATTCGTCTGAGGTTTCCATCCAGTCGACGCGCCCGTCCTTTCGAGCGATGAAACCATCGAGGCTCGCCGCCATGTGAATCGTTACGCGAGAATCCGTGTTTGCCGTCATTCAAAAAAAGCCGGATCGCCTATCGCAAAACGAGTTGCTGACCGTCCCAGGAAGCGGTCACTGTGGAATCCTTCCCTGCTTCTATCGTAACCTTCTTGGTCGTGTTGTTGATAGGCTTTTCTGCCGATGCCTGAACCTTCACCTCGTGCGTCCCCGCGGGCAGCGACGCAGTGTAAGATTTCCCGCGCTGCAGCTGTGCTACACGCTTTCCGTCAAGGTAAACATCGAGAACCAGTTTTTTACCGAACGTTGCGGACCGCATAACGGTGAGCTTGCCGGTATCCGCGGCGGATGCCGGAGTCGGAACCAGAACACAAACAAATGCGGTTCCAAGGATGCTGAGAATTAGTTTTAGATTGTTTTTCATAAACCTGCCTTTGTCCCTTCAATTCTAATTCTGCATCTCGAGCACCTTTTCTTACAAGGACGATTTATCTGAAGGGGTCCTGAGCGGTAAGGCACTCGCCCGCCGCCGCACTCGAATCAGGGCTGCGGCGTGGTTGTCGATTGACTGCTCGGGGCCGGGGATATTTTTGGCGGAGGTGCGTTACTTTTTCCGGAAAGGCCTTTTTGCAATTCATCCGTGATTTTTTGTTTAACCATGTTCTGAATGGCATCGCCAAACGAAGGTGACGCCGTAACGCTCGGTTGAGGTGCTGACGTCGCTTTGTTTTTATCAACCGAGCGCATGATCGCCGGCGCGAAAATCACCGACACAATTGCAAGTGCCAGAACCAACGCGGCAATGATAAAGATCGAGCGCGCAACCGGAGAAAGTCCTTTGCGCGTGGCGGCGGCAGGTGTGGTGCGTCGTGCCCCGGCGACACACGACGGGGGCGCGGGGTTGCCAATCGTCTCGGCATAAAGGTTGACTAACGAAACAACAACGCCGTGTTTCACTTCCACATCACCTAGTTCATGCAAGTAACGCTGCCAGCGACGGTGCTGCGCCAGATCATCCGCGAAACGTTTGCTCACCAGAATGTGACCTGCATCACCGCAATCCATCACCCGATTCGCGATATTGATTCCAACTCCGGAAATGTTTTCGCGCGCGTTAGCATCCCTGACGTGTTGCACCGGCCCGCTGTGGATTCCCATTCGTACCGGCAGGCTCGGTTGTGCGCGCAGAGCCTGGCTGACTTCTAAAGCGCACTCGGCAGGCCCTTCCACTGAACCAGTGAAGGCCAGGGCCATACCGTCGCCCGTCGGCAAGATGATCAGCCCATCCGATGCTTCTGCTTCACGCGCCGCTTCGGTATTGCGGACAATCTGATTCAACTCTTGAAGTGCTTCTGATTGTTCGTCGGTCAGCAGTGTGGAATATCCGACGATATCGATGAACAAGACGTGCGCGATTTCCAGACGCGGCTTCGTTTTGTCGTCATTCTCCATTTGCCCGGACACGTTAAGTGCACTCCGTCGCCCGCTCTAGATGATTTTTTCGGACTTTACGCCGATGGCTACCTCCTGGGCTCATATCGCATCGCTACCGCCCCCGAGCCGAACTCCAGCCGGCTCACAAGCTTCAAGTCAACACACTTCGATAGCCCCGCGAACAACGTCGGCCCGTGGCCCACGATCCTGGGCTGCACCACGAACTCGTACTCATCGATCAATCCCAGCTCCGCCAACGCCATCGGGAGCTTCACGCCACCCGTGAACAGTCCCTTACCCGACTCCCGCTTGAGCTGTTGAACGGCCGTGGCCAGATCCCCGCGCACGAGCTCCGCGTTCCAATCGACCCGCTCCAGGGTGCTCGACACGACGTACTTCTTTGCCGCGTCGATCGTCCGAGCGAAGGGTTCCGTCCAATCAGGCCTGGCTCCCGCGGGCGCCGGCGATCGCCACCCTGCCTCCATCATTTCGTAGGTTACCCGGCCAAAAAGGAGGGCATCGACCTGCGCGAGGTTCTCGGCCCAGTAACGATGCAACTCTTCGTCCGTCGGAATTGCCCGATGATCGCAGCACCCATCCAATGTGACGTTGATGGAATACCGAAGGGGTCGCATTACGTGCTCCTGAAGCGGACTAACGAGAAGGAGATAAGCTACCCAGCCACTTGAATCAAAGATTTCGATTTCGCCGCGGGATTGACGCAAGTGGCTGGGTTGGCTTCATCGATTGATTAGACAGCATCAATATGTTAACTCTCTAACCCATCGCGATCGATTCAAAGGTCGAAAACCCAATCTTCGGTAGAGCGACTCTGCGCGGCCATGCTCCGCATCAATCTCCAAATCTATCGCCACAATATCCATCTTACGCGCACGCTCCAGGACCGCTTCTACCAACGCCGTTCCGATGCCCCGTGAACGGTAGGCCGGCGTAACATAAAGTTCCTCAAGCCATGCAACAAGACCGCAATGCTCCACACTTGGAATCGTGGCAACATACGCAACGCCGGCAACCCGACCGTCATCTCGTGCTAGGAGAAGAAAGCCCCGTGTCTCATCAGCGACAATCTCCTCCAACACGCACAACAACCGATCGGCAGAAATGTTGACATGATGCTCGGCAAGCTGTTCCACCAAAAGCCGAGCGCATTCACCGCAATCAGTAACCGCCGCAGATACAATTGAAAATGTCCGCTTCACGGTGATATCCATGCCGCCTAACGAGAATCGAGCAGATTGGGAATCTGCGAGATGGACGGGAGAGCCCGCGAGGGCGAATGAGCTGGGAAGATCATGAGTCACGAAGCTGAGCGATGATAGACGAGAGCAACATCCCCCGTTTCAAGCAGCGACTTGAGATTCGATATGACCATCGGCCAGCCCTCCGACACGGCTCCGATGAACTTGGAGTTCGGCCGTTCAATCGAATGGTTGAGTGTGAGCTTCGCGGACGCCCCCATGGGCTCAATCTCGTAGACGCAACGGGAGTTGCCCTCTGCCTTGAACTCGGGCTTCCATTCATTTAGCCAACTCAACACCAGCCGCTTCTGCGAAACGCTCTCGAGAATCTCACCCGAGTCCATGAGGCTTCCGTCAGCATACATTCTCCACGTGGAGCCGACCTTCCATTCGCTTTCGAAGCTCATTCCGAACCGATACTGCTTAATGACCTCGGGCGTTGTTAGTGCATGCCACAGCTTCTCGGGTGTTATGCGGATGTAGGTAACGTAAACAAATTTCGAGCCTGACATTAGATTCAATTGGTTAGACTGCTTCATAGCACCCACATAGTTACATTAGAGCTGTTTGCCTCAGCGGCTGCTATTCAACCTAGTGCCGCTGCCCTAGAGGCAGGGTTGATGGAACAAGAACAACACTATCCGTGTTCTGCCGTGTGGCCGTGAATACGTACGTTTCTCCGTGCCGCACGTTCAGCACCGTCGACGTCGGTTGATAGTTTGGCACGGCCGACACGGTCAGCATATGACGCCCGGCCGGCACGAAGTCATCGTAGCGGCCTCCCTGCACAATGTTGGCGGCCGTTCTCCCATCGATCTTAAGATTGAGACCCAAATTCCATCCAAAGTTCGGGGCCCTCAAAACAATAAGACGTCCACCCGGCTGAGCGACGGCAGTTTCAGCGGAAGGGACCGGCTCTGCTGGACTCGCGCCAGTTGCAAAAGAAGATGCGTCCGATGCAGTGGAAGTGGGCAGTGGCGGAACCTGGTCGATCTCATGTTCGCGCGGCTTTATGGCGTACTTTGCAGAATCAGCAGCGCTTTCATACGGCGAAGTGCTTGCCTCACGCGATGAAGAATCCGGAGCCGTCGGCATCGGCGCTGCGGCTGGACTCGGCGCCCCGAGCCTCAGCCGTCGATCGGCTAGCTCATATGCCGCACCAACGGACGGGCCCATTTCCTGAAGTTTGCGCCACGTTTCATTCGCGCGGTCGTAAAGCTGCAGGAGATCGTAAGTCTTCCCTAGTTCGGCGAGTACGGCGGCGTTATTCGGTTCGCTGTCCAACGCTTCCTGCAAGCGGTCGATCGCATTTGTCGTGTCACCCCGATCTCTCAGCTCGATGCCTTCTCGCAGTAACTGATCTGCCAGCGACGGCCAGGATCCACGAGTCTGGGCCATTGCTTCCTCCGAGGGCTCCGTTAGCGTCAAAGGACTGGGTGATGATGACGGAGAGGGGATAGTCCGCGTCAACTCGCTATGCCAGCGCGGCAGGCGAGCGGATATTGCATCCTTGTGCCACCCCGTCCACAAGCCCACTGCAAACACGAGAAGTACAATCGTCGCGGCCGCCAAGCGTTTTTTGCTTAGCAAAAGCAACCTTGGGCGCCATCTTCTCCA
>JBKPRQ010000035.1:0-8036 GCA_046734635.1 Verrucomicrobiota bacterium
GCAAACTGCGAAAACTGATTAGTTTGTGGCCATGCGTGACAACTACCTTGAGGAATATTATTCGTTCCTTCGCTTTCCGAGTGTTTCGACTGACGATCAGTACAAGAAAAAGCTGGAGGACTGCGCGCGATGGCTCGTGAAAAAGCTCACGAGTATTGGTTTGGAGACACAACTGGTTCCCACGCGCGGGCACCCGATCGTTTGGGCACGCAACAAACATCAGCCCGGGCGTCGGACCGTTTTAATCTACGGACACTATGATGTGCAGCCGCCCGATCCTCTGGAACTGTGGGACTCACCGCCCTTCGAGCCTGTCTTGAAAAACGGCTATGTCTTCGCCCGGGGCGCAACAGACAACAAAGGCCAGATCCTTGCGCACATTCTCGGCATTCAGGAAACGATCGAACAAAATGGCGATCTGCCGGTGAACTTGCATCTGGTCATTGAAGGCGAAGAAGAAATCGGCAGCGGGAACCTCGGCCCCTTTCTCAGCGAAAATCGCGACGCGCTGAAAAGCGACGTAGCAGTCGTCTCCGATACGGGAATGATTGAGAAAGGTGTGCCAACACTAAGCTACGGCTTGCGCGGAGTAACGGCTCTCGAAATCAAAGTGACTGGACCGAAGATGGATTTGCACTCCGGCATTTTTGGAGGCGCCGTCCAGAATCCAATCACCGCTCTGGCACAAATACTCGCCACGCTACACGATCGCGAAGGCCGGGTCGCGATCGCCGGCTTTTACGATCGCGTTAAGCCTTTGGAAAAGTGGGAGCACGAAGCGTGGCGCAAACTTCCAGTTGATGGAGACAAACTGATCCTGAAAGAAACAGGTGTGCCCGAGCTCTTCGGCGAAGCCGGGTACAACTCGCTCGAGCGCATCTGGGCGAGACCAACTGCCGAGATCAATGGAATCGGTGGAGGATATCAGGGGCAGGGGACAAAGACGGTCATCGCGAGTCATGCGATGGCAAAACTAACGTTTCGTCTCGTTCCGGATCAGGAGGGCGACGAGATTCTCAAGCTGGCAAGAGCGCATTTGCAAAGGAATCTGCCCAAAGGCGTCACCATGGAAATTACCGACGGCCATAGCGGCCCCTGGTATCTCACTGATCCCCATTCAGGGATCGGCGAAGCAGCGCAGCGCGCATTGCGCGAAGCGTTCAACCGCGACCCCGCGCTGATACGGGAAGGTGGCAGCATTCCCATTGTCTCCCAGTTTCGAGGCATTCTCGGTATCGAGACGTTGTTAATGGGACTTGCGCTACCCGATTGTCGCGCACATTCGCCTAACGAGAATTTTCCTCTCGAAAATTTCGAGGGCGGGATTCGTCTCAACAAAGCAATTCTTCAGGAACTTGCTCACTGACTCGCCTTCTTACTCTTGCTCATGCTCTTGATCTCTCGCTGTAGTGTGCGCTGTCCTCAGCCCGCGTTATGAAATGGCTATTGATCCTCGCGATCTCATTTGGCGCGTTTGCCGAGCCTGCCACGGCTGAAGAGTCGTTAGGCACAAAGATTAAAAAGATTTTCGCGACACCAACGCCAACCCCGAAACGGAAGCACAAGAAAAGCTCGACAAAGAAAGCGACGCCCGGTCCAACGCCGACAGCTTCGCCCAAACACAAGAAGACTTCGCCGACTCCATCTCCGACCGCTACACCGAAGACAAAATCAAAACGTAAAAGCGGCTCTCCCACGCCAACCCCGGCTCCCGAGGAAAGCCCGTTCGCAAGTCCAAGCGAAACTCCAAAACCTTCGCCCTCGGCGCATCTCGGTGCAGGAAGAAGAGGCGCGCCGGACGTAACGCTTTCGCCCGATGAAATAATGGGATACGACAATTATCCCGCTCAAGTGCGCCAAATCCTCGACGCCGGACTCGCGCTAACAAAACAAAATCTCGGTTACGCATACGGCTCGGCCGATCCCGCAAACGGCGGCATGGATTGCTCTGGGTTTATTTATTATCTTCTCACCGAAAACGGTTTCAAAGACGTACCGCGTGATTCGAGCCAACAATACGTCTGGGTGCGCAAAGCGGGAGATTTCAATGCAGTCTTGAGCCGGCATGAGGATTCGTTTGAGCTCGATGATCTTAAGCCAGGCGATCTGCTCTTCTGGAGCGGCACCTACAACATCGATCGCGATCCACCGATCACGCACACCATGATTTATCTGGGTCGCGAAAACCGAACGAAAAAGCGGGTCATGATCGGATCAAGCGACGGCCGCACCTACGACGGCAAACAACGCTTTGGCGTCAGCGTTTTCGATTTCAAAATGCCTCCGCCGCCCAACAGTGGCGACGCCAAAATCAGTCCGGTCTTTGTCGGTTACGGACGAATCCCCGGGTTAAGCGAGGATTGAGGGGTTCCCCAGTTTCGGCCGCCATGATGCCCGCTTCAATTTCCAATCTCTCGCTCATTATTTTTTTCCGGATTACAGGTTCGTCGCCGCAGGAGAAGATTAGAGATGAGGATCACGAGCACGCAGTTGCCCCGACGAGCCATCGGGCTTCAAACCCCAGCCAGTCTTCGACGAAAACCAACAGAGGTATAGTTATCATGACTACTATCACGCCCAAAAGGAAAACGCTCCTTCGTCGCCTAGGAGAATCTAACTTTCGCTGTCGCATTTCACGCAACCAAGATGTGAGTGGTTTTCTGAAATCGTTCTACTGATCCTCCTGGATTTTCATCGGGCTCGGAGATGCTTTGGGTTCCGCCGCTGATGTCGGCGGGACGGGATGTCGATAAACGCGGCGTTCGTAGACTACGAACACGATTGCGATTAGAAGAAACATCACGATCAGGACGACGCGTTGTTCGTTTTTGGAGAGTTCGAAGATCCGGAACAAACGTTTCATCCTTTGGCGTAACGGATCGGATCTCTCATTTCAGCTTCGCGAAAACCTTTGAGTCGCAGGAGACAAGAATCACATTCCCCGCAGGCCAGACCTTCGGGTGAGGGATCGTAACAACTGTGGGTGAGCGAGAGATCGATACCGAGCTCGACTGCTTTGCGAATGATTTCGGCTTTGGAGAATTTGATCAGGGGCGTGTGAATTTGAAACCGTCTGCCCTCAATGCCGGCTTTTGTTCCAAGATTGGCGAGTGTTTCAAATGCGTCGATGAATTCCGGTCGGCAGTCTGGATAGCCGCTGTAATCGATTGCGTTCACGCCGAGAAAAATATCAGCAGCTGAAATCACCTCAGCCCAGGCAAGCGCGTAGGCGAGAAAGATAGTGTTGCGCGCCGGGACGTACGTGACCGGAATCCCGAGCGCGATTTCGTTTTCTGATCGTTTCTTCGGCACATCGACATTGTCTGTCAACGCCGAGCCGCCAAAGACCCGTAAGTCAATCTTTGCAATGCGATGCTCTTTTGCCCCTAACGAGTTGGCGACTTTACGTGCTGTTTCGATTTCAATCTGATGCCGGTGGCCATACTCAAATGAGAGTGCGTACACCTCGTAGCCTTCTGCGATTGCGATCGCCAGTGTGGTCGTCGAATCAATTCCGCCGCTCAACAGTACGACCGCGCGTTTCATTTATGGTGGTGCTAGGTTACCTCAGGTTCGGTGAAGGCGCGGGGCCATTCGACGGCGCCAAACGCCAGTCCGGCTCGGACCGGTCGCGCCCTACCAGTTCATCGGCCGTCGCGAGTAATTTTATCTTTGTCTGGGTACTCCGCGCGCACGGTTAGCGCGATTCCACCGCGCGCGGAGAATTGCGCGGTCACGAGTGCCTCGCGCGGCGCACACGCTTTCACGAAATCGTCCAGAATGTGGTTGGTTACCGCTTCGTTGAAGGCGCGTTCGTTTCGATATGAAGCGAGATAAAACTTGAGCGATTTGCTTTCGACGCACAGGCGGTCCGGGACGTAATCGATGTCGATCCTGGCAAAATCCGGTTGTCCCGTGATTGGACAGACCGAAGTGAAATCGTCCGTTTCGAAATGAATGTGGTAATGGCGGCGGGGCGCAGGATTTGGAAAAGTCTCGAGCCGCGCCTCGGCAGGCGAGGCGGGCAATCTCGTTTCACTTCGCCCGAGAAGCGTTAATCGACCCGCACGTTTTGCTTTGGGCATCGCAACATCAAAGTTCGCCCGAAGGCGATTGAGGTCAATTGCCCCTACCTTGTTGGAACGCGCGCAGATTGTCAGCCACGTCTGGATATTTTGCTGCGAGCGCTTCGACGTCGCCGATTTCTACGTCAACTCGTTCTACGCCTGGCCATTCGGTGCTCGCGCCGAGGAACCAGCCCGAACGCCTTCGGGAATGAGGCGCGCAGTGTGGAAGGTGTTGCCAGGGATCAAAAGCTGCACGCATTGACCCGCGCGCAGATCCGGACCAACTATGGCGCGCTCGCTTGTTCCATTTTCGTGCAGCATTAGAACTTCGATGGGATCACCTAAATAACGGTGATAAAGCTGATCGTTGCGGATCCGATGCAGGCGTACAGGCGCATCTGGGGTGACCATGAAATAGAGTGCGGAGCCGGCTGGCCGACCATCAATGAACGGTGCCGGGAGCCCACCGGGTGCAATTCGTTGTTTACTGATAAATGTCACACGCACGAATCCGCACGTGGCATGGGGCTCCAATTTTAGGAGCTGTCGAACCTCGTGAGCTGTCAGATCATTGCTCATTTGTTTTCTTACGCCTTGAACATCGATTGGCGACCACCGAACGTCCAACGTCGAGCCTTCTGAATGGACATCAAACCGCAAACGTCAAAAATCAAAGATCGTGCGGGTGTGATCGATGTAATCGCCGAGGATACGAAAACCGGCGAAGTCGTGCTTGTGATGAATGAGCCTAACGAATGGGATGGTTCAGACCAGCAATTGCTCGCGTTACAGGAGCGATTCAACGCCTACGTTTCGTTTCTGCTTGATGGCGAAATGGCGGAAACACACCCCGAGCTTGCCAGCAAACGCGCTCGAATCGAGTTGCGTTGCGCGCACATTCCGGACGCGAGCGCACTCGAGTTACTTGGCCTCATCCACGATCAACTCGCGTTCCAGGAAGTAACGTTGGAAGTGGTGATCAAGAAGGTGAGTTAAAGGTTAACCCTGGCCGAGTTTTCCAGGCGTTGCGCTAGAGCTCGATGGCGTACCGCTTTATCTTGTTGTAGAGAGTTGGGCGTTGGATACCAAGAAGTTCCGCCGCTTTTTTCTTGTTCCCATGGCATTCGGCGAGTGCCTGAATAATCGCAGTTCGCTCGACGTCATCGAGTGTCTGGACGCCTGAACGCGGCAGCGCGGCGACCTCCGTTTGTTGCAACGCGGTTGGCAACTGAATTTCTGTGGGCAGCTCTTTCACGTCGATCATTGCCTTTCGAGCGAGCACCACGGCATATTCGATCGCGTTTTGAAGTTCGCGAACGTTTCCCGGCCACGAATAATCGAGCAATTTTTGAAACGCTTCCGGTGAAATGTCCGGCTCTGGTTTGCCGAGGTGCTGAGCAAACTGTTTCACGAACGCGGCGATTAGCGGGGGAATATCCTGTTTCCGTTTTCGAAGGGGCGGCACCTCAATTTGAAATGTGTTTAGACGGTAATACAAATCGGAGCGCAACCGGTTTTCCGCGAGCGCCTGGGGGACTGGTCGATTGGTCGAAGCGATCGCCCGGAAATCCGCTTTCATCGTTTGTGTGCTGCCAAGAGGTCGATACTCGCGTTCTTGTAGCACGCGCAAAAAGCGCGTCTGCAGTTCCGCCGGCATGTCGGATATTTCGTCGAGAAAAAGAGTGCCGCTGTCGGCAGCCGCGATCATTCCGGGGAAATCCTGCATCGCGCCTGTGAAAGCGCCTTTCACGTAGCCGAAAAGCTCTCCTTCAATCATCGTTTGCGGAAACGCTGCGCAATTCAGTTTTACCATTGGTTTTCCCGCGCGCCGGCTCCGCGCGTGGATGGCGTTGGCGATTACCTCCTTGCCTACGCCGCTTTCACCTACGATGAGCGCGTTCGCGTCCGATGGCGCCATCGCGTTGATCAACTCCTCGATCTCGTGCATCGGCTTGCTCTTGAAAATGAGCGTCGGCCGGGCTTCTGCCATTTCCAGCCGCCGCTCGAGCTGCTCTGTCTTTTCTCGAAGTTCTTCGGCTTCGTGCAAGAGGAACTGTTTTTCCAGGGCTTTCTCCATCAGGCTCAGCAGCTCCTCTGGAGCGTACGGCTTGCTGATGAAATGATAAGCGCCGCGTTTAATTGACTCGATGGCGTTGTGCAACGAGTCGTGCGCCGTCAAAATAATGACCTGTGTCTCGGGAACCTCGGCTTTGATCTGATCGAGCGTTTCCAATCCGTCGGCGTCGGGCAACTGGAGATCGAGCAAAACGAGTGTCGAAGGTTTGGAGCGTAACGACTTGAGCCCCTGCGAGGCCGTGGCGGCCGTGTCGACGTGATAACCATGCCGTTTTAGCAGCGCCTCGAGCGTCAGCAGCACTGGACGTTCGTCATCGATGATCAGGACGCGATGGTTCCCGGTCTTCATGTTAGACATTTGCGCTCCCTGTGCAGTTGTAGCCACGGCTCTGCGAGCCGTCGAGGGAAAGAGGAACGGGCCACAGGCCCGTGGCTACAGAATTACCGGCTCGAGGCAGGCAAAGTGAGCGTCGTCGTGAGCGCCGAAACATTCGGATCATATTGAGCATACATTTCGCCACCGTGGGCCTCTACGATAGCGCGGACGCGATTCAGACCAAGACCGTAATGCCCGTGGCTGACTTTCCGAAGCGGCTCGCGTGCCCAGCTCTCGGTGGGCAAGTCGAATCCACTTTTAGGTTCCTGAAGGGTAAATAGGAGCCGGTCCTTGTCGAGCCTCACAGTCGCGACCAGTGTGCACTTGTCGCGATTGTGGCGGAAAGCATTCGCAAAAAGTTCGCCAAGCGTTTCCTGCAAAAGCTGTGGATCAACATTTAACATCGCGTTGCCAACCTGAATATCCCAGTTGATTGCCGTGTTTCCTTCGGAAAAATCATTATCGATTTTCTTACGCAAATCTTCCACTAGGTCCGCGGCCTGGTAGGGGATTAACGTGGGTTTCACCTCACTGACCGCGTTGGAAAGCGATTGTAAAGCCGAGGTCAGCCCGCCAACCATTTCATGCAGGCGTTTGATTTCCCTCTTGAGTTCATCTTCTCGCTCCAGCCCGCTGATGTAAGCTGACTGCAGCTCGATCGCGTTTAGGTGATTGCGGAGATCGTGACCGAGTTGGCGAATGAAACGAACGACGTCACTCCAGGCGACGTTCATGCTGTCAGTTCGATCCTCAGAAGGCGGCTTTGCCATGTTCTGGCTTAATCTGCTGAATTCTACCCGGTGTACGAAAATCGATCGTCGGCCGGTTCGTCACCGCGTGAAATCCGGAGATGTGGATCGTTGTTCGCTAGATGACGCAGCACGTGAAATACGTCTTCGGGGTCTGCGTCAATGGAACGCGCGACTTCTTCGGCGGTTTTCCCAGCTCCATCGGTTAGATTGACGCGCACTTGTTTTTGAAGTTCCAGCAATCTTGTCGCCGCCTTTTTTCCAGCTTCGACGCCCGGTTGATCGTAAGCGTTAATGTTAACCAGCGCGCCGTAAAAGCCCACTGCGCGCTCATAAAGCGCGATCAACATGCCGATATTAAATGCGTTCGCTTCCGGAATGCTCAGTGTGATCGATTCGCGTCCGCTCTCGTAAAGCGCGCTCCGCGTACCACGCAAAAATCCGTGAAGATAGTCACCACTTGTGACCCCATCTTCGATTTCGACCGCCGGGTTGTGCCGATCCTTGTCCACTTCGATGAAAGTCACGAAGAAATTCAAAACACCATCGCGCAGCTGTTGCACATAAGCGTGCTGATCGGTCGATCCTTTGTTGCCATAAACAGCAATGCCCTGGTGAACGATCCTCCCGTCGAGATCCTTTTCTTTTCCGAGCGATTCCATGACCAGCTGTTGCAAATATTTCGCAAACAACGCCAGCCGATCTTTATAGGGAAGGATCACCATATCTTTGTCGCCTTTGCCGTTGCCGGCGTAATACCACATGAGG
>JBKPRQ010000036.1:0-5671 GCA_046734635.1 Verrucomicrobiota bacterium
GGGTTAATGTGGGTGAATCCCACTTTCCGCTCGGCACTCGACCTCGATCCCTCGCGAATTCTTCAAGGGGAAGTCTGGCGGTTGGTCACCTACATTTTCATCCCGCGTGGCGTCGGCACTTCCGGCGCCATGCAGCCACTCTGGGTTATCCTTTTCCTTTGGTTTCTCTGGTTCATCGGTGAAGGTCTCGAGCAGGCGTGGGGCGCGTTTCGCCTCACGCTTTATTTCATCGTAGGAATGATCGGCACGACAGTTGCCGCATTTTTCTTCGGCGCGCGTTTTTCGAACTCAATGTTATACGCGTCGTTGTTTTTCGCTTTCGCGAGGTTCTATCCCGACCAGGTGATCTATCTGTTTTTTGTTTTGCCAGCGAAAATCAAATGGATCGCTTGGGTCTCAGCAGCGTTCCTATTGTTCGGCTTTGTCGTCGGCACCAATTCTTATCGTATGGCGCTCATTGCTGCCCTGGCCAATTATCTGATCTTTTTCGGACCGGAAATGATTCACGATGCTCGCCATCGCGGCGAGGTCTCGGCCCGAAGAAAGCGCTATGAGCGGAGTTCTCGAAGCGAAGCCGAACCGCTTCACAAATGCGCAGTATGCGGCGCGACCGAACTAAGCGATCCGAATCTAGACTTCCGCGTTGCGCGCGATGGCGAAGAGTACTGCATGGCGCATTTGCCGAAAGCGGCAACGCCGGCGGGTTGATCGTTGTAGAGGCGCTTGTGCCAAGCGCCTGGCAGTTCGGCGTTTGACACAAACGCCGCTACACCCTTGACCAGAAATCACTGGGTACGAAACTAAGCGGATGACCGACAAGAACACTGCGCTCGTTCCCGAAGAGGGCTGGCATTGCCTGCATTTGTTTTACCGCATCGAGTATGGCCAGTGGCAATTACTCACCCGTGACGAACAAAATGCGGCAAAGACGAATCTGTCGTCGCTTGTGCAGGACGTTCGCGCGATGGAGTCAACCCAATTGCTGACGCTCGGGATGGTCACGCCGAAGGCCGATGTTGGCTTTATGTTAATCACGCCCGACCTGCATAATGCCAACTCGATCGAGAAACGGCTCTCGCTGTCGTTAGGCGCGGACGTGCTGACTCCGGTTTACAGTTATTTGTCCCTGACCGAGGAAAGCGAATACATCACGAGCGAAGACGAATTCGTACCGACGCTTGAGTCGAGTGTTCGCAACGATCCGGCAAAACTCGATCAAGCCGTGACGGCATTTCGCGAACGAATGAAACATTATCGGCAGGAACGCGTTTATCCCACGCTACCCGATTGGCCGGTCGTTTGTTTTTATAACATGAGCAAACGTCGCGGCGAACAGCGGAATTGGTATGCGCTGCCCTATGACGAGCGCCGCAAACTGATGAAGGGACACGCCACTGTTGGCCGCGAGTTTGCTGGCAAGGTGAAACAGCTCATCACGGGTTCGACCGGTCTCGACGACGCGGAATGGGGCGTGACGCTGTTTGCGCGCGATACATTTCAAATCAAGGCGATCGTTTACAAAATGCGCTTCGATCCCGTCAGCGCTGAGTACGCGGACTTCGGCGAGTTTTACATCGGAATTCAACTGCCTCTCGACGAATTGTTCCGGCGCTTGCAACTGTGACAATCTTCCTCTTCCGCTTCCTCTGAGTCTCAATCCGTTCCGATTGTTTCCACCGAGACTGAGATTAAGATTCAGAGGGAGAGGAAGAACGCAATGGATGGGTGACAGAGCGGTCTATTGTGCACGCCTGGAAAGCGTGTGTGCCGAAAGGCACCGGGGGTTCGAATCCCCCCCCATCCGTGGTTGATCTCTGCTCTAGGGGGTTACGCCTAACGGTCACGTTGCTCAACAACCTGCAGTTCCTGCCGCAGCTTGACGACACTGGCGTGCGGTAAAACACCGCGAAAGTTTACGCTTGGATAAATCATGCAATCGCGGCCGATGACTGAGCCTGGATTGATCACTGCATTACAACCAATTTCCGAATGATCGCCTACGATCGCGCCGAATTTTCTGAGCCCGGTTGGAATGTTGCCCTCCGGGGTTACGACCGCGATTTCGCCGTGGTCGAGCTTCACGTTTGAGAGAATCACGCCTGCGCCCAGATGCGCGTGATGACCGATGATCGAATCACCCACGTAATTGAAGTGTGGCACCTGAACTTCATCGAACAGGATGGAATTTTTAAATTCGCAGGAGTTTCCCATGACTACGCCGTTGCCGACGATGACATTTTCCCGTACGTAAACTCCGCTGCGAATGTGGCAGTTTTCACCGATCCACGCCGGGCCTTTCAACACGGCGCCTTGTTCAACGACCGTTCCTCTCCCAATGAAAACGTGGTTACTGATAAACGGTTTGCCCATTAGGTCGCCCAGGATTGCCGGCTTCAAACGAAATTGCAGGTAACTGGCGATTTGTTTGAGCGCGTCCCAAACGTAATTCTGGTTTTCGAACAGTTTGGGGTGAGCTGTGTGTTCGAGATCAAGAAAATCGGCAGGCGCAAACATTTCAGTGCTCAAGATGACGAATGCATTAGCTGGTTGCTAGCGCAAATTCGGCAAGGTCATGCTGCTCCGCGCGGCGTAAGCTTTTGGCCGTCCTTGGTATCGCGTACGTCCCAGCCCAGAGCGGAAATCCGATCGCGCAGCTGATCGCTTTGCTTCCAATTCTTTTCGCGTCTTGCGTTTTCGCGCTCATTCGCAAGCTGCGCCACTTCCGGTGGGACCGCGATTTCGGTCCCCGCTTCGAAATCGAGGACGGTATTCATCCGTTTCCACCAATCCAGCCATGCTTTTGCTGAGGTGGTGTCGAGTTTGTTTTCATCCATCGCGCGGTTCGTTTCGCGAATCGATTCGAACAGAAATCCGAGCGCTGCCGAAATGTTTAGATCATCATCGAGTGCATTCTCGAAGTCAGGTTCAATTGAACGTTCGGCGTTCGGCGTTCGGCGTTCGACGTTTTCTTCTTTCGCGATTTGCCGCAATCGGCCGAGCCATTCATCAATCCGACCTAACGATTCTCTCGCCTCTTTCATTCCTTCCCAGGTAAAATTGAGCGGCACTCGATAATGCACACGCAACAACGCGTAACGCAGCTCGCGCCCGGTGTAACCTTTCGCGAGAACATCCGGGACAGTATGAAAGTTGCCTAACGACTTCGCCATCTTCTGGCCGTCGACCAGCAAATGCGCGCAATGCAGCCAGTAGCGGACGAACTTCTTCCCCGTCACCCCTTCGCTCTGCGCAATCTCCGCTTCGTGATGCGGGAAAATGTTATCGACGCCGCCGCAATGGATATCGATCTGATCACCTAACAAGGCCGTCGCCATTGCGCTGCATTCGATGTGCCAACCCGGCCGGCCTGGGCCCCATGGCGAATCCCACTTCACATCGCCGTCTTCTTCGTCCCATGCCTTCCAGAGGGCGAAATCTCCGATGTGTTCCTTATCATATTCGTCGTGCTTCACGCGTCCGGTCGATTGCAATTGCGTCAGATCGAAGTGCGCGAGTTTGCCGTAGTCCGGGAATTTGTTGATGCGAAAGTAAACGGATTTGTCCTCCGCCTGATAAGCCAGGCCGCGTGCGATGAGCTCCCCGATCATCGCGATCATCCTGTCGACGTAACGCTGATCGGTGGCAGCGGGGAATTCATCTGCGCGTTTGATCCGCAACGTTTCGGCATCTTCAAAGAAAGCCTTTTTGAATTGCTCGGTGAACTTGCCCAGGGGCATTTTGGCTTCGCCCGCGCCGCGGATCGTCTTGTCGTCCACGTCGGTGAGGTTCATCACCCGATGCACTTTGTAACCTCGCAATTCCAGATGGCGCTGAAGCAAATCCTCAAAGATATAAGCGCGAAAATTTCCGATGTGTGCGCGGCTGTAAACGGTTGGTCCGCAAGTGTAGATACTGATCGGCCGGGCGGCCGGATCGCGTGGCTCGAACTCTTCGATGTCGCGCGAATAAGTATTAAAGAAGCGCAACGCCATTAGCGTGGTAGGGACGGACCGCCGGGCCGTCCGCTGCGTTTACGTCGCGCCCGGCGGTCGCGCCCTACCACTTCAACCGTTGCCATCGCCATTGCGGCAATTCCTTCGCCGCGTCCGATTGCGCCGAGCTTCTCGTTCGTGGTCGCTTTAATACTGACACTTGAGTCTGGTACATCGATCGCGTCCGCGATTGTTTTTCGCATCGCCGCAATGTGCGGCACAAGTTTCGGTTCTTCGGCGATGACTGTTGCATCGACGTTAAGCGCGCGCGCGTTGTTCTTCGCGAGCAACTTGCTCACGTGTTTCAAGATCTGGATGCTGTTGATCCCTCGAATCGCTTCGTCTGTGTTTGGGAAATGTTGACCGATATCGCCCGCGCCGATTGCACCCAGCAATGCATCGGCAATCGCGTGAGACAAGACGTCTGCGTCCGAATGTCCTTCCAATCCAAGCGAGTGTGCAATCTCGACGCCGCCAAGGATGAGCTTCCGACCTTCGACAAGCCGGTGCACATCGTAGCCAATTCCGCATCGAACACTCATGGCCATCAGAGTTTCAGGTTAATAACGCCGTTCGACGCAATGATGCTGTATTTGTCCTTCATATCCTCACGCGGGCGAAGATCGACAGTTCCACCCGCGTTTTCAACCAGGAGCCAGCCGGCTGCGATGTCCCACAGGCTGATTCCCTGTTCGATGTAAACGTCGAGTCGTCCACAGGCAACGTAAGCAAGGTCGAGCGCAGCGCTGCCGAGCACTCGGCATTTACGCACGCGATGAATCATTTGCTGCAGCAACGGGAAATTTGTGTTGATCGTCTCGGCGGTTTTCGCGAGCCCGATCGAGACTACGGCCTCAGCCAGATCTGCGCGATCGCTCACCTGGAAGGGAGTACCATTCAATTTTGGGGTCTCACCCTTTTGTCCCTTCCACATCTCCCGGCGAATGGGGTCATAGATAACACCAACCATGACTTCATTGCGGAGGCGAAGCGCAATGGAGACGCAAAAGTGTGGAATGCCGTAGAAATAATTCACGGTGCCATCAAGCGGATCCACGACCCATTGGTGCTCGCTGGATTGATCACCTACGACTCCTTCTTCGCCGTAAAGTGCGTGCTTTGGAAATTCTTTGAGAAGCAGCTTGGTAATCAACTCCTGCGCCTGAACGTCGATTTCCAGTTTGATATCGTGCGCTGCAACAGCATTCACCCGCTGCGGCCGTCTAAAATTTTTGCGAAGCAATTTTCCAGCTGCGCGCGCGGCCCTGTCAGCGGCATCGAGATAATGCTTCATCGAGAAAGATTACGTTGCACAAAGACAAAGTGCACAGCGGAAATGAACATCCACCGATCGTCATTCCTAGCGAAGTCGAGGAATCCCGTAGGGAAAGCTCACGGGAGCTCCGCGGGATCCTTCCACTCCGCTCCGCTCAGGATGACACGACGCGGCATCACGACAAAAAAACCGGGAGGAAAAATAATTCTCCTCCCGGGTTGAAGTTAGGGTTGTGACCCCGAAAGCATTCCGGAGTCGTTTGATCAAGCGTGGGGCGTTAATGCCTCTTTTTCTTCGCTGATTTTTTCTTTGCTGCTTTTTTCTTCTTCGCCATCGACTAATTCCCCCCTTTCATCCGCAACACGCGCGGAACTCTGTGAAGAGTTGGGAATGACTTCACTTA
>JBKPRQ010000037.1:0-3629 GCA_046734635.1 Verrucomicrobiota bacterium
TTCACGAGCCATCGCGCGCAGTCCTCCAGCTTTTTCTTGTACTGATCGTCAGTCGAAACACTCGGAAAGCGAAGGAACGAATAATATTCCTCAAGGTAGTTGTCACGCATGGCCACAAACTAATCAGTTTTCGCAGTTTGCCTACGATTTCTGCCGCACGTGAAAGCGAACGAAATACATGATCGACGCCAGCGCGAGCACCATCCCAGTCACCAGAAACTCCCGAACCGTTGCATGGGTGAGAATCCAAAGAATCGCGACGATCGCCAACGCAGGCACAATTTTCATTCCAACGAAATTGAAGGGCTGAGCGCCGTCGGCTCGCACGTCGCGTTGCACTAAGACCCAGCAGGCGGTGCAGCAAAGCAGATACATCAACAATACCGCGACATTCGATAGCACCGCCAGCTTTTCAAATGTGCCGCTAATTGATAGCGCAAACGCCAGTGCCGCGTAAGTGATGATCGCGACATCAGGTGATCGAAAGCGAGGATGAACATGCGCGAAAAATTGCGGTAACGCGCCATCGCGGCCGAAAGCAAAGATCAAACGCGGCGAGCTGAGAATGTCGCTCGTCACAAATCCAAATGCTGAGACGGTGGCGCCAGCCAGTAGGATTGTGCGCCCTAGATTTCCCAGGAAAGTCGCCGCCGATTCGGCAAGCGGCGCGCCAGGATGGTTCGCGAGATCGGCGCCGAGTGTCCCCTGCCCAACGATTTGGATCAGGATGTAAATAACCGTGGTGATGACCAAGGCCAGATAAGCGGAACGCGGAACAGTGCGTGCAGGATTCTTCACTTCACCGCTCGGAATCAATGCCACCTCAATTCCAACGAAGGCGAAAATCAACAGGATGACCGCATCGCCTAACGACTTGCTGCCGGGCCAACCGCTCCAGCTAAGATTCGCCCCGTGAATAAAAAATATTCCCACGCAAATGAACAGCAAGAGAGGCAAAAGTTTTGCGACCGTAATGACGGTAACGGCGCCTGCACCTTCGCGCACGCCGCGGATGTTGATCAGAACCAGCGAACCGTAAACGGCGAGCATGACCATAATGCGCATTAAGGGACTGCCGAGAACTGGAACGACGAGAGCAACTGAATTCGCCAGCACGTTCACGACGCCGGCCACCGCGCCGAGCGCGGTTAGAAAATAAAGCATGCCGGCGAGAAAGCCGACGTAACGACCAAACGCAACTTCGACATACGCGTACAGGCCGCCGGTCAGCGACACTCGACTGCCCGCAATTGCGAAGCAGGTGACGAACAAGACCATCGCGACCGCACAACAGATAAATGCAAGTGGGGCAGCGGGTCCCAGTTCTCGCGCAACCGTTGCCGGAATAACGAAAATTCCTGCGCCAATCGTCGAGCTGACGATGTTGGCAGTCAGAGCTGGAATTCCGATGCCGCGGACCAGTTGATGATCGACGCGCTCTGCTTGTTGGATCGACAGCGTCGATTCATCCGCCATTGCTGCATGCTGCGTGATTCAGTTGTTCAAAGCAAGAGTGCGGGCTAAGCTTCGCGACCCAAGTGGGAGTTTTGCAATGGCGGGTAATTGTAGCGTGGCGTGTGCGATGGGATTCCTCTCCCTGGCGAGGAAGAGGAGGAAGGTGAGGGTCGACTCCAAAACGTCGCTACGTGTCCCAGCCCTTCACCTTCATCCTCTCCCCTTGCCCAAGGAGAGAGGCGAGAATGCCATGCACGCCTTTACACTCCGGGTCCCTCTGGATCAGGCAACCCACAATATCCTGTGGCTGCACCGGTCCAAAAACCCTCCAAATTGTGTGTTTTTCGCTTGTCACCCTCCCACGCTTACTGTATTGACCTCGTGAGGCCCGAGGTTTGGCCTACCATGCATTTACAATCGCTCGAGCTGCTCGGCTTCAAATCGTTCGCGGACAAGACGCTTCTTAATTTTCACGAAGGTGTCACCGCTATTGTCGGGCCGAACGGTTGCGGAAAATCGAACGTGCTCGATGCCGTTCGCTGGGTACTCGGCGAGCAATCTGCAAAATCGTTGCGTGGCGATGAGATGGCGGATGTGATTTTCAACGGAAGCGACACGCGTAAGCCCGTTGGCTTCGCCGAGGTCTCTCTGACCTTCACTGATTGCGGCGAAGAGCTTGGCATCGACTGGCACGACGTTCGCGTAACGCGTCGCGTCTATCGCGATGGCAACTCCGAGTATTTGCTGAACAAAACCGTGTGCCGGCTTCGCGACATTCAAAGTCTCTTCGCCGACACCGGTATCGGGCGGTCCGCGTACTCGATGATGGAACAGGGCAAGATCGACATGATTCTGAGTTCGCGCCCCGAAGATCGACGCACTGTTTTTGAGGAAGCGGCCGGAGTCACAAAATACAAGACGCAAAAACGCGAGGCGCTGCGCAAGCTGGAAGCGACCGAAGCAAATCTCCTGCGCATCGGAGACATCATTAAGGAAGTAAAACGTCAAATCGGTTCGTTGCAGCGGCAGGCGGGCAAAGCGCGGCGTTACCAGGCATTGCATGACGATCTTCGCGTGCTTGATACTCATCATTCGCGCAAGCAACTCGAGATGCTCGAAGCAGACCTCGCCCATTGCCAGGCCGAGATTGCGCGCCTTGGCGAATCAGAAGAGGCCAATCGCGCCAAAATCGACGCAGGGGAAAACGATTTGGCCGAGCAACGTCGCGCATTGGAAGAAATCGATGCCCAAATTGCAGGCAGCCGCAGTGACCTTCAGCGTCTTGATAGCGAAATTAACGCCCATCGAAATCGAATCCAATTCAATCGGCAGCGAGCTGAAGAATTGAACGAACTGATTGAGCGTTCTCGAAACGATATTGCCGCTGCCGAAACCAAGCGCGCGCAGCAGGGAAAAGAAATTCAAGAGGCGAACGCGCTGATTGAAAAGACGGGCGAGGCGCTGCAGACCAAAGAAACGGAGCTGAGTAAACTTACCGGCCTATTGTCGGACCTTCGCAGCGAGCGAAGCGCGCATGAATCGAAACTCGAGACGCTGCAAAAAGCTGCGTCAGAAATCGAGAGCCGTATTGCAGACCTGGAGGAAGAAATTTCCGGACTTAAGATTCGCCGCGAAACGACAGAGGAAAATCGGCGCGGCTTGGATGCGGCCATTTCCAACATAGAAGTCGCCCGAACTCGCCTCCAGGATGAGACCACCGCCGCGCGCGCCACGGCCGAGAATCTCCAAAGCAAAGTCGATCATTGTCGATCCGCTGTTCAGAGTGGCGAAGAGAAGGCGCGACAGCACCAACCACTGGTCGCCAACACGGAGAAAGAGCTCGCCGCCATCGAGCGCAGCCAGACGGAAAAAGAATCGCGTCTTGAAATTCTGCGGCAGCTTAACGAAGAAGGCGCGGGTCTGGGGCAGGGTTCGCAAGCTGTTTTGAAGGGCCTGCATCCCGCCGTCGCAGGACGAATCAAGCCTGCGCTAGCGGGCGCCTTGGTTGCAAATCTCGACGTGGAAAAGAATTTCATTCCGGCTATTGAAGCTGCACTGGGCCGGAATTTGCAGGCGATTGTGCTGAAAGAGGAACAATTGGCACCCGAAATTATTTCGGGCCTGAAAGAGAAGAAACTCGGCCAAGCGGCACTGGTCCTTCCACAACTCGGCAG
>JBKPRQ010000038.1:0-5382 GCA_046734635.1 Verrucomicrobiota bacterium
ATGGTGGAACGGTCAGCTGGTGATGTTTGGAGGATCGGAAGGTGGCGCGACAGTGGCAATCCTCGCACCGAGAATAAACGCAACTGCGGTGGTGATCTTTTCGTCTGCACCGGGACATTCCTTTGAGCAACTTTTCAAGATGACTGTTCCACCGGAAGTGGCGCAACACGCTGACGAGGAGTTCAAAAAGATCAAAGCCGCTCCGACGAGCGCGAAGGTATGGGGCGGAAATTCTTATCGATGGTGGATGGACATCTTGAAGCAAGACATGACTGCCGACCTGCTCCGGACCACGTCGCCGGTTCTGCTCGTCCAAGGCGAGCGCGACAATCACGCGCCCGTCGCGATCGCCCGACAAATACGAGATGAGTTTCAGAATACTGGCCGTAGCAATCTGACCTACTGGGAATTTCCAGGATATGATCACGCGATGCAGGACGAACAAGGCACCTCGCACTTGGACGAAGTGATGGCGCAAATTTCGAAATGGCTGACGAAGCAACTAGTATCTCGTTAGGTCGGCGCCTGTGGGCAGCGATGGAATGAATGATACGAGATTAAAAGCAATGATGTTCGCGATCAAAGCTGAGGTTAGCGACCCGCAGGCGAAGACGTTCACGTTCAGCGCACAAAAGACGATGTATGGCGGGAAGCACATCGCCAATGGCAATACGATCTTCGTCTTCGCGAGCGAGAACGAAGGCGGTCAAGGTCTCATTGCAAGCGGCGTCGTCACTTCGGCGAAAGCCATTGCAAAGAAACGCGGGGTCGCACGGCAAACACCGCGTGTGAGCGTCGCCATCAGACGCACTGCGCTGGCAAAGCGGCGCTTGGGACGCAGCGAGCTCAAAGTTTTTTCCGACTGGAGCGACGGTCGACCTGAGACCGAACTCAATTTCAAATTTTATCGGCAGGCAACGAACAAGATCGTCGGCATCTCCAACGAAGCGGCGGCATTCCTTCGCGGATTCTTTTAACGAGACGATTTCGACATGGGAACCAGGACGATCGCAGTGCTCGTCACAATTGCCTTCAGCGTGATCGGCGTGTTGGGTGATTACTTCCTCAAGCTCGCCAGCGCGCGCGAGCAACCGCTGCGAACAAGTTGGTTTTACCTTGGGTTTGCCCTTTACGCCTCGACGGCGTTCGGCTGGGTATTCGTCATGAAGCACCTGAAGCTGGCAACCATCAGCGTTCTCTATTCTGTCTCCCTGGTGCTGCTTCTCACCGCGATTGGCGCGGTGGTGTTCCGGGAGTCGTTGAATTACTTTGAGGTGATCGGGATCGTGTTGGCCGTGGTCTCGCTTGTGCTATTGATGCGCTTCGCATAGGGACCCGACGCAATGGCTCAGATGGTACGAATCGCACTGTTTTTCGCGCTTGGCGTCGCACTGACGTGCTGCCTGGTGCAGGGCCTCACTGGAGCGGCCAATCCGCGGGAAGCAGTAACGAAAGCAACATACCTGATTATCTATCGGCCGGGTCGGGCATGGTTGACTGGAAAATCCATAATGAAGCAGCCACTCAAAGAACACGGGAAGTACATGCTGAGCCTTTACATCAAAGGGTCCATGAGACTGGCAGGTCCTCTTGCTGACAATGCAGGCGGAGCCGTCTTGTTGGACGTTTCGGACGAGGCAGAGGCGAAGGCGATCGTAGCGAACGACCCGGCGGTAAAGTCCGGAATATTTGTCTACGAAATGCACCCTTGGAAACTTCAGCCATGGGACGAGTTCTCAAAGAAAGCCAAAGGCACCACCCAAAGCGCGCGGCCTACAGCGGACAATTCTGCGAGAAGCGCAGACGCTGATCGCACGCAGCCCGATCAGGGCTCCTTGCGAGGGTACATGGCTGGAGAGTACGACCTCGTCGGGCGCAAGCCTGATTCAACCGCGACTTACACTGGCCAAATCACAATTCGAGACGGGGACGGAGTTCTACAAGTCGCAAGAACGATCGCTGGTAAGACCGACAGATGCGTTGCACGATTTGATACCGTGGCAGGCGACGATCGTATCCCCGTGCTAAGAATGCATTTTCATTTCGACGGCAACGAGTATGACGCCGCTTACCGCTGGCAATCTGATCCAGACAACTACCCGCGATTTACTGGCTACGTTTACCTTGCCGACACAAAGACGCCAGGACTCGAAGCGCTTTTCCCAATCCACAAATGACGTTCACGCTTTCTGAAAGCGAGAAGCAGTATGATCGAGGGCTTTTCGAACGGACCGGCTTGAAGCTGCGTTGTTTCCCATTCAGCGGGCGACTGAGGTCAATCGCCCCTACCTATCTGTGTACGAGGTTACTTACTTCGGCGAGCGCGCGTCGGCGTGAGTCTTTACATCGCGGCGCTGCTTGTCCACGACGCGGCGCAGTTCGCGCTCCATCGTTTTGAACGCGTCGTGAATCACCTTGTTGAGCGGCTGGTGCGAGCCGTTGTCCATCTGCCTCTCGTCGGCAACCACTTCATGGCCCCCTGCTACAGTCACATCGATACGGCACCGAAAGGGATTACCTTTTTGATGCGTGTGATTGGTTTGCTCGATCGCCACATCACAACGGTTGATGTGGTCGCAAAATTTTTCGAGTCGCGCCGCATACTCCAAGACGAGATTGTCGATCTGGTCAGATTTTTCCAGACCCCGATACGAGATCTTAACAGGCAGTTGCATAGGTCATTAGATACTAGTGAGCTTCCTCGCGCTGAGGGAATAAAAAAACTCCGATACTCGATACTGGATTCTTGATGCTGGATGAACCAAGTCGTCCCGTTCTCTTATCCGGTATCCAGAATCGCATCATCAGATTTGCTGCAACGAACGAAACCGTGAAACGAGTTTCGCTGGTTCCACTTTTACCAAATCGGATTTCACATGCTCGACGATCCGGTCGCGCACCGCCGCAGGCAGAAGATCGACAATCGCTCCATGAATTTCCGCAGGCGCGGCAAACGACCAGCCCTCTTTTCCATCGAGCGAAACGATTTTTGTAATTTGATCGGCGAGCTCCTTGTGAATGCGGCGGTCCATTTCTGTCGCCAGCTGCGTCCGCTCGGCGATGGAACCCGCTCCATGATGAGTGCCCGCGCCGTTGGTCACCGGAAAGCGCCCCGCCAAATCGCTCACTTTGTCCACTAATCTTCCGTGGGCGTCGGTGATGTTGAACGCCTGCACTAATTGGAGGCTTGGTCCGCGCGTTGGCGTCTCATTCACCCGAAATGCCTTTAACCCGCCCCGATCAGTGACGATGATAAGCGAACTAGGTGTCATGACGAATCACTGACCAAAAAATTTGGTCGCGCATCAAAACATGCGCTTTCTATTTCTATAAACTAATTTGCTTCTGGCAACAAGATTGCGTTGCTGAATTTCTTTCCCCCGCGCGACGGGCTACTCGCGGCGAGCGCGTTCTTCCTCGGCACTGAGTGGAGGAAACTCGACGCGACGTTTTTTCCAGGACTCCTCCCGGGCCTGAGCTTGCGTCCCGCTTACGAGCTGGAGCAAACAGCAAGCGCGGCCGCCAAGATCGATGTCGTCGCCGGAGGCGAATTTTTTTGGCTCAGCGAGAAAGCCGTTCGGATCCATTGTATCGAGAATCAATTGCCACTCGAGATGCTCCTGGCCGGGCAGCACAAAAGGGATCGGTTCGTAGTGAGCGTTGATCAACAGCAGAAAGGTGTCGTCGCGAATTGCCTCACCTTCGAAACTGAGAACATCGCTGGTATCGCCGCTCAGCAACAATCCAATACAACGAACAAATGGTGACGCCCATTCTTCGTCGCTCATCTCGCTTCCGCCGGGATTAAACCACATCACGTCGCGAATCTCCGAACCGCGTATGCGCCGGCCCTGAAAAAATTTCAGCCGGCGAAACACCGGATGCGCATTGCGAAATCCAATCAGCTTTCGAGTGAACTCGAGAAATTGATTTTGCTTTTCGTTATGCGCCCAATTGAACCAACTGATCTCGTCGTCCTGGCAATAAGGGTTGTTATTGCCGCCCTGTGATCTTCCCCACTCGTCTCCGCCAGTGAGCATCGGGACCCCCTGTGAAAGAAAAAGTGTGGTCAGAAAATTGCGCCGTTGCCGTTCTCGCAACGCGTTGATTTGGGGGTCCTCGGTTGGACCTTCCGCGCCGCAATTCCACGAGAGATTGTTGTTATCGCCGTCTTTGTTGCCGTCGCCGTTCGCCTCGTTGTGTTTGTCGTTGTAGCTGACCAGGTCGTTCAACGTGAAACCGTCGTGCGCGGTGATAAAATTGATGCTGGCGTACGGACGTCGCCCGTTATGCTGGTACAAATCGGGGCTGCCTGTGAGTCGGTAACCCATCTCGCCGATCCGGCCTTCATCGCCTTTCCAAAAACTGCGAACCGCGTCGCGATATTTGCCGTTCCATTCCGACCACGGCGCGGGAAAATTTCCCACTTGATAACCGCCGTCGCCTACGTCCCACGGTTCTGCGATCAGCTTCACGTTCGAAAGAACGGGATCCTGCTGAATGACCTGGAGGAATGGATGCAGCATGTTCACGCCTTCGCGATCGCGCACGAGTGTGGCAGCCAGATCGAAACGGAATCCGTCCACGTGCATCTCTACGACCCAGTAGCGCAGGCTGTCGATCACCAGCTGCAGTACGCGGGGATGCAGCAGATTAAACGTGTTGCCCGTTCCGGTGAAATCCAGATAGAAACGCGGCTTCTCCGGTTGCAGCCGGTAATAAGCGGGGTTGTCGATTCCCCGAAAGCAGAGTGTCGGGCCGAGATGATTCCCTTCGGCAGTATGATTATAAACCACGTCCAGAATCACCTCGATGCCAGCGGCGTGAAGACTGCGCACCATCGATTTGAACTCGGAGACTTGTTCACCTGTTTGGCCAGCACTGGCGTACTGTCCGTGCGGCGCAAAAAATCCGATCGTATTATAACCCCAGTAATTCGTTAGACCGCGATCGATCAAAACTTTGTCGTTGATGTGCGCATGCACGGGTAACAGCTCGATCGCTGTCACGCCGAGTTTTGTGAAATAATCGATTGCCGCAGGGCTACCGAGCGCCGCGTAACTGCCGCGCAAATTCTCCGGCACGTCAGGCCAAAGTTTGCTGAACCCTTTCACGTGCACCTCATAGATGACGGAACTGTGCAATGGCGTGCCGGGCTTTTTATCGTCCTGCCAGTCGAATCCAGTGTCGATGACGACCGACTTCGGCACTCCCCATGCGTCATCACGGAAATCCTGCGTTAAATCTTCCTTCTCGTCCCCAATGACGTAACCGAACATTTCATCGGCCCAACTCACCTCGCCGGCGATGGCTTTCGCGTAAGGATCGAGAAGAAGTTTCGAACTATTGAAGCGCAGACCGTGCTCCGGATCGTACGGGCCC
>JBKPRQ010000039.1:0-11250 GCA_046734635.1 Verrucomicrobiota bacterium
TCGCCAAGCCGATCTTCGATAAAATCCAGATCAACCATTTGGTCGGATCCCACTCCCACGGCTTCACGCCGTTACGATAGTCGTGCTGAAATTCATGATGATAATTATGGTAGCCCTCACCACATGTAAATAGCGCCATGAAAAACGAATCCCGTGCACTGCATCGCGTCGAATACGGCTGACGCCCGAAGGTATGGCAGGCCGAGTTAATCAGGAATGTGCCATGTTGAAGCACAACAACTTTCGCGACTCCGCCAATCAGAAAGCCACCCAGCGCGCCGACCCAGCCGTCCCACAGGAACCCGGCGAGTGCTGGGAGGGCGAAGCCGACCATGACAGCGAGGAGATGAACATGTCGATGTTGCCACATGACCAGCGGATCTTTCTTTAGATCGGCAACATTATCGAACGGCGGCTGTGGCAAGAGCTTGAACAACAGCCAGCCAATGTGGGCGTGGAAAAAACCTTTGGTGATGTCGTACGGATCTTCGTCATGATCCACATGTTTATGATGGCGACGGTGTTCGCTGGCCCACATGAGAACAGAATTCTCAAACGCTCCGGCGCCGAAAATGATAGTAAACAGACGCACGGGCAGTTTGGCCCGGAACGTCATGTGCGAAAACAAACGGTGATAACCGAGTGTGATGCTGAAGCCCGTCGCGGCCAGTGACACCGCGAACAGAGCGAGTTGAAACCAATCGACACCAAAATGCCACAGATAAAGCGGCACAGCTGTGAGTGTGAGAACAAACGTCCCGATTAGGAACGAACTTGTCGTCCAATTGATGCGGTTGATCGGAATGCGGAAAATCAAGCGCGGAAACCTGGGGAAGGTCATCGGCTCATTGATGTCGGCCGGCCGAGAACAACATCCTTCTTTGTCCAGGTATGAACGCTTCCGCAGTGCGAGCAGGTGAACTTTTGCGTTTTCACCGTCGCAGTTTGCCAGCGCTTTTCTTCTATTGTCATTCCGGTATCGGTGAGCTTTGACGTGGAAGGACAGCGCACGAGCAGGCTTTTGACGATCAGACGAGGCTTTGCTTTTGACCGTCGCGGCGGATCGAAAAAGAATCTCGTCGCCATGTCAAAGTCGATAAACGATGCGCGCCCTGGCGGTGTCGTATGGTGACATCTCCATTTTCACCCGGTCACCAATTGTGAGGCGGATAAAGCGCTTGCGCATCTTGCCGGAGATATGCGCGAGAACGAGATGATTGTTCGCGAGGGCGACCCGAAACATGGTTCCGGGGAGGACCGTGGTAATTATGCCTTCCAGCTCGATGGCTTTTTCAGAATTCATGGTGTCGATTCAGCCGAAAACGCTACGTCTGTTGTCGTGAACGCGGAGGGCCAATTTCAATCTACCTGCGAAAGCCGGAGAAATTCCGTCTCCCGCCGCCGCCGCCGCCCCCGTGAGGACGCGGACGCTCTGCGCGCGGACGCGCTTCGTTAACAGTTAACGGGCGGCCGTTAAGTTCTTTACCGTTGAGTGCGCTCATCGCCGCGTTGGCCTGTGCGTCGTCGTTCATCGTGACGAACGCAAAGCCGCGCGATTTGCCGGTCATACGGTCCATCATCAGATTGACTTCGTTGACGGCGCCATGTTGTTCGAACAGATCCTGAAGATCGTTTTCGGTAGTCTCAAAGGAGAGATTGCCTACGTAAATTTTCATTGTGTTTTGAGGTTGGAAAAACTACCGAGCTACAGAGCCGTTCCCGAGAATCGGGTTTCAAACCACCAATGAGCCACGCTCACCTGACGATCTACCGTGCAGTGAAGTTAACAGAGTGATCCAATAAGCGCGCACTATCGCCCAGACTGAGCAAAACACAAACGATCCTTTCTTGCAGGCGAAGAATCAATGGATGCCCGAGCCGCCGTGAGCCACCGAATCCCGGCCAAACTGAATGTAATAGGGATCAAAATACCAGCCGGTGGCCGGTGCTGGTTGCTTCAGGACAGCATAGCCGCTTGCGTCGTACAAAAGTGAGTTGCCCGGATTGCGCGAAACACTGAAGTAGTCGCCAAGTCGAATTTGCGAGGCGACAGGCGATGCGGTGCTCAGCTCAGGATACCATACGATGAAATCGCCCAGTATTCCCACGGCGTGACTCATGTAATTCGTATTTGCGGCGCCCCAGGCGAGCGCAATGCCGACTTCGCTATTCCCATTCGTCGCGAGATAGGGATCCACGAAAGCATAGGAATCGTTCCAAATCTGCCATTGCGCGATCTTGCTGAAGTTCGACGTGTTGATTTCCACGACTTCTACGTGCGCATTCTTGAAATTTGCATTGCTTGAGGTATTCCAGGCGAACCAGACCTCACTGTTGGTGCGGCGCGTCGCGGCCGTTATCGCATTGCCGGGCCAGCCGAAGGAAAAATTGTCCACACCATCAGGCGCGGGCAGAGTGATCGTGCCATTCGGCCAGCTATCGATATCGATATCGCGCGAGGAGTATTGGTTCGAACTCTCGGCCATTGAGAAAACTCGGATCTGGGTGTTCTTCGGGCTTCCTGCCCAGAAGAGTGTGTCGCCAGGATTTTGAGAAACATGTGAGCCGTAAGCCGTCGAGCCATCGGTCTTCGTCCCGTCAGATGGAGAGGTGTAACCCATGTTGATTGTTTGGTTGTCGCGGATCTCGTTCAGCGGAATGCGGACTACGAGCAAGCCCTGACTGACTGCGTCGGCGCTGAAATAGAGAAAGTTATCGCCGACAGACAAATCTGGGTAATCCATCGTGGTATTACCGAGATTGAAGGTCGCCGACGCGAGATCCCAATAGGTCCAGCCGCTGGTGCCAGCGCCATTTATAACATCCTGTGTACTAGCCGAAGCGATGCGCACCTTGTTAATGCCGGTAAGGCATCCTCCCGTGCCGGTGCCACAAAATTGCATGAGCCACACAAACCGATCGATCTGCGGCGCGTAGCGGATGATCTGATCGCAACACAAACCTTTGTCCAGCGGGTTGCCGGCGGCGTCGTTGGTCGGGCCTGAAGGAAAAATTGTCGTTGGATCAAGCTCTGTGTAACTCGTGCCGCCGTTGGTTGAAAGCATCACGCGCGTGTTATAAGACAGCATGATCACATTGCCGTTGCGCGCAGCGTTTGGATCGGGCGGAGTACCAACGTTCGCGCTCGTTCCCTGAGGATTGTATTGCGTGACAACCACCGGATCACCTGCGCCCCCGGCTGGTTTTTGCTTCTCGATTTGTTGAAGCTTGGAGCCCCCGACCGAGGGCGCCAGCGTGCCGCGCTGCGGTCCCGTTGGTACGACCCGAGGATGGTCTTCGTTGAAGCCTTCTTTAGGTACCTGAAACGGCGGATAATTGCCGCGCGGACGCTGCGGCTCAGCAGCTGACCTGTTCAGGGTCGCAGTAGTCACTTCGCCCGGCTGTGGATTCTGACGGTCGCAGCAATGGCAGCGGTAAAGCCAGAAAAGCAAGCCCAGGAGAAAGAATGCCGCTACGAGAAGGAGAAAGACCAATACAGCTCTCAAAACATTATTCATAGTAAGAACTCATTGTTGCGCGCCGCCACACAGCCACGCGCTCACGCGGCTCATCGGCCGATTTCCCCACCGCCGGGGCCAACAAGAAAGGACGAAACCGCAGGCTGCCCACCCTCACGCTCTGTTGGACGAGGATGCTATGGCAAGCAATCCCTTTGTGACAATCTAAATTTGCGTGAGGAAAACGTTCACCTGTTCCAGAATAGATCGACCTTCATCGCCTACTTCCTACTTCTGAATTCTTGATTCTTACTTTCTCTTCGCTCAACGCGGCCGCGGCCCGCACAGCCATCTCGGTACTTGGAAATTGCGGGAGCAATCGAGATGTGTCGTGCGACATCTGCGCCTTGTTATTTTGGCGCAGACGAAGCAATAAGCTTCTGGAATCGCGGGTCCTTGCGCAATGCCTCAAACATCGGATCGAGCCGGAGCAATGCGGGGGTGACCGGCGGGTTGGCGGCCAGGGGCGCTTCGTATGGGATTGCAAGGAGCTTCTCCAGAGTGGAGATGGAGCGATTAGCGTCGCCGGCGCGAGCCGCGACCCGAGCGAGAATGTCGAGTGGTCTGGGACCCGTCAACGCGTCCTTGTCGATTGGAAACAGAGCGAGAGCGCGCTCGACCAGACTCATCGCCGCGACATTGTCTCCAAGCCCCATGTTTGTCAGTGCGAGGTCTCCCATCAAAACAAAATTCCCAGGTTGTTGCTTAAGGAATGGCTCCAGTTCGCTCCGAGCCTGACTCCAACTTTCCCGCGCGGCATCATGGTCGCCAGCAACATCCTGTGCCCAGCCCAACCAAAACCGCAATTCGCCAACATAAAAACCCAGTGCTTGATCGGGCTTGGCAAGTATCTCCTTCAGCTGAGCAATGACCGAGGCAGGGCGTGACTCGAGGATCGCCTGGTAAACTTGTGTTTCCAAGGCGTTGACGTAGCCAACACCCAACTGCAGTGGGGCGAGGAGCGCCGAAGCACGCGACAGGTCGCCCTCGGCTTGGGCTATTCGAGCCTTTAACACAAGTGTGTCGATGTCGTCTGGTGTTATGTTGAGAATCTGCTCAAGCTTGACCAGCGCCTCCGGGAAACGGCGAAGGCAGACGTATGAACGCGCGTGTTGCGAGAGCAGATTAACATTGCGCGGGTCCAGTTTCTCGGCCTCTTCAAAGTACGCGTTGCTCTTTTCCCAGTTGCCTCGCCGCCGCTCGACATAGGCCAGACCCTGAAGAACCCGGCTGTTATGGGGCAGGAGACGCTCCGCCTGTTCGAGATATTTCACTGCGGTGTCGTAATCCTTCAGGCAGGCGTAGTGATAGAAGCCCTTGGACAGTAAAGCTTCGCCAAGGTTGGGTTGTAGCTTGAGAGCGGTGTCGGCTGCCTCTCGCGCTTCTTCCCGCAGAGCAAGCGTCGGTTGAAGACTCTGTGTGAGATAGCCACTCGCATCGACATAAGAGAGCAGCGCCCAGGCCAGAGCAAAGTTAGGGTCCAACCGCACTGCTTCTTTGACGTACTTTTGCGCTCCTAGCGAGTTCTCCGGAGTGAATGCGGTTTTCAGTGTGTAAGCCAGGCCGCGCAGGTAGGCGTCGTAAGCCTGAGGATTGTTGGTAGGTTTGGCGTCGATAACTTCCCGTTCGTCGCCCGTCAGTTTTGCTCGCAATTGGTCGGCGATGGCTTTGGCCATGTCGCTTTCGACGGAAAAAAGATCGGTCACTTTGCGATCGATGGTGTCCGCCCAAAGATGGGAATCAGTTGCCGCTTTGATCAGCTGCACATTAACGCGCACCGCGTCGCCGTTCTTTTGCACGCTTCCTTCCAAAATATGGGCGACGCCGAGTTGCTTTGCGATCTCGGGCACATTTTCCGGTGCGCTTTTATAATGCTGTGTCGAAGTGCGCGAGATGACCTTCAAATCACCGATCTTGGATAATCGTGTCAGGATTTCGTCCTGTATTCCCTCGGCGAAGTAAGCGTTTTCCTTGTCGCTACTCAGGTTTTCGAAAGGCAATACCGCAATGGATCGTTCGATCGGAGCGAACGGACGCGTCCGCTGAAACAACCAGGCTCCCACGGCTATGATTGCCAGCGCGCATGCAGCGGCTGCGAGCATTGTCCGTCTGCGTCTCGCGCGTGCTTCAGGATTAAATCGTGCGTAACAGCTGTGAACAACAGAAAGTAACTCGCGTGCCGTTTGTGGCCGGTCCTTCGGATCAGGAGCGAGCATCGATTTGAGCAGGGCAATAACCTGACCTGGCACGTGTAGCCCCTTGAGCTGTTCCAAGGGTAGCTCACCGGTTTGCCTCACCCGGATTTCTTCCATCGTACCTCCTACAAAAGGCGTACGACCAGTCAGCAGATACCACAGAGTAACTCCCAGAGAGTAGATGTCGGAACGCGTATCAATCGGCAATTGTGCAGCGCCAGCGAACTGCTCCGGACTCGCGAAAGCCGGCGTGCCGATAAAGCCGGCCTGAGTTTGTTCGGCGCCAAGCTCTGCCTGAGGGCCCATTACCTTGGCCACTCCATAATCAATAAGTTTAACCCTGAGAGCTTCGCTCGCGTCGGATTCGAGCATGATGTTCGACGGCTTGATGTCGCGATGCACCACACCGCATGCTTCCGCAGCAGCCAATGCGCGGGCGGCCTGCTCAGTTACCTCTAACGCAACGGCGAGAGGCATCGGCCCATCACGGCGCACTCGGGCTTCCAGCGTTTCGCCATTGATCAATTCCATGGCGTAGAAGCACTCACCGTCCTGCTCTCCGTAATAAGTCACCCGGGCGACGTTCGGATGATGAATGTTCGCGGCTGCGCGTGCTTCACGCAGAAAACGCGAACGCGCATCGGGATTCTGCGCAACGCTCCGGTTGATGACCTTGAGAGCTACAGTCGAGTTCAACACTGTATCGTGAGCTCGGTACGTTATGGCCATTCCTCCAGCACCGAGCTCGACGGGAAAACCATCCGCGCCGACTTCCACTTCGAAGTGCGCGTATTTCAATGGTCCAGGCGTTAGACGACCTCGCGCCGCGGGTCTTTCCGGTTCCTCGCCGTCTGCAAGAAAGCCAAGACTGACAAGGCAACGTAGGCATTCGCCTTTCGGACCAACTTGACTCAGCGGTCGTCCACAGGTCGCGCAGACGCCCGCGGCTACAGTTTCCAGACCAACACCTTTATCGCCCATGTTGATTCAATTTCTCACCAGTATTTGATAAAGGTGCTGTAACTCCGCATCGACATCTGCAGGATCAGAGACGGTACTGGCCACTTCCGTTCGCAACGACTCGCGGTAACGCTGGCGAAGACGCGAAAGCCAGGTGCGCAGAGTGGCGATTGGAACTCCGAGACGACGTGCGGCTTCCTCTTGATTTAGCGGCGCAACACTCCCGCCGGCGACGAACGGTCGTAATTCTTCAAGCCACTCGGCTTTGCCTTCTGCGACAAATGCATTTTGCAGATTATCCCAGGCCCGCGAGACGATGGTCGACGCCCAGACAAGATCGTAACAACCGGCATCGCTGAGATGAGCGGTTGCAAGCATCGCCGCTTCGGCCTCTGGAAGGTGCTCTTCTATCGAGACAATTTGCCGGCCACCACCCCTCTTGAGCGCGCGGGCACGGTCATACTCGTTGAACAAGAAATTCTGCAGCGATCCCAACAGAAATGTGCGAAGCCGGCCCTTTTGCTGGTCCGCGCGGGTCAAAGTGTTTTGCTCAAGCAGATGAGCAAAGAAACCCTGGACGAGATCCTGTGCGTCAGCGGATGAATGACCACGGTGGCGAAGAAAACTGTAAAGCGGCGGCCAATAGGCTTCGCAAAATCCTGAAAGAGCCTCCCGGGCGGAGTCCTGTGACTCGGTTTCTCGCGCGCGCAAAACGACGGTCCAATGCGTCGTTTGAAACGAAGCACCGCCCTCTTGCAGCGTTCCCGGAATCGCTTTCGTGGAGGACGTATTATCGCATATCGCTCCACCTTGCGATATAAATTAAGTGACGATCCAGTAACGCTGGCCCAGCGCGACTATTTCGACTCTCTTGTCTGGGACAAGCCAACGCGATTTTGCGCAGGCTGCATTCGCCTGAGCGGACCGCTAGAGTCGATCAGTATTGGGCCAGAAGAGGATTCTCGCTGCTCCCATCCTGTACGGCCAAGGAAATCTTGGACCCTTGCAGACTCGCTCGGCTCGGCCCGGTCCCTCCCAGTTCGCTACCTTCTTTGGCAATGGCGCCCAGACCGAGGGCCGCAAAGGCTATTGCTACAGCTGCTGCTACTTTCGCTTCGACGGATAGCTTCATGTGTTCTGGACCTGATTGTTCAGCATGAGTTCTCTCCAGCCGCCACCGAAATTGAAGTAAGCCATGTTGTGTACTAAAAACATGTCGTGGTTGCAGGTGGGCAGGCCGGCGAGTGATCGCAAAGCGCGGCGCAGTCGGTCAAAAAGTGTGACGCAGAGGTTTTTCATACTCGTTTAGATGGAGGAAGGTAACGGATGGGCATCGGCGCGCTCCGGATTAGCGCCTGCGAAAATGCGAACAAAGGAAGAGTGTAATCTGTGCGAAACCTGGCCTGCCCGCTTTGCCCAATAATCAAACCAGCTTAGCGACGCGTCGGCGAAGAGCTCGGTGCGGACAACTTCCGGGCAGACATTCAGGGTGTTACAAACGTTCACGAACGAGTAAGGCCATGAAAAATCATTTGCAGTGACCCAATCATGGGCATCCAGATACAGTTCCCGCCTGACTCCGCGGTTCGCGGAACGGAACCGGCGCAAATCATGGGCTGCCTGTTTTAGCACGCCAAGAGCCAGCTCTTTCTCTGGCGCCGCGTTTGGCTGTTCTGACAGAGGATCAAAGAAATGTCCGCTGCGAGCGTTATCAGATTTCGCATTCAAGAATGCGTCCATTGCCGCGTGCGATATACGCGAAGCGGACTGGTTTCCGCCATTTTCGACGTCGGAAGCCGTCGGCAATAGCACAAACGGACCACTGAAACCAGTCTTACTAAGTGGATCTTCTACGAGGAGGTTCATGTCAGTTTCGGTTGGTTGACTCGATTGCGTTCTCTTGTTCTAAAGATATTACGGGCGGAAATTTCAAAAAATTTCAATTTTTTTTCGGATCGGGACCCGAAACGGCTGAATTGGCGGCTGACACGGACGTCGCTAAGCCGGAAGAGAGGGGCGCAAATCCCTCGATCGAGCGTCTGGTTCCGTTTGCTTGTCAGGCACCCGGCGTAAACTGTGTGAAATGACTGACGACCAACAGGACGAACAATTCTATCGCGATACGGAAAGTGTCGCTTTTCCGAAGCTGGACGATCACCAGCTTTCTCTGCTTGAGCCCTTGGGAAAAAGACGTGTGCTAAAACGTGGAGAGCTAGTCTTCAAAGCCGGGCAGCGCGATGTAGGCCTGACTATTATCGTGCGCGGCGAACTCGAAGCATTCGAGACGCGCGATGGCGTAGAACAGATTCTGGCCACCGCCGGCGAGCGCGATTTCACCGGCGATGTCGCGATGCTTCAGGGCACATCGGTCCTTGCTTCGGCGAGGGTAACTTCGGAAGAGGCGGAGATACTTCACGTCCCGGCGACTGAACTTCGGCGGGCGTTCGCTGAATTGCCCGGAGTAAGCGAGCCAATCGTTAAGGCGTTGATCATGCGTCGCAAACGACTGCGACGCGATCGGGAATTTGCCGGGTTGCGCGTTCTCGCGGCAGCCGGCACACGGGAAGGACATCAGCTTGACGATTTCCTCGACAAAAATCGCATCCCGCATCGGCTTATCGAATTTGAGGGCGAACAGGGACAGGCGCTCAGTAAACGTCTGCACTTATCCACTCGCGATTTGCCCGCGCTGATCACGCCGGCCGGCGCTCCTTTACGCAGACCTTCATTACGCGAAGTCGCGCAAGTGGCCGGTTTGCTGCGTCCGTTGGCGTTCGAGGATGAAAGCGAGATTTTGTCTGATCTGACAATCGTCGGGGCAGGCCCGGCCGGTCTCGCCGCGGCGGTGTATGCTGCCTCCGAGGGCATGCGTACGGTTGTTTTGGAAAGCTACGCTCCAGGCGGGCAAGCTGGTTCGTCCTCGTTAATTGAAAACTTCTTTGGCTTTCCAACCGGCATTAGTGGCGGTGATTTAACCTGGCTCGCTCAGCTTCAGGCATACCGGTTCGGCGCAAAATTTTCCACCCCAGCGCAAGCGCTCTCGCTTGAGTACAATGGCACGGGCGAATACCGGGCCTGCCTTCAAGTCGAAGGCTGCTCGGCCGTTCTTCGAGCGAAAGCCGTCCTCATTGCCACCGGCGCGGATTATCGCCGGCTCGATGCGGAGGGACGCGAACAATTTGAGAATATGGGCGTTTACTATGCTGCGACGGCCATGGAAGGGCAGCTTTGTCGCAACGAGACGGTTATCGTCGTTGGCAGCGGAAACTCCGCAGGGCAGGCTGCGATGTATCTTTCTGAGGGCGCCGCCAAGGTATTACTCGTGATTCGCGGGAAAGATATTACCAGCAAAATGTCGGACTATCTATCGCGTCGGGTGCAGTCGCGCAAGAACATCGAAATCCTTTATCAGACAGAGATCCGCAAGATGCTTGGCGGAAAAAAGCTCGAACAAATCGAGCTGGAAAATACGCAGACCCGCGAGCGAAGAGAGGTCCGGACGCCCGCTGTTTTTTCCATGATTGGCGCGAAACCGTGCACTGAATGGTTGCCACCGGAAATCGAGCGCGATTCCAAGGGATTTATCAAAACGGGGACGAGCGTCGCCGGAGCGCCAGCCTGGCAGGCCAACAAACATCAACCCGGTCCACTCGAGACGAGTTTGCCCGGAATTTTTGCCGCAGGCGATGTGCGCTCAGGATCAGTGAAACGTTGTGCCGCTGCAGTCGGCGAAGGCGGAATGGCTGTCGCTGGCGTCCAAATCAGGCTAGCTTCATCGTCCTAAATCAAGAGCGAACGAATAAGGCATTGCGCCGCGTCGCTCTCAGCGAGCGCTCAACTCTCATCCATTAACTCTGGGCGTCGGCGAACGCTTCCTTGTTCACCACGTATGGCATCTTGCAGGGGTCACCGTCGTAGTTGCCTTCTAACACGTCGATCAGTCCCTGGACAGTACGACCGGCCATGCCCTTGTCGGGATCGACAGAGAGCCGCGTGATCCGCGCTCCACTGGCGAAATGATGGAACACACGGCAGCGATCCGCGATTTCGGGATCAAGCAGCGGCGAATCGGGCGCCAGCGGTTCCTTTTCGAAAACATCGAGCGCGGCGCCGGCGATGACATTTTCTTTCAAAGCTTTCGCGAGCCCTTTCTCATCCACAACCGGACCCCGCGACGAGTTTATTAAGTACGCCGTCGGCTTCATTAACTTCAGCGTCTTCTCGTTGATCAGGTGATAAGTCGGTTTGTCGGTTTCTCCCTCGCGCAAGAGCGGCACGTGAATCGTAACGTAATCAGCCTCGCGCAGTGCCTCTTCGAACTCGACGTACTTGATCGACGTCTTCTCCGTCTGGATTCCGCGCGCGTGGCGCAAGTCCATCACTTCCTGAATCGCTGCGATGAACTTGTCATTGTGATATGCCGGGTCGTAACAAAGGATGTTCATGTCGAATCCCGAACATTTCTTGATCATCGCGAGGCCAATCCGCCCCGTACCGATAACCGCGATTGTTTTGCCGGTGATTTCGTCTCCAAGGAACGGCAGAAACGGATGCCATGACGGCCATTTCTGTTCGCG
>JBKPRQ010000040.1:0-16268 GCA_046734635.1 Verrucomicrobiota bacterium
GCGCAGAAATGAGTCCAGCTGTTCGGGTCCTCGGGAGTGGTCGTCTTGTACCCGCCCAAACCCTGACCGCCGCAGGCACCATCTAGCCAGACCGTAACCCATGTGCCGGACGACTTGTCATATAAAACGACCGGATCACCAAAGGTATTATCGAAGGGGCTTTGACCGTTGGCTTTGGTAAGGCGCGTAAAGGTGGTGCCGCCATCGGTCGAGACCGATGCGCCGGAAATATTGATCGGGTTAAAGTTGCGGCCGCGCGAGTCGTTATAGGCAACCACGACCTGGCTAGGATCATCGGGGTTAGCCGTGGTGAATGTCTCGGACTGGGTCACATTGGGAAAAGTCTCAGTCCCTGTGATCAGATTCACGTCCGTGCCGCCAAATACCAACGGTGCCGTTAGGGCGTCCACAACCTTTGAGAAGGCTTTGCCATGAGAAGAAGAAGAATCACGTCCCGCAAACTTACCGCAGTGAATCATGATCGCGCCAGCCCGCAGGTTTTCCTGCCTGTCGATGCCCAGCCGCTTAATCCTGGAACAATCGAATGCGACAGGGACAAGGGGGTCGATGGAGGACTGGGTCGTAATCTTGTATTTCCCCGGCGACGGGGCGACGACGCGTTTGGCAGCTGCATTGCGGACGCCTGGTTTCGCCGTGGCGAGCGCGCCGAACGCGAGCAGCGATACGCCGGCCAGGGCTATAAACAGACCGACTAAGACGCGCAAATTAAAGAATGCGGATTGCGAAGTGGATTTCTTTTTCATGAATGGTTATGAACTGAATGGAGTTTGAACGTGAAACGCCGCTTCTAGCCGAAGCGCCAGAAACGCGTCGACGCTTTTTTCTATTTTTCCCGATTTTTTATATTTTACCCGTGGTTAATTCGCCCGCCTCCCTACCTGCAAAGACTGGCGAAGGCGGACGTTTTAGCTGAACCACCAAAATGGTGTCAATACTTTTTTAGAGATTTTTTTAGAAACTTTTTAAAACCACGAACGGACACGAATCTTTTAGCCCGCGAGTCGCGCGAATTGACGCGAAATGATTGATCAAACCGCTGGGAACCGACTTCGGGGTTTTTGGGTTCACCCGGTTAAAGCGTTGAACGAAAAAGCAGTGTCGGACCGCCGCACTCCAAACCACGCTACGCGCGCAAACCCGTCGCCGTTTCGCCCATTCGCCGTCTCGCAAGCCGGGAGGCTCGCGCTACTTTGAACGGGTCGCTTTGAACTTGCCATGTTTTGACGGTCGCTCCCCTACGAGAGGCGCGAATTCCACCTCGCCGCTGATCGCGTCCGGCGTTTCGAATTTTCCCTTGAACGTCAACGTTCCCGGGTCGCGGCCGACATTGCCCAGCGGAAATTCCACCGGCCCTGAAAACGTCACTGAGTTTTGATCGCCCGGGATCCACTTCGCTTCGGAAGGTTTCGCGGCACCCCACCGACTCAACATTGGATCCAATAGCAGGAAGGTCCCCTTTCCTTGGTCTTGCGCATCGAAACGCAACGAGCGCTTCGTCCCGTCCGCGAAATTGATCTCCACTTTCCATGTGCCGGTTAGATTCATATTTTGCGCGCGACTCATTGCAGCGGTGGCCAGCATCAGAATCAATATGGAAAAAATGATGAAGCACGAATGTCGAAGGACGAAGGAAGCCTGAACCCGGAATGACGAAGAGGCTGTACTCACTCGCATGGTCGCGAAAAGCTAACCACGAATCCGCGCGAATAAACACGAATCTTGCGCTCTCCGGTAAAGCGCGGTCGACAAATTACGGCGATCATCGGTCCCCGCTACACGGCGACAACTGATCACTTCTCACCGATCACCACTCACTGGGAATCAGGGCTCACGGCCGAGGATGCGGTGTGGGCCGCGGCCTCGAGGGCGGAGTACCCCTGGGGGTCGGAGTCGGTCGTACAGTTGAAGTCGGCGAAGGTGACGGCGGAGGAGTCGTCGTCGCTGTGGCAGTCGCAGTTGGTGTCGCTGTGGCTGTAGCCGTCGGCGTAACTGAAGCAGTGGGGGTAGGCGACGGAGTGCCACCACCTTGCACAGCTGTAAGAATATTAACCCGGCCCCAGCCGTAAACGTTATTTGGCGGTGTCTGGTCACCGCACTGACTTGAAAGGATCTGAACAGTCGTGCTGTTCAACGCGTCCCGACTCGCCTGAATTTGATGCTGCAAGCTTGGAATAGCCGACCACAACAGCGCCATGGCGCCGGCGATATGCGGAGTTGCCATGGATGTGCCGCTGGCTGTCCCATAACAGGTATCACAGTCATTGGTAGCAGAGCGCGTATTTGTTCCGGGTGCGGTGATATCTGGCTTCGTGCGGTTGCTGCCATCGACGGTGACCGGTCCACGACTGCTGAAGCCCGCAATCGAATCAGTGCCCGTATTCAACGCGCCTACTGTGTAAGAAGCTTCGTAAAACGACGGCGGATCAACAACTGTAGAACAACCTGAGCCTGCGTTGCCTGCGGCGACCACCATCTGGATGCCGGCTGCAGCTTGCGCTTCCACGGCCGCTTGAAGACTGTTCACCGCGCAACCCTCCGAAGGCGGGCAGCCCCAGGAGTTAGTTGTGATGTCGGGTGCTTTGGTCGGATCCCCCTGGCCGCCACCCACGGGATAAGGCGCCAGGAAAAATTCCATGCACTCGATGTAGCGAGCTGGCGTACCGGTGCCCGAATCCATGTTACGACAGCCGATCCATTTTGCCCCGGGCGCCATGCCGACCTGATTGGTGCCGCCGTCATCGCCCACCGCTGTCGCTAAGGTGTGCGTTCCATGGAAAAAATCGTCGCAAGGTTCAGGCGAATCGTTCCCGCAGGGATTGCCGACACTGTCGTGGATGGAGTCGTGCCAGTTATAATCGTGATCCGCGTTTTGTCCGTCCCAACCGCGGTACTGCGGTTTGAGCGCGTTATGCGTCCAGCGAATGCCGGTGTCCGCGCCGGCAACCACGATAGTTTCCCCTCTGAATCCAAGCGCCCATACGTCAGGCGCGTGCGTGTAATTAATACCTGGCTCGATCGTCGCCGGGGCGCCAGGTCCGCGAGGCACCAATGGCGATTGTTGAACTGCGCCCAGCTGAGGAAGGTCGTTGTGGATCGCAGGATTGCCTTCAACGTGCGCCACATCCGGGCGAGCCGCGAGCGCATCGGCAATTTCTCGAGTGGCTTTTACCAGAATGGCGTTAACGATATAGAACGATTGATACTCAATGTTGCGTTCGCGCAGCCATTGCAGGATTGGCCCCTGTGTGGTCTGCGCTTTTTCCCGCAGGCTTTGATAAACAAATCGACCCTTCTCGGTCTTGGTTGGTAAATTAGCGGCTGCACTTAGATCGGCTTGATCCGCCAGCACGACAAGAAATTGGGCCTGTTGTCCGTTAGCTGTGTGTTCCGCGACCCACGGCGCGATCTTTTGCGTGGGCGCAGGATGAAACGCTCCTTGTGAACGCACCTCGACGCGTTGGCCGACAGCGTCGGAAGAAGCGACAGCAGCGACGAGCGCTACAACAGCTGCAGCGAGGAACAATGAACAAACAATACGCCGCCATGACGATGACGGGACTTTGCGATTTGAATCTGGGTTTTTGATCATAGAATTGCCGGTACGTTAAGCCGCCGTAGCGGGTTTCTTATTTAGTTTGCAAATGGAAGACGGAAACGACGCTTCTAAACCAAAGCGCATTGTCGTGTCAATATTTTCAGCGAAGTTTTATTTTGAACCGCAGATTGCTCGGATAAGGTCGCCCCACGAAACGCTCGAAACTGCCCGAAAATAATTCTAATGTCGGTGCTGAGCTTTGGCGTCCTTTCGTGTATTTCGTGGGCAAAAACTTTTCGCCGATTTCCCGATTCGCCGCGTCGCCGTTTCTGGAACTCAGGGCGGAGTCGGCCGAGGATGTGGCGTTGGCCGAGGTCTGGGTGTTCGTGGCGGCGGTGTGGGTGAGCCGGGCGTGACCGTTGGTGTTGGTGTCGGTGGAACAGTTTCAGACGGCGTAGGAGTCGGACTCGGAGGTACAGTCGCTGTCGCCGTAGCCGTCGGAGTTGGCGTAGGCGAACCGCCGCCCACCGCCGCAAGAATATTTACCCGGCCCCAGCCATAGACATTATTCGGTGGACCCGCGTCGCCGCACTGAGTGTCACTGAGATGCACAGCCGAGTTGTTCAACGCGTCGCGACTGTCCGTAAGCTGGTGGCGCAGACTTGGAACTGCATTCCACAACAAGGCCATTGCTCCGGCAATATGCGGAGTGGCCATGGATGTACCGCTCAAATTTGTATAGGCCGTATCCGAGGTGTTAAAGCACGAGCGGGTCCCTGTGCCAGGAGCACTGATATCAGGCTTTATCCGCCCGCTCCCATCAGCTGTGACCGGACCGCGACTGCTAAAGCCAGCGATGGTATCGGTACCAGTGTTCAGCGCGCCGACCGAATAGGTCGCCTCGTAAATTCCCGGCGGATTTTCCACGGTGGAACAACTCGGCCCGGCGTTTTGCGCGGCTGAGCACATCATGATACCAGCAGCGGCTTGTGCTTCCACGGCAGCTTGCAAGCTGTCAAATGAACAACCTTCCGCAGGCGGGCAATGCCAGGAGTTGTTGGTGATATCAGGCGCCTTGGTCGGGTCTGGGTCGCTGCCATCAATCCGGGTAGGTGCAAGGAACCACTGCATGCACTCGATGTATCTGGCCGGTGTACCCGTGTTGGCGTCCATGTTACGGCAACCAATCCATTTTGCGCCAGGCGCCATGCCAATCTGGTTACCCGCGCCATCGTCGCCGACCATGGTTCCAACTGTGTGAGTGCCATGTCCCTGGTCGTCGCAAGGGAAAGGCGAATCGTTTCCGCAGGGGTTCCCCACGCTATCATGAATCGAATCATGCCAGTTGTAATCGTGATCGGCGTTTTGCCCGTCCCAGCCGCGGTAGTGCGGTTTTAGCGCGTTATGGGTCCAGCGAATTCCAGTGTCAGCGCCAGCCACAACAATTCCTTCCCCCATAAATCCGAGGTTCCACACATCAGGCGCATGCGTGTACTGAACCCCGGGCTCGATGGCGACCGGGCGTCCGGATTGCGGAGACGCTTCATCGACAGCCTCAGGCCGGGGAAGATCATTTTGGATGCGCGGATTACCTTCCACCCGCGCAACGTCGGGGCGAGCCGCCAGCGCCGCGGCGATCGTTCGAGTGCCTTTCACCAGAATAGCATTAACGATATAGAACGATTGATGTTCGATGTTGCGCTCGCGCAGCCATTCAAGGATCGGTCCCTGGGTCCTCTGAGCTTTTTCCCGCAGGGTTCGATAAACGAAGCGGCCTTTGTCGGCTTTGGTGGGGAAATTGGCAGCGGGGCTTAAATCGGCCCGGTCAGCGAGCACGACAAAAAACTCCGCCTGTTGTCCGTAGGCCGTGTGTTCCACTACCCACGGCGCAATCCTATTCGCGATATTGACTCCATTGCCGCCCACCCGCTGTCCGACAGCATCGGAAGAAGCGACAGCAGCAAGGAGCGCTACAACAGCCGCCACAAGGAACAATGAACAAAAGATACGCCGCCACGGCGATCCGGTGAACGTGCGATGGACATTTTTGATCATAGAATTGGGGTGGGGTTAGTTAGCTGCTCCGGAATGAATACCGGAGCAACGCTTTTAATCAAAAGCTCGGCGCCGTGTCAACATTTTCTTGGAAGCGCGGATCACTCAGATCACACGGAGTGTTTTGGACTGCGGCGGAGCACCGCCGCACTCCAAACGCGTAGCGTGGATGTGAGGCGCTTCGAAACTGCATAGGCGGCCGTGTCGGCTGCAACAATTCTACGACCTGCAGGCGACACGTCTGCCACTATAAAAAGCAAGGAACTCGCGAGTTGCCTCGCGAGTCCCTGGTTACTTTCTAACTCTGTTAACTTCTTAACCCATTCGCTTACGGCGTCGGCCGAGGATACGGTGTTGGCCTTGGCCTTGGTGTCGGCGGAGGCCGGGTCGGCGTCGGTGTCGCTGTAGGTGTGATTGTTGCCGTGGCCGTGGCTGTAGGCGTCGGTGTCGGAGTGGGCGTCGGTGTCGAGCTCGGGGTTGGGGTTGGGGTCGGTGTGGGTGTAAGTGTAGGCGTCGGCGTTGGCGTTGGGGTTACGCACCCTCCTCCGTTGTTGCGATGCCATACCTCGTTGAGGAACTGGAAGGTCGCTCCGTTTATGCCACCTACGCACCAGATATCGCCGGCCCCGTAAAACCCGGCCTGGGCGGCCTGGCGGTTAGGCACTGGTAAATCAGGCGGGGATGGGTTCCATGTTCCGCCGGGCCATCCCGACACATCAAGCTCGTTGACCTGATTGGTCGAGTTGAAGGGATTCCCATCATTGGGCAGGTCACCGCCCAGCGAGTACAGCTTGTTGGTCCCCGCATCAAAGGCAAGGCCGAAGTCTCCCAGTTGCGGAGTGAACGTCGGACCCGTGTCCCAGTTTCCTGTGCTCATGTCCAGACGCAGGGTCGTTGCATTGTTAGCGAAGGTCGCATCAAAGCCGCCCACCACGTAGAGGAACTGACCCACCTGGGTATATCCTGGCAGCAGTATGGAGCTGACTCCTGGGACAGGGTTACCTGCCGACCATGTGTTAGTAGCAATGTTATACACCCACACATTGGTGATGAACCCGGTTGTGCCGCCTACCAGGAACACCTGTCCGTTGAACGCTCCTGAGGCAGCGCCGTAGTCGTCCCCATTGGGCGTGTTAGCTAATGACGTCCAGCTGTTGTTGGCGATGTCATAGGCTGCGAAGCCATTGCCGGTGTCACCCTCCGCGCAATAAACAAGGCCACTCGATGCATCGAGCGCACAGGTTGGTGCTTCACTGGTGAATGGCATCGGTGCTAGCGGCGACCAGACTCCCGTGGCGACATCCATGGTGTTGACGTTGTTGACACGGTTACCGTTGTCTACGCCACCGAACACATAGAAGTTGGTAGCTGTCTGGGCGAACCCATAACGCACGATCGTTGATGGATACGGATTACCCGCAGTCCACACCCCGGGTCCGCCTCCGGGCGGGCAGGTAGGCGTTGGTGTCGGCGTAGGTGTTGGTGACACGCATCCGCCACCGGTCAGGAGCTCGACTTCAGTCGTGGGGAAGAAGTTGGAGTCATCTCCGCCAGGCGCAAGAATGCTGGTAGGATCGAGTGGTCCTCCGTAGAACCACAGTTTACCCAGCACCATGTTCGGTCCACTGCTCCAGCTATCGGTAGCCGGGTCGTAGATTTGCGTGATGGTCGTAGTCACTGGGAACGGAGCTGTTCCTCCGAACACGTATAGCTTCCCATTAAACACGGCGCTACCCGGTCCGGTTACCGGCGTCGGGATAGGCGCACCGGCGGACCAGGTGTCAGTCGCGATGTCGTAAACCTGTAAGTCGGACACTTCGCTCCCGCCGTTGTTACCGCTGGCCACGTAGAACTTTCCGTTGATAACCCCGAAGCCGGGCAGGTACAACGCGTCCGGCGCGGGCGAACCTGTGGTCCAGCTGTCAGTGGCGATGTCATAGATATGGAGCGTGTTGCTCGCGCCAGATCCATTGAAACCGCATGCAACGTAGATTTTCCCATTCGCACTGTCCAACCCGGTGGCAGCATCGGACAACCCTTGAGGCTCGGGTATTGGCGCGCCCGTAGTCCACGAATTGCCTGCGATATCGTAGATACGCGTGGTCGTGCTTTGGCCGCCCAGGTTAAATCCGCCGATGCTATAGATCTTGTTATTGAAGATCACCGCTTGAGACAGAAAGAACGGATCAGGCGCATTCGCTAAAGGCGTATAAGTGTTGGCTACCGGATCGTACCTGAACGTTTCCGTATGGACATCGATACCGTCATAGCCGCCACCCGTGTAGTAGGAGGTGCCATCGCTCACGACAAATGGTCCGCGAGCCGGAAACGGATAGGGAGCGACCCCTGACCATTGCCCGCTTCCCGGCGTGCACGAAGGCGTTACTGTCGGAGTAGGTGTTGGGTTACAGCCGCCACCCGGGAACAGCTCATATAACGTCGGTTGCGACGTAGTGTCATTGATGACGACAACGTGCGCGGCACCCGGCAAGCTCGAATACGAGACGTGACTGGCAGAGTTGCCCGGAATCGGGTTCGGCATGCCTGCCACCATCGGGTTCCCCGTATCGACGATAGGGTTAAAGGCACTGAAGTCACCGTCGTTCCCCTGGCCGCTGAACGGCATCGGGAACGTTTCCCCTACGCCTTGGACAGCTGCCTGCACCCAGACCACGCCGCCCGCGTTCACATAGGCTTCCAATGCAGGGATGGCCGCGGTGTAATCCGCCAGGAAGTCGCTAAGGAACGTGTCATCCCAGTTAAGGATAATTACGCGATAATCGGCGAAGTTGAACCCAGACAACTGCGCGGGCGTGAACTCCGTAAACGTATGCGCATTTGCCGTGATGGCGTCCTTGATAATTGTAGAACCCCATGGATCGTGCGTCTCGAACAGAGCGAACTCGTTCGGCGCTGCCTGGCTATTGCCAAACGTGTAGTTGACCGTGTTGCCAGCCAGGATTGGGTTCCAGCCGTTTGGCGCGAAACCAAGAGTGATGCCGGAACCAACCAGCAAACCGCCGGCACCTGGCGTGCATGTTGGCGTAGGCGTTGGTGTAGGACCACCACCTCCGCAGGTATAAACGTCCGCCGAACCTGTCGTCGGTGGGCCAGCATCGCAGAAGGCTTGCGTAAACGTGCTGGCGTTCTGCTCTACACCCGACACATAAAGCTGATCACTGCCTGCGTTGACCGTGCCATAGATGATGTCAAACCGATGGTTAGGATCGCTCTCAAACAAGCGGATCTCAAAGTTCGCTGTCTGAGTGTGATCGGCAAAATAGACTGTGCGCCATTCAATGTTAAAGATTCGGTTGGGCGCGCTACCCGAGACCGAGGTGAATATTCCGCAGCCGCTGGCAAAATTGGCGCAGCCCTCTCCCACTACGTCGGTCCGCATGTCTGTCCACATCGGGAAGATGGTGTAGTCATACGGACACTGATTATCCGGCGGCGGCAGACACGCTGACTGGTAGCCGAGTGGTTCGTTGACGCACACAAGATCAACACGTCCGTTGGAGTTGACGTTCACACCGTTGAAGGTTTGGTCGTATACCTGGAAAGAAAACGGCAGGGCAACAAAGGTATCGCCGTCATCAGTGTGATTGCCGGTGTCGGTGTCACCCGGCGTGATTACGTCTTCGCCCTGGGTAAAGTTATAAGTAGTGCAAGCACCGCCTCCTGTCGTCCCATTAAGCCGGTAAACCTGATCAGGTCCGCCTGCAGTAGGTATGCAGACCGCCAGCTTCGGGGCCCACGTCGGGCAAGCCCCGAATCCGCCGCCCGGGTTTTGCCAGGCTGCTGGGTTGTTTGATTGCAGAGTGCGGTCGGTCCAACCCCACTGCCCATCGCCAGTAAAGGCTTCGTGTGCTTGGACGGAAACCCAATACGTCCCCTCGGAAAGAACGGCAGGGACTGCCAGGTCGACGGTGTAAGTACTACCCAAAATCGAGAAAGACTGTGCGGTTGCCGAATAGATCTGTGTACCGGGAAGGCCGGCGCTATCGGTATAGATGAAGACATTGAAATTGTCGGGAACGCAGTCTCCGCTGCAGTTAAAAGGAATCCCATCGGCGTCGATCGACATCACATTCCACGTTTCACCTGACGGCACTACAAAGTCGTCCGCGGTAAAATCAGTAAAGTCTGGAAAATCCGGGAATTCCTGTGAGCCGGTAGCTACAGTTGAAGCGTTATCGTATTGATCGTAAAGAACTACCTGACCACCTTTAGGCCGAGCAATAAACCGGAGCTTACCAATTCCCGTGGGAGCGCTTCTGATCGGAACCGCTGAAACCCGCTTGCTCGCCGCGGTCGTGACCTTGTTTATCGGCGCCGTTCCACGATCACGAACACTGGAGTAAGGGAACTTCGGAGCATTCGCTGGCAAGGCGTGAATGGGACGGGAAGCTTGCCGTGCTACTGTGCCGGACTTGCCTTGAGGGCCCTGCAAGATGCCAGCCAAGGAGCCCGGCGCACCGAGACTCTTTTTGGCAGCAGCAGCGGCCTTCCTGGCCTTGGACGCGGTTTCTTTGTCCAAAGCGGGGGCTGCGCCGGTGGATGACACCGCGCTAGTCAGGGCGACAGCGCCCGTTTTCGACGCTGCGGGTGCAACCAACCTGCCTTTGCCGGCAACACCGTGCCTGGAGGTATTTCGCTGCGCCAGCGCGAATGGAATCACGCAAACAGCGAGTAAGAGAACTACGTAAAAGGCGCTCCGAATAAGGTGCGCCTTAATCGTGGGGTTTATTTGTTTTTTCATAAAGGAGCATTTGTGGATTGGGTGTGGAGCGCCGTTTTTAGTAAAGAGCGCGCAGAAGTGTCAAGATATTTTTCGTAACAAATTTTTTGGGGCGATTTCCGCTCGCGCGGCAACCTGGGGCGCCAAGACTAACAGAAGCAAACCAACCTAACTAAGGTTACTGTTACTGGATCAGAGGTTTAAGTTTTCTTCTGTGCCTTCTGTAAAAAATGCGCTCGGTGGACGCGCAGAGTACTTTGCAACGCGGCGATGTTTCGGGCTTTAAGGAAACGTGTTACCCGACAATGAGCAGAAATTTAGCAGGACGGAGGAAATGCCATGGCAACGTTTTGTCATGTCGAGTGAAGTCGAGACATCTCTAATTCATTCTGAGCTATGCCGCGTGATTACAACTTCTGGATCCATATCGTCACGAACAAGAATCATTCGGTTCTTTACATTGGCGTAACAAACCGCCCCTCACGGCGAACCTGGCAGCACCGACGGGGAGAGAGGGCAGGATTCGCGTCAACGTATCAATGCAAGAAGCTAGTCTGTTACGAGTATTACCGTGACATTCGCGATGCGATTGTCCGCGAGTCACAGTTGAAGAAAAGATCGCGAAAAAAGAAGATCGATTTGATTAATCGATTGAATCCGCGCTGGGAGGATCTCGGTGCTGAGGTCTTACAAGACAGATGAGGCCAGAGATGTCTCGACTTCACTCGACATAACAAACGTGTCGCGAGGCTGTGGCTGCAGCGCTTTAGTTTGACAATATGGATGATAGCGTACGGATCGCCAGGATTAGCCGCTCTTAAAGTTGAGAAGCACCGCCGCACTCCAAGGCGGGTCGCGTGAATGTTTGCCCCTAAAGCAAGGAACTCGCGAGTTGCCTCCCGAGTTCATGCTTTAACTAATCTTTTCTTATTTCTAGCTATCAGCCAGATCTACGGCGTCGGCCGAGGATACGGCGTGGGCCGCGGCCTTGGCGTCGGTGGAGGCCGAGTTGCCGTAGCTGTAGGCGTAGCTGTTGGAGGCGGTGTTATCGTCACTGTTGCCGTAGCTGTAGGCGTAGGTGTTGCCGTTGCGGTCGCCGTGGGCGTCGGCGTTGGACTTCCCTGGCAGTTAAGCAACCAGTTCCCGGCATTGACGATCACTTTTCCCCAATCTCCGCTTTGAGTCGCGGCAGCTCCAACATAAGCTGTGATACCGACAGTAGTATGCGTCCCGATCGGCCGGAACGCTACCAGCGACTCGGCAAAGCTGTTCTGCGCTACCTCAGTCGCAGCTGCATTGGGTGTCACGAGGTTTGCGAAGTTGCTGTTAAGGGCCGTAACACCAACCATCAGTGGGTGACCCGCGTTAAAGGTGCCCAGTGAGAACGGATTGGCTTCCAGGTTCGTCGAGTAATCATACGGATTATAGCCGTCGGTTACCCATCGGCCGTTGACCCCGTATGGCTGCCCCGGCCCATAATGGGCAAATCCATACTGCACAACTATCCCGCCGCCATCCACGTAGTCCGCCAGGTTGTTGCCCAGCGTATCCCCGTCAAGGAACGGAGAATTACTGAACGGCACAACGATGTTGTATTGCTGGAGTTGAGCGAGAGTGGGAGTGCCCACGGCCGCATCGAAGAGGTCTACAGCGACCACATTGGGTTCGGCTTGGACCTCCGATTGAAGCTGAGTAGGCGGACCTTCCGAATCAGCATAGACGATAAGCACGCGGAATGAACATGGTCCCGGCGTGCCAGTTGGCGTTGACGTTGCAGTCGGCGTCGGTGTTGGCGTTCCTCCTCCAGCACCGCAGTCGGACACCTCAACGATGTTGGTGTCGCCGGTCACTCCGTCAAATCCGCATGCTACCAGCAGTTTATTGCCGATTGCTGTTCCACCTGTGAACGAGTGAGCGACGTTTGTATTCGGCCCGGTCGACCAGGTATCAGCCTCTGTGTCGTAGATGTACGTGGTATTAAACGAGGTATCCGGCCTTGCCATTGAACCATTCGGGCCCTTCGCGCCTTTTCGGTTCGCCTTGGCACTGCCAGGCGCCACGGCCGGGTCGCCGCCGCCTACAACGTAGGTGTTGGTTCCAATAGATGCACCAGCAGCCTCGTAAACAGCCGCGGGCATGTTGGCCTTCTGCGTCCAGGTGTTAGCCACGATGTCATAGGTGTAGTTGAAGTTTGTGGCGCCGGCGCCAAACGAGCCTTGCAGATACATGTTTTGACCCACAAGACTGACTGCACTGCCACCCATCACCACCGGAATGTTAGGAGCCGTACTGGTATCCCAAGTATCGGCAACCGGATCATAGATCCAGGTTGTGTCGGTTTCGAGGAAGGTGCCATCGATTCCGCCCGCAACGTAAATTAGCCCCGTGGGATCGTAGTATACCGTGGCCGGGAAAAACCGTTCCGCAGGCATCGGTGTGACGGTGCTCCAGGTGCCGGCGCCAAGGTCGTATTTTTGGACGATGTTCGTAACAAGTTCAGTGATGTCGATGCCACCGAACACATAAATCGAATTAGTGTTGGCGGCATAGACTGCGCGCGCGTCCCGGGTAGCCTGTGTAAGGGGTGCCAACGGCGTCCAACTGTCTGCAACCGGATCATATTGGTTAAAGGCAGTTGTCGCAAGGAAGTTCGCGGCGTCACGTCCGCCCGCGGAATAGGCGAAAGTGCCGTCGGTGCACATTGCCTGGGATTCGACAACAATTGGATAAGGGGCCACGATGTTCCACGGCTGAAGCGTGCATGGACCGCCTCCACCTATAGTCCCGACGAGGCGGAATACCTGGTCGAAATCGTCCGGGAATTCACTAAAGCAGATTGGCTTGCGCTGCCACGTAAGGCAATTTCGCCCATAGGCATTACCTGGCTGCTGCCAGGCAGCGGTATCGTTCGATTGTACCGAACGACCTGTCCAGAACCACGAGTTGAAGGGATTATTGCTACCGTTGCCCTGCACCAGCACCCAGTAGGTACCGGGCGTCAGAACTGCGGCAGGAATAGTGATTACCCAATCGGTCCCGTTAGTGGTATAGGTGCCGTTGTTTGTGCTGTAAACCTCGGTGTCGGGCAGATTCCCCGCTCCATTAGTGTAGAAAGCGACGTTGAAGGTTGCACCACCCACACCGATTTGTAAGCCCATGGCATCAACCTCGGTGATTGTCCAAGTCTCTCCGCCCGGCACCACGAAGTCGTCAGCCATATAGTCCACGAAGGACGCGTCATCCGCGTGGAAGTTCGATTCAAACGCAGTGGCTGTGTTGTTATCGTATTGATCGTATAATACTACGGCTGGGTGCTTGGGAGCTGGAAGCTCGGATTTGGTTTGACCGCCCGTTTCAACAAACCCGGCGCTGTGTCGAAGCTGGCCGTTCGTTTGCGAAATCGCTGGGTTTTGTCGACTCTTAGAGAGGGGAGGAAGTCGCTTCGGAGCCAAGGCGGCCTGCCTTGCCGTTGTAGTGGCGGTCACATACGGCTTGGCCGCGCTTTGTTTCGTGTTTCGCTGCGCCAGCGCGAATGGAATCACGCACACAGCGAGCAGTAGAATTACATAAAAGGCGCTCCTAATAAGGTGCGCCTTAATCGTGGGGTTTAATTGTTTTTTCATAGAGGAGCATTGTGGAGGTGGGGGCGCCGTTTTACTGACAATCGACCGAAAATGTCAAGGTATTTTTTGTGACATTTTTCAAAGCCGCCTTTGCACAAGGGCTACGGCACGCACGGATGATGAGAATGACGAAGGTCGAAAGAATTTGAAACTCGCTCGCTTCCCCGCTCGCTCGCCGCTGCCCGTCACGGCTTCACCTTCTATGCCTGCTACGACGTAGCCTTGGTGAAGGCGGGTCGCTGCCCCCCCAGCTCCATTCACGAATTAAGACGAACTTTTTCAATCAGGGACGATATCCACAGCGCAGATGTTTTCGCCGTCTCGCCGCGTCCCCGACTCGCCGATTTGATCCTAGTTTTTCCTCGTTGCCTTCTGTAAGGACCTCGCGGTGGTCCGACTACGATTGTCCCGCCGATTAACCCGCCAACCTAATTAAGCGGGTGACGATTCCTTGACGGTCGAGCGTTGGACTTTGGTCGCCGCGTGAATCCTGGGACTCGGGGCGTCGCTTCGCCACCTCGGCTGAACGTCGACTTTGTAATGAATGCGGCGCTTTTGATTAAAACGCTGCAGATACCACGATAACGATGAAGAGGACTGTGAGAGTTGCATCGCTTTTGGTGCTGGCCCCAGCGTTCCTCCCATGGCCAAGATCAACTTGGATATCGGCCATGCACTCTCACGCGAGGACCAGCGCCGAAATCGACCCAACCCTATCTTTATCTCCCAGTCTTTTCCTCTTATGTCTTTCTCCGGAAATCGCGCGGCGAAGTTCTCAAAAAAAATGATTTTATTTTTGGTGCTCCCAAGATTTCAAACAGAAGATGACCACGAAAACTAAGATTCCTCTTCGTGGTGCCACCAGTCTGAGAAGACCTGATCGTCGTCAGGAGAAGCCGATCCACCTAGGATCGAACACCTGCCCTCAGGGATTCGGACGCGGGTGTGGCGATGGCCGGCTCCTGGGTATTGGCACGCCCCTCGGCGTAGGAGTAGGCCGCGGAGTTGAAGTGGCAGTCGCTGTGGGCGTCGCCGTGGCGGTAGGGGTGGCTGTCGGGCTCGTTGTTGGCGAAGGCTTCGGTGTAGAAGTAGGTGTACTTGTTGGAGTCGCAGTAGGCATTGGAGTAGGAGTCACTACCGGGGTCGGTGTCGGGGTTGCCGTCGGTGTAGTAGTTGGCGTCGGCGTAGCGGTCGGCGTCACAGTTGGGGTAGACGTGGGCGTCGAAGTAGGTGTAGGTGTAGGTGTAGCGGTCGGCGTTATTGTTGCACTTGGAGTTACTACAGGCGTGGGAGTAGGAGTAATTACCGGAGTTGGGGTCGGAGTCACTGCGGGGGTTGCAGTTGGCGTTGGTGTGGGCGTAAGCGCGGGTGTAGCCGTTGGTGTCGCAGTCGGGCTCGTGGTCGGTGTCGGCGAAGCCGTAGGTGTCGGCGTCGCCGCCCCGTCCGGTGTCTTAAAAGCGTAGACCTTGTTGTCGGTGCCTATGTAAATGCGGCCGCGTGCTGCAATGCCTGTGGTATTGTAGGTATGCATTCCTGCCATTTGTTCGTCTGCTCCACCCCCGGCAAAAACAATCGCCCCCGTATCCCCGTCGTACCCGTGGAGCTTCTGGTCGCCAGTGGGGTTTCCAGCGCCGACCGCCCACACCACCACTTCATTCGTTCCATCGCTGGAAGTAACAAAGGGCGAGCCTACGCCGTTCTGGCTAACGCTCCAGACCTCCGTGATCGTCGGTGGATTACCTGGATTGATACGGAAGGCAGAAAGCGTGCTGCTGGCGCGAAAAACCACATACGTTCCCACGCTCGTCCGATAGGTAGCTGCTGCCTGGATAATCCGGTTATTGCTAACATGAGAGGAAGTGACTGGCGCTCCGATTCCGCCGAGGTTTGCGCGATCGAGGAAATAGGCGTTGCCATCTTTGCCTAGCGCAACAACGAGCCTGGCAGGTGTTGCGCCGGGCACGTCCACCATTAATGGACCCGAGCCACCAAGATCGACGTCGTCCAGGTCGAGTGCCTGCCAATTGGCAGGCGCCCAGTAATCAGTGGTGCTAGCACTGAAAATTGGACCTGGTTGGAAGCGAGTTACCGCTTCACCGCCACCCCAGAGATCTCCCGGATTTGTAAACGTGTTACCGGTGATAACAAAAGGGTTGTTTCCATCGCTGGCGAGACCGCCTGTTGCCCATATCCCACCACCGAACCACGCGCTAGCCCATGCTGTCACGCTGATTGGATCATTTATCGGGACGCCGACCACCCAGCCGTGATACATCCCGCAGTCACCGAAGTG
>JBKPRQ010000041.1:0-4447 GCA_046734635.1 Verrucomicrobiota bacterium
TCCTTGGACTCCGCTCTGCTTTGCGCACGATGATGCATTGGTCACTTGTGATTCGACATTAATTCGACGTTCGACATTCGTGCTTCGTCATTTCCTTGGGTTGTTTCTCGCGTTAATGTGCTTGGTGACATCGAGCGACACTTTTGGTGCGCCTGTGAGTTCCGAGCACACGAACCGTCTGGCGCAGGAGAAGTCGCCTTATCTTCTTCAGCACGCGCATAATCCTGTCGATTGGTATCCGTGGGGCGAGGAAGCCTTTGCCAGGGCGCGACGCGAAAATAAACCGATCTTCCTTTCGATTGGTTATTCCACCTGTCACTGGTGCCATGTGATGGCGCACGAATCGTTCGAAAACCAAGACGTGGCCGCGATCATGAATCGCGAATTTGTGAACATCAAAGTCGACCGGGAAGAACGCCCCGATGTTGATCGCGTTTACATGACCTTTGTGCAGGCGACCACCGGCGGGGGCGGCTGGCCGATGAGTGTCTGGTTGACCCCTGACCTGAAGCCGTTTGTCGGAGGAACGTATTTTCCGCCTGAGGACCGGTACGGTCAGCCAGCTTTCAAAAGCGTGCTCGAACGAATCGCGACCGCGTGGAAGGAGAATCACAACAGAATTGCCGAACAAGGCGGCAAGATTGTTGCGGCGCTGCGTGAATCTCAATCAACCGGAAAGGTCGAAGGCAAAATCGATACGGCGATCCTGGACGCCGCTTACCGGCAAATTGAGCGCAGTTACGACCCAAAGGAGGGCGGCTTCGGCAACGCTCCGAAGTTTCCGCGGCCGGTGACGCTCAATTTCCTAGCGCGATTTTATGCGCGAGATCCCAAGAGCGAATCCGGCAAGCATGCGCTGGAAATCACTCTGTTTACGCTGCGCAAAATGGCTGCGGGCGGAATGCATGATCATATCGGAGGCGGGTTTCATCGTTACTCGGTCGATCGCTACTGGCACGTGCCGCACTTCGAAAAGATGCTTTACGATCAGGCCCAACTTGCTGCCGCCTATCTCGATGCCTTTCAGATTACTCACGATCGGCAATACGAAACAGTGGCGCGGGATATTCTCGATTACGTCGCCCGCGACATGACCTCTAAGGAAGGCGGCTTCTTCTCAGCCGAAGATGCGGATAGCCCCGTCCCTGTAGCGACGGGCGACTTGTCCGCCGTAGCCTCGGCGAAGGGTGATGACCGTGGCCACTCTGAGACAAAAGAAGGCGCATTCTACATCTGGACAAAGAAAGAGATCGACGCGGCGCTTGGTGATGCCGCCGAGATTTTCGATTTCCATTACGGTGTCCAGCCACATGGAAACGCGCCGGAAGGAAGCGATCCTCAGGATGAATTTCGCGGCAAAAATATTTTGATTGAGCGTCATCCAATTGCAGAGACCGCAAAACATTTTCACAAAACCGAGGAAGAGATTGGAAAACTACTCGTGGAGTGCCACGCGAAATTGTTTTCCATTCGTGCCAAGCGACCGCGGCCTCATCTCGACGACAAAATCATTGCCGCCTGGAACGGGCTGATGATTTCGGCTTACGCCCGCGGCGCGCGGGTGCTCGATCCCGCGACCGCGGGACGGTATCTGGAAATTGCAACGCGCGCGGCCACGTTCCTCAGGAGAAATCTCTATGATGAAAAGAGCAAATTGCTCTATCGCAACTATCGCGGTGGCCGCAGCAATATCGAGGGCTTCGCAGACGATTATGCATTCGTGATTCAGGGTCTTCTCGATCTCTACGAAGCGTCGTTCGACGTGCAGTGGCTGAAATTCGCGGTCGAGTTGCAGAAGACTCAGGACCGCTTGTTCTGTGATGAGAAGAACGGCGGTTATTTCAGCACGAGCGGCAAGGATGAAAGTGTGTTTCTCCGGATGAAAGACGACAACGACGGCGCAGAACCCGCCGCGAGCTCCGTCGCAGCGCTGAATCTCTTGCGGCTGGCACAATTTCGCGACGAGAAGCAGATGGCGGAGCGCGCGCGAAAAACGGTCGACGCATTTGCGACGACTCTCTCGCATTTTTCCAGTGCGATGCCGCTAATGCTGGTGGCGCTCGATTACGCGTCAAGTAAGCCGCGCCAGATTGTGATCGCCGGAAAGAAAGATGCCCCGGAAACCAAAGCCTTGCTCAAAGAGGTGAATCGCCATTTTTTGCCGAAGACTGTTCTATTTCTCGCGGATGGCGCTGAAGGCCAGAAATATCTCGGTGAAAAAAACGAAGCGCTTCGCGCCATGTCGCCGATCGAGGGAAAATCAGGCGCTTACGTGTGCGAAAATTTTACCTGCAAAGCGCCCGTAACGGATTCAAAAGGGCTGGCCGAGTTGTTGAAGCTGTAGTGGCGCTTGTGCCTTACAGGCAACTCACTTTTTGAAAAAGCTTGGCGCGATGCAACCGATCTTTTTTCGGGTTCGTGAAGATTTTCGAGAACTTAGGTCAGCGAATCATGGAGAAAAGAATGAAGGGTAAAAATGAAAACAATAACGGAGTTCATTTACGCCGCGTTTGCGGTTCTCATCCTCGCCGTAGGCGCAGTAAGCGCAAACAGTGGGCCTCTGTTGACTCCGCGCCCGCGTCCAACGCCTGCCCCGCGGCCAACGCCGCCGCTGAGGGCGGACGTTGGTAGCTCGTACAGTAACTCAAAGGTTCCATACGCAATTAACCGCAGTGCCATTCTGACAGCTCTTGGGTATGGAGCGTATCCGCCCCAGTCTCCTTCTGGTGTTGCTTACGGGGACTTCAACCGCGACGGTATTCCAGACATTGTCTTTGCTGTCTATGCCGGTGGCGACAACACCATCGTCATCGCTCTTGGCCAGCCCGGAGGCGGTTACATCGACGGTACCACGCAAGTAATCTCTGGTGAGGTGCCCGCTCCTACTGGCGGGCGTAAGATCCTTGTCGCCGATTTCAATGGAGACAGCTGGCCTGACATTTTTATCGCCGATGCCACCGATGCGCCCCTCCCTCAAACCCATAACTGGCTATTGTTGTCCGACGGCACGGGCCATTTGGTTTATCAGAGCGCATTGGCCACCATCGATCCGGTGGGATTTCATCATACCTCGACTGCGGGAGCGATCGATAATAGCGGGCATATCGACATCTTCGTGTCGAACCCAGGCCACTTTCCCGGCGGCTATTTTCTCCTTAACGATGGGCAGGGTCACTTCACGCTCGATACGACGCGAGTGCCTTCTGGTCTTTTAGACGCTCTGAGCAGTGAGCTGATTGACATCGATTACGATGGCAACCTCGACCTGATCACTGAGGGTTGGCAAGGAGCACCTGGCGCACTAACACAGATATTCTGGGGCGATGGCACCGGGTTTTACACCGATGCTAATAAAATTGTTCTACCAGGCGATGATGAGTTCTGGAACGTGTATGACATCGACTCGGAAGACATTAATCACGACGGCCTGCGCGACCTGGTGATTACTCGCACCAACTCAGACAATACCGGCTTTTACTTTCAGGTGCTGATGCAAACAAGCCGCCGCGTATTTGCAGATGAATCCTTGTCCCGGCTGATCCACGATCGCAATACGTGGATAGGTAATAACGCGGGCGCGATAGATTGGATACACTTGGTCGATATGAATGGCGACGGTGCGCCGGACATTGTCATCGATGATGCCGCCGGCGCCGAGCTCGTCCCCCTCGGGCTGGGTTGGGCTAACGACGACAATGGTTATTTCACCCTTACGGGCGGCTGGTTAAAGGTGATTTGGACCACTCCGCTTGTTGGTGGCACGTTCTCCCCGCCAGCACCCGGCACATACAGCTATGACCTGAACTTTGGGCAGCCTGTCGATCCGGCATCGGTTCAACCTACCGATCTTACGCTGAGCGGCATTCAGGGCGCTGCTGTGACTGGGGTCAACGTGATCAATGACAACTTCACTACCGAGTTCACGCTGAATATCCCCTCCGGGGGACGCTTAACGGCGAGCATTGCCGCCGGGGCGATCACCGACCAGTATGGTCAGCCTAACGTGGCATTCTCGGGAAGTTACCCAGTCTCGCCTTGGACACCTAGACCGACTCCGACGCCGCGGCCTCACCCGACACCGCCTCGGCCTTAGAGAAACTGGCCGGGCCGGACTTTGGTTTCCTAAAGCAATTCCGCTCCAAAGCGCATCGGTGACTGGTGCAAAGCGCCCGTTTTCTATTTGCTGCCTGGTTTAATTGCAGGGATTTTCGCCAGATCAGCCGGCAGATTGTCTGCCGGAAAGGTCTCAACATTCATCTCGACAAGGCTCACGAATGGGCAGCCAAAATTGGGTTTGGACTTTCCGCTGCGATCGACAATTACACCAACGGCGGAGATGATACCGCGATGATTGTGGACGATGTCGATTGTTTCCTGAACGCGCCCGCCGCGCGTCACGACGTCCTCGACGACAACGAATTTTTCACCAGGCGAAATTTGGAAACCA
>JBKPRQ010000042.1:0-10197 GCA_046734635.1 Verrucomicrobiota bacterium
GATGGATGAAGACCAGCCAGAGTTTACTTCAATGCACGGGTGGGCGAACTGCGTTTTTTCCTTCGTGCCGGCAATGAAGCCCGGTGAAAACTCCGGCCCGAGCGTTCCGGGTTCAAAGTTTCGGCGTAGGGCCGCACGTGGGCGAACAACCCTGGCCGAAGCCAGTCAGATACTGTCCGGATCAACATCGGATCGCCTGATAATTGCAGCTGGCCAGTCTCCTTGGCCGCCCGAATCTTCACGTCGCCTGCCCAGATGCGAGCCATCGTTCGCACGTCGGTGGTGAAATAGACATCGACTTCCTTGCCTGGATTGTCCACGCACAACTCACGCGTCCCATTTTCCAGTACGATCCACCAATGCCCAAATTTTGGCAGACCACGGAAAAGGAATTTGATGACCGTTCGTCCTCCTGGGAGCTGAGTAGCATCGATCCGGCGATGCAGATCGTACATGAGCAATTCCACATCGAGCTCATCATCGTTCATCTGACCGCGCGCCCACTTCATCCCCCACTTGCCAAGACCGAAGATGATTGGCTTGAGTTCATTGGCCGCGGGCATTGGTTGATACTCTGTGCGCTGTTGACCGGGCGCCGTTTTCCGAACGACAAGCCCGCATTCCTGGAGCTGGTTCAACCGTTTGGTCAGCAAGGTCGGAGAGATTTGCGACAACGTTCGCTGAAAATCCTTGAAGCGAGTCGTCCCAAGCAACAGCTCACGAATGATGAGAATCGTCCAACGTTCCCCTAAAACTTCGGCAGCTTTGGATACGGGGCAGAATTGACCATAACGGATGCTCATCAGCGCCAAGGCGATACTACATACAAAGTAGTTGGTTGCTACATTCTATGTCGTGGACGGCGATCGCTTAAACGCTGTATCATATCGCGTTGAAAGGGCGAAAGTCCACCCGAAAACAAACCTGCTACTTCCTGATATGCTCAACGAAAATTCTATTGCCGATTTCAAAGCGAGCCTTCGCGGCCGAGTGATCGAACCCAGCGACAAAGATTACGATGACGCGCGCAAGGTGCACAACGGAATGATCCATAAGAAGCCGCGGCTGATCGCCCGTTGTGCCGACGTAGCCGACGTCATCAACTCCGTAAACTTTGCGAGAGAAAATAAACTGCTTCTTGCCATCCGCGGCGGCGGACATAACGCGGGAGGGTTGGGTATTTGCGATGACGGCTTGGTCATCGATCTCAGCCCGATAAAATACACGCGGGTCGATCCGGCGGCGCGCACTGTCACTGTTGGCGGTGGATGCACATGGGGCGATGTCGATCACGCAACGCATGCGTTCGGAATGGCGACTCCAAGCGGGATCATTTCCACCACCGGTGTTGGCGGATTGACCCTGGGCGGTGGAATCGGACATCTCACTCGCAAATGTGGATTGAGTATCGACAATCTCCTTTCAGCCGACGTCGTATTGGCCAATGGCGAGTTTGTTAAGGCGAGTGCTGATGAGAATTCGGACTTGTTTTGGGCGCTCCGGGGTGGAGGCGGAAATTTCGGCGTGGTCACCTCATTCACGTTCAGGCTGCATCCGATCGACATGATCTATGGCGGCCCAATGCTGTACGAGCTAAGCGAAACAGCCGACGTGATGAAGTGGTATCGCGACTTTATTCCTGCGGCTCCTGATGATTTGAATGGCTTTTTTGCTTTTCTCACCGTGCCGCCCGCGCCGCCGTTCCCGGAGCATCTCCACATGAAAAAAATGTGCGGTATCGTCTGGACATACACAGGACCGCCAGAGAAAGCGGAGAAAACATTTGAGCCGATCCGGGCTTTCAAAAAACCTGCCCTGGACTTCGTAGGCCCGTTGCCGCAACCAGCCCTGCAAAGTATGTTTGATGCGCTCTATCCTCCCGGATTGCAGTGGTATTGGCGTGCAGATTTCGTCAACGAACTAAGCGATGAGGCAATTGCCAAGCACATTCCCTTTGGCGAGGCGCTTCCAACGATGCATTCCACCATGCACATGTACCCTATCGACGGTGCCGCATCGCGCGTCGGAAAGAACGATACCGCCTGGAATTATCGGAACGCCCAATGGGCGCAGGTGATAGTTGGCGTTGATCCCGATCCGGCAAACAAAGAGAAGATCATGTCGTGGACGAAGAGTTATTACAACGCGCTTCATCCGTATTCCGCTGGCGGAGCGTACGTAAACTTTTTGATGGGAGATGAAGGCGAAGACCGAGTGAAAAAAACCTACGGCGATAATTATCAACGGCTGGTCACGATCAAAAACAAATACGATCCCGATAATTTCTTCCGCGTGAATCAAAATATTAAACCGACTGACGCTAAGTCGGTCTCCCAAGAGAAAAAGTGATTCGTCGGCCACTCGCGTAGGGACGGACCAAAGAGCGCTGGCGTAGTTACGACGGCGTTACTAATTTCAGTTTTGAAATCGTGTTCGATCGCGTGGATTCTGGCCGATGAACGCTGATGAGTTAAGATCACTGCAAGCGCCGTTAAAGGCGCAATACCGAGAGCACCCCGAGACTGCGTCGGTCACACTCCGGGCAGAAGGACGAATCGGCGCGAACATCACCTGTAAACTCGAAACTGGAAAGGCGCGTGTCGAAGCAGGACTTCATCCTGCGACAGGCGGCGACGGGCAGAGCGCATGTTCGGCCGACATGTTGCTAGAAGCGCTTATAGGTTGCGCGGGCGTTACGCTAAGCGCAGTCGCGACTGCTTTGAACATTTCCTTGCGCAGCGCGACAATCCGAGCTGAGGGCGATCTCGATTTTCGCGGCACGCTCGGCGTTTCCAAAGATGTGCCGGTTGGGTTCAAAGAAATCCGTTTAAACTTCGATCTGAATACTGACGCGAGTGAAGAACAAGTCGCTACGCTAATTCGACTGACCGAGCGCTACTGCGTCGTTTACCAGACGCTGAGTCAGCCGGCGAAGATCAGCGTTTTGCATCGGGTAATATCTCGCTAAAATCTCCGAGCTATGCCGTTATACATGGACATTCACAATCTCCCGGAGGGAACTACCGCGGAAGATGTCGCGAAGGCTCACGCCAAGGATATGGAAATACAGCGGAAATACGGCGTGGAATATCGCAAATACTGGGTGAACGAAAGCGGAAAGAAAATTTTTTGCCTCGCTCACGCGCCGAGCGCAGAGGCAGCGGCCTGTGTCCATCGTGAAGCGCACGGCATGCTGGCTGAGAAGATCATTGAGGTCGAGCCCGACGTCGCTGAAGTATTTCTCGGCGGCACCGAAACAAATAGCGCGGGAGCTGTTCTGCTGCCGGGAGGCGGAGCCGATGCAAGAGATCCCGGAATTCGAACGATCATGTTCACGGATGTCGTGAATTCAACGACCTTGACCCAATCCTTGGGCGACGAGGCAGCTCTCGCGATTCTCGGCGTGCACGACACGATTGTCCGAGATGCGCTGTCCGCCCTTGGCGGGCGCGAGGTGAAGCACACCGGCGACGGAATCATGGCGTCATTTGTGTCGCCAGCTAGCGCGATTAAATGCGCAATTCAGATTCAGCGCGAGTTAGACAAGCACGCGAAAGCGAATCCCGACCGGTCGCTTAAGGTCCGAGTCGGCGCCGCAGCTGGCGAACCTGTCGAGCAACACGACGATCTCTTTGGAGCGACAGTCCAACTGGCCTCTCGCCTGTGTGCTCACGCACAGCCAGAGCAAATCCTGGTATCAAACGCCATCGCCGAGTTATGCCTTGGCAAAGGACTCCTGTTCGAAGACCTGGGCGAAGTTACTCTCAAAGGCTTTGGCTACCCGGTCCGCGCCCACGCTGCGGCGTGGCATCCGCAGTAATGGAATGGCCGAATTATACGGAACTTTTCGTCTAATTCTCGTTAGGCTAGAAGCTGGAATATCGATTGTCCCCACAGTAGTCGGCTCTGAGTGTTACAACAAAGTTGAGAGTTACTTTGAACGATACAGATCACCGACTCTGGTTCGGCCCTATCGCCGCCGTACTCCTTTTCGCAGGTATGGTAGCAATAGGACTGATGGTCCCGGGTTACAGTCAAGTTCGCCAAACCGTCAGCGAATTGGGAGAGGTCGGCTCCCCAGGCCGGGTTGCCTTCAGTGTCCTGCTTTCTGTTGTTGCAGCTTGCCTTCTCGTCTTTGCCAGCGCCGTCGCTCGCACGCTGCGGGAAGCACGACAGCCGACGCTGCCTGCGTATTTTCTGGCTGCCATGGCGGTGTCAGCAGCAGGCGTCGGTATATTCGCCTTCCCACACCCGCTCCACAATATCTTTGGTATGTCCGAACTAGTTGGCTATCAAGCACCGCTCGCGGCCGCGCTGGTTCGCAGAACGGATCAGAACGCCAGGCGATTGGCCGCGTTTTCGATTGTCATGTACGTTGTGGTCTTGCTGGCCATTGCAGCTAACATGACAACACTGAACAGACACGGGGATCTTTGGGCTCACATCCAGCCGTTCTATGGCCTTGTGCAACGGTTCCTTTTCGCGGCATGGTTTTTCTGGTGCGCGGGGTATGCCGTCCTCTTAACACAGCTGCGTCAGCGCCAATGAAACAAATCAGTCTTTACCTGCTCGTCGCCGTTGCGATTCAGAGTCTGTGCTCCGCAGATGTCACAAAGCTTTCGGCAGAGGATCGTAAGCTATTGCAGGACTCCTCGCGCTTCCACGAGGTTTATTCCACCAAGGATTTGCCGCCAGCAGTCGTTGCGCTTTGTGGCGACGACAAAGGAAAGATTGCGGACCCTGGTGAGAATTGGAACGCGACTGACGCCGTGACGGACACGAGCCTCCCATGGAAGCGCCTGATTTGGGTAGCAGTTGGCGGCGAGTATTACGTTGTGCATTACGAGCGCGGCGGAATCGACCACAGTTTTCACATCGTGGTTGCGAAGCTCTCGAAGAACGACGCGAAACCAACAGTCGTTTGGCAAGCGCTTGCAAAACAGCTCAAAGACTACGCGGCATTTCTTGACGCATTGCGAAACGGGAAGCTGGATGACCGTTTAGCTTATCCGCATTAAGCGGCGTGCTCGGCAATCGCGCCCTACCAGCCTTTATTGATATGATCGATTCAGTAAAGTGTGTCCTATGCAACTCGAAGGAATCGATCACGTAGCTCTGGGTGTTCGCGATATCGAGCAATCGGTAAAATGGTACACCGAGGTTCTCGGGTTTGAGCGGCTTCACGAAGGCATGTGGGAAGGCGTGCCGACTTTTATCGGGAAAGGGACCACTGGAATTGCGTTGTTCCCTGCGAGACCCGATTCAAAACCGACCTCCCTTAGCCACCGCGAACTCCGAATGCTTCACCTCGCTTTTCGCGCGAACCGGGAAAACTTTGTCGCCGCCCGGCGCGAACTGGAAAGGCGCGGAATCGAATTCGAATTCCAGGACCACGAAATCTCACATTCCATCTATTTTCGCGATCCCGATGGGCACGCGCTGGAGATCACGACATATGAACTCGAAGGACAGGCGTAGAAGATACGCCTTTATGCACCCACTTTGGTCTAACTCTCGTTAGACCGTTACTGCTTTCGAAATGAGCGGTTCGGCACTTCCAACGAAGCTCAAGATCGCTCTTGCTGCGCAAGCGGTCTTTGCCCTCAGGCTTATTTTTTACGTCTCCCAAACGTTGCTCCGTCACCTGCAGTTCGGCGTGCCACAGCCCATCGCAGATTACTTTGTTCAGCTGATCGCAATCATTGTTCCGCCGGTAATGTTGCTACTTTCAATCGTCGCATTGCGCAGTCCGCGCGCGCCATTCTGGGGTCAGTCGTTGCTGAGTTGCTTGTCTCTCTAGCTGCTGCGCGATTCCTGGTGCCGGAGCTCGTAAGCATGGCTCGCGGCGAGGACGTCGGCTGAGCAGGACGCCTCCTGATCGCAGGTTCCACTCCCACTGTGCTCGTCTCGCTCTTTCTTGCGGCCGTCTTTTGCTATTACCCAGGGGCTACGTGTTACAGGCATCACGCCTAACGAGTGACGCGACACGACCTTCAGCTTGTGGGCAACCGATGAGATCTGCCGCTGAGGACAGCGGCCGCTACACCTTACGCGGTTCTGCCGCAGCAGTTCTTGTATTTTTTCCCGCTGCCGCAGGGGCACGGCTCGTTGCGGCCAACCTTTGGTATCGAACGACGAACTGGCAGATCGATTGAAACCTCGCCCGCGCCGTCGCCATCGCCGGCTGCGACTCCCGCCATCGCGCCAACGGGTTGACGCATACGCGCGTCGGCGCTGGCTGTAGGCGCAGTTGGAGCATGTTCGCGCATCAAGAATTGCGGCAATGTTGCCAGGAAATTCTCGAATGCCTGCAGATTCGAGGTGCTTCGGAACAGATTGTTGAGCACTTCGTTCTTAATGTTCGCCATCAATTCGACAAACATGTCGTAGGCCTCGGTCTTGTACTCGATGAGCGGATCCTTTTGCGCGTAGCCGCGGAGGTAAACGCCTTCGCGCAATGCGTCCATCGCATACAAATGCTCCTGCCAGAGGCGATCGATCGCGTTGAGTATAATATAGCGCTCCAAGCTTTTTACCGCCGTGGGTTCTTCGTGGCTCGATTTGCGCTGGTACGCGTCTTTGATCTTCTCGATCAGAAACTGCGCGTTTTCGTCGACTGCGCGCGTGTCGAATTGCGCTTTTTCTTTAGTTAAACCGAGGGGAAACGTGGTATTCACCCAATGGACGAGACCAGTGTAATTGGGTTCATCGACGTCGAGATACTCTTTCACCTTCGCGGGCACAGCTTCGTCGATCACTTCGAAAATGAGTTTGCGCGGTTCCTCAGAATCGATCACCTCGTTGCGATAGGTGTAAACCACCTCGCGCTGCATGTTCATCACGTCGTCAAAATCAAGCGTGCGTTTTCGGATGAGATAGTTGCGCTGCTCAACGCGTTTTTGTGCTGTCTCGACCGATTTATTGAGCCATCGGTGCTCGAGCTCCTGGCCTTCCTCGAGGCCAAAGCGCTCCATGATCTTTGTCATGCGATCGGCCGCACCGAAGTTACGCATCAGGTCGTCCTCGAAACTGACGTAGAACCGCGATGCGCCCGGGTCGCCCTGTCGAGCGCAGCGTCCACGTAACTGTCGATCGATTCGACGAGCTTCGTGACGCTCCGTCCCAATCACCATCAAACCGCCTAGTTCTGTAACGCCAGGGCCAAGCTTAATATCCGTGCCGCGGCCGGCCATGTTCGTTGAAATTGTGACTGTGCCCGGTTGCCCAGCGCGCGCCACGATCTCAGCTTCCTGCATGTGAAACTTCGCGTTCAACACGTTGTGCGGAATCTTCTCGCGCTTCAGCATTCGGCTGAGTAACTCGGAGGATTCCACGCTCACACTGCCAACCAGAACCGGTTGAGTTTTTGCATGAGCTTCTCTGATCTCTTTAATGACTGCGTTGTATTTTTCGCGCCGCGTCTTGTAGATGCGATCGTTGTGATCCCTTCGCGCTACTGCCCTGTTCGTGGGAATGACATTGACGTCGAGTTTGTAAATGTCGTGGAACTCGGCCGCCTCGGTCTCGGCCGTGCCGGTCATTCCCGCCAACTTTTGATAAAGCCTGAAATAATTCTGAATCGTGATCGTCGCCAAAGTCTGTGTTTCGCGATCGATCTGGACACCTTCCTTCGCTTCGACCGCCTGATGCAATCCATCGCTCCAGCGGCGCCCTGGCATTTTGCGGCCGGTAAATTCATCGACGATCACCACCTTATTGTCCTCGATGACGTACTGGACGTCCTTCTCGAACAAGCAGTAGGCGCGGAGTAATTGCGAAATGTTGTGGATCCGCTCGGCCTGGGCGTCGCAATGTTGCTGGCGCTCTGCTTTCTTCTTGTCTTTCTCCTCGTCCGGCAATGACTGGTCGAGATCGATCTCGGTGAATTCGCTGATTAAATCCGGCAGCACAAACGCGTTTGGATCGTCTGGGTTGAGAAAAACGCGGCCCTGCTCCGAAAGATCAGATTCGTTCGATTTTTCATCGATGGTGAAAAAGAGTTCCTCCTTGAGTTGGAACAGTTCTTCCTTGCGCGTGTCCTGATAAAACGAAAGCTCGGCTTTATCGACGGCGCGGCGCTTGTCCGGGTCTTCCATCATGCGCAGAAGTTGTTTGTTGCGCGGCTGACCGAGTTTCACCTTGAACATCAGCAGACCGCCTGCCTCGACATCGCTTTGCTGAAATTTCTCAATCGCTTCGCTAGCCAGCCGGTTACAAAGCATGTTTTGCTTTCGGACCAACTGCTCGATCAGCGGTTTCCATTTGTCGTATTGATGTGTGGAAATAGTCGCCGGGCCGCTAATGATGAGCGGCGTGCGCGCTTCATCGATCAAAATGGAATCGACTTCATCGACAATGGCATAGTGATAACCGCGCTGAACCTGCTGTTCGCGAGTTGTAGCCATGCCGTTGTCGCGCAGATAATCGAAACCGAACTCGCTGTTCGTTCCGTAAGTGATGTCCATCGCGTATTGTTCGCGACGTTCATCCGGCTCCTGATCGTGTTGGATGCAGCCGACGGTTAATCCGAGGAAATTGTAAAGTTGCCCCATCCATTCAGCATCGCGTCGTGCCAGGTAATCGTTCACTGTCACAAGGTGCGCGCCGCGTCCGCTCAACGCGTTCAGATAAAGAGGCAAAGTTGCGACGAGAGTTTTGCCCTCGCCGGTCGCCATTTCCGCGATCCGGCCGCGGTGCAAGACGATTCCGCCGAGCAGCTGCACGTCGAAGTGCACCATGTCCCAAACCATCGGCTGGTCGCATACGGTAAAACTCTGTTGTCGCTCCTTGAGCCGGCGCGCCGCGTTTTTCACAACTGCAAACGCTTCCGGCAAAATCTCATCCAGCTTTTTCCATTGATCCTCCAGGTCAGGAATTTTGGAGAGTTCTTCCTTCCATGCCGCGGTCTTGGCGCGCAACGCCTCGTCAGACAAGCTCTTGAACTGTTCGTCCAGCTCGTTGATCCGGCGAACGTTCGGCGACAGCCGCCTGAGCTCGCGCTGATTTTTCGACCCGAGAATCTTCTTTAAAATCCAACTAACCATTTGAGCCGTTAATATCCGTCAGATTCTCGCAGTATCAATCTGGTAGGGACGGCTCGCCAACCGTCAACGGCGCGCCCTACCGTGCCATTGTGCCAGCTAGGTTTGCAGCTACAATCGCCGACATGAAAGAAATCATTTCCACAAGCGAAGCGCCGGGGGCGATTGGTCCCTATTCGCAGGCAGTGCGCACCGGAAGGTTCTTGTTTTGCAGCGGCCAAATTCCGCTCGACCCTAAATCAGGCCAGCTTGTTGCTGGCGACATCGCTGCGCAGACCCGACGCGTGCTCGGCAATATCGCGGCCATTTTGAAAGCCGAAGGCCTGGGTTTCGATCATGTTGTTAAGACAACAATCTTTCTTACGAACCTTGGCGATTTCCAGACCGTTAACGAAATCTATGGTTCGTATTTCAAACAGGATCCTCCAGCTCGTTCCACTGTCCAGGTCGCGGCTCTGCCCAAAGGAGCAAATGTGGAAATCGAAGTCATCGCGGTCGCAGATGAGGGTGGATCGACCTCTGGGGTAGCGTATGACACCTCCGGCTAAAATCAGCGCAGTTACCCTGCTTCCCAGATGAGTGACGAGATTCTCGCCCTTTTTCGCAAGACCGGCGCGCTGCTGGATGGCCACTTCATCTTGCGCTCCGGCCTCCACAGCCGCGAGTATTTCCAATGCGCTTTGCTGCTTCAGGACACCGGGATCGCGGCGAAAGTTTGTGGATGGCTCGCGGATAAACTGCGTGAATTCGATTGTGACACGGTGATCTCCCCTGCCCTCGGCGGAATCATTGTCGGCCAGGAAGTCGGCCGCTCGTTAGGCAAGCGTCACATTTTTGTCGAAAAGGACGAGGGCAAGCTTGTTTTGCGGCGAGGTTTCCAAATTTCGCCGGGTGAAAAATTCGTTGTTGTCGAAGACGTCGTGACACGCGGCGGACGCGTGCAAGAAACAATCGACATCGTGCACAAGCATCGCGGTGTCGTCTCCGCTGTTGGCATGATTGTCGATCGCAGCGGAAAGGCCAAACCCGATTTTGGCTGCCCGTTCGTGAGCCTTGTCGAGATGAATGTTGAGACTTTTCCAGGAGACGACTTGCCGCCAGATCTCGCGAAAATCCCTGCCGTTCATCCTGGAAGCAAATAAACACAAACTTGTAG
>JBKPRQ010000043.1:0-2871 GCA_046734635.1 Verrucomicrobiota bacterium
TTCATATGGATCCGCGCGCCGGTTTTCCGTACGCTTCCCTCCAGTACATGGGAGACCCGAAGAGCTTCTCCAATCTGGCGAATGTTTCGCTTGCCGCGGTATTCCATCACGCTGGTGCGGCTGATCACCTTTAGACCGGCCACCTTCGCCAGTTTTGTCAAAATGTCGTCCTGAACACCGTCAGCAAGAGATGCGTCCTCTTTCTCGGGGCTTAGGTTTTCAAATGGCAGCACAGCAATTCCAGTAGCCGGCGCGGGGCGGAACAGTTCGCTTTTCCAGATGATCACGCCGATTGCCGTCGCGAGGGCGACTAATGACGCCAGCAGACCGGCAACGAGCGGGTTTCGCCGCACCCATTTCTGTCCGCGGGCCAACATCCTGGTGTGGCGCGCTTGAATAGGCTCGTGTCTTTGCCAGCGTTCGAGATCTTCCGCGAGGTCGAGAGCTGACGAATAACGGCGATGCGGATCTTTCTCCAGGCATTTCAGGCAGATGGTCGCCAGATCGCGATCTATTTTCGAGTTCCACAGGCGCGGGTGCCGTGGTTCGCTTTCCAAGAGCAACCGGATTGTCTCGTAGGTTGTGCCTCCAGCGAACGGAGGATGGCCAGTGAGCAAATGATAAAGCACCGCTCCAAGTCCATACACGTCGGTCGCGCTTGTTAACTGGGGATTATTCCCTTTTGCTTGTTCGGGGGCCATGTAACTGGGTGTGCCAAGCGCTTCCGTTGTGCGCGTAACTGTGCTCTCCGTCTCGACCAGGCGCGCCAGCCCGAAGTCGGTGAGGTGAGGTTCGGCCTTTGCGTCCATCAGGATGTTTCCCGGTTTTATGTCGCGATGGAGCACTCCCCGCTCGTGCGCGTAGTGCAACGTTCGCGCCAGCCTTGCGATAATCTCCGCCGCTCGACGCGGTGAGATCTGTTCGCGCTCGGCAACTTTATCGAGTGGTCCGCCCTCGATCAGTTTCATACTGAAATAGCAGGAGCCTTCGCGCTCGCCGATCTCATAGATCGGCACGATGCAGGGGTGATCGAGACTCGCAGCCGCTTCCGCTTCCAGATGGAAACGCTGCAGGTGCCTTTCAGTAGCCCAGTGGCCCAATCCGACGATTTTCAGCGCGACCGTTCGATTGAGGCTCTTCTGCCGCGCCCGATAAACAATCCCCTGTCCCCCGCGGCCCATTTCCTCCAGTAACTCGTAATCGCCAAAGTCGGCCAGCATGCGCCCGACATGGCCAACTCGGTTGTTGCGGGGTATCGATCTCGGATCCGCTGCGTCTGCGGAGTTGATCGGGTCCAGGTCTTCCTCAGCAAACAGGCCACTTTCCAACAGACATGCGCTGCAAAACGCCTGCGGCGCGTCGGCAAAAAATTTTGCGCCGCATTTTCCGCAAGACAGGTCGGCGACTTTCATTCTCGTTTCATCCATCGCTTCACCGGACTAATGCAGGAAATTCTCGAATAAGTTACGCGCGCAACACAGCAACCAGGTGGCGCAACTCATCCTCTATGTCTCCCGGCGCTATTACAGTCTGGGCGATTTCTTCGTGTAATAATTCGCGGTAACGCCGACGCAGCCGATGGAAGGCTTGCTTTACTGCGTTTTCTGTCATTTCAAACTCGTCGCCGATCTCGGCTTGCGAAGGGCGGTCGGGCTCATCCGTGAGCAATTTTTTCAACCGGTCGAATAACGCCGAGTTACCAGCCGCACGATACTCGTCACCGAGTCGAGCAAGCACTTCCTCCAAAACAGTCAGGGCCCAGCGACGTTCGTAAATTTGATCGGCGCTCAATGTATTCGTCGGGGCGAGGTCCCTTCCTTCGTGATCACCGAGCGCGTCCAGCGGAACCAATCGACGTCCCGCGCCGCGTTTGATCGTCGTGGCGCGATATCGCTCATTCGTCAGGAAATGTTTTAGCGATACAAGCAGATAAGAACGCAAACGACCTTTCTCTTTGCGAACCGTTTCCAGGTCTCGTCGCTCCAGGAGCAGTGCAAAAAAACCCTGAGTGAGGTCCTCTGCTTCCTCTGGTCCCGTTCCCTGTCGCCTGATGAAACTGTAAACAGGCCGCCAGTAAGTGCGGCAAAGTTTCTCAAGCGCTTCCTGTGCTGCCGGCGACTGGCTCTGGGCCTCGAGCACTACGCTCCAGTGCGTCGTTGCAAACGCGACTGCGCCCTCTTGTGCGCCCATATGCAACGTGCTACCCGAAGCCCAGTCATCAACACCCACACAGTAATCCAAGTCAAGCGGAGCAAAAATCAAGTCTGCGGAAGACGAATAATCGGAGGCGTCCTGCGCAGCTACACGCTCAAGATGATGAAGGTGAAATCAGCACTCCTTGAACGATCAACCTTTCCGCTTGTGGCCAATTTCCTCCAGCAATTCGATCTGGATCTGTTGAATCTCGAACAAACGATTGTATTGCCGGCGCAAAAGATGGTCGAGTTTTTCGTGCAAGTGCCGGATCTCGAGCTCGGCTTTCAAATTGACCTTGTAATCGTTCTCCGCCCGTAAGCGATCACGTGACTCGGCGCGGTTTTGGCTCATCATGATGATCGGCGCCTGAACAGCAGCCAGGCAGGAGAGAATTAGGTTGAGGAGAATGAATGGAAAAGGATCGAACGCGTGTGTCACCAGGATGACGCCGTTGACAGCGATCCAGATGACGAGCACCGCACCAAACGTGATGAGAAACTTCCAACTCCCGCCAAATTCGGCGATGTGATCGGAGAGTCGCTCGCCGAAGGTGAGTTTTTTTTCGAATTGTTTACTGAGATCACTGGAAAGGATCTCATGCTGTTGCAGGCTTTCGATGACCTCCTGGTCGAGCGCGGAAAGTTCACCAATCTCTTCTTCCAGGACGTCTTTCAC
>JBKPRQ010000044.1:0-10663 GCA_046734635.1 Verrucomicrobiota bacterium
GTGATAACGTTTTTGATCACGTCATCGAGCGACATCCCCAACTCTTCAGCACCCCTGCTGATGTCCTCACGGTTCACGGCACGAGCAAACGCTTTGTCTTTCATCTTCTTTTTTACAGCTCGGACATCGACATCGTGAATGCACTTTGTCGGGCGAACGAGTGCGACGGCGACAATAAAGCTGCTTAGTTCATCGACAGCATACAGCGTTTTCTCGAGAGACGTTTCACGCGAGACGTTAGCGTAATCTGCGTGTGACAGAATCGCGCGGCACACCTCTTCGTTCCAATGGCGTTCGCGAAGCCACGTAACTCCGACAAACGGGTGACCCTCAGTCGGACTGCGTTCCAGGTTTGGATGGCGCTCGTAATCCATGTCGTGCAACAAGCCCACGGCCTCCCAGAGATCGGAATCTTCACTACGCAATCGAGCAAAATGCTTCATCGAATCGGCGACGGCATAGCAATGTTTCCGCAGACTCTCGGATTGGACCCAATCGTGCAGAATGTCTAAGGCTTGAGCGGCAAGAGCTTCATTGGCCATTCGATCTTCGGTTGCCAAAAGATATATGAGATTGAGGACGGAGTTCGAGCAAGTCGAAACCTCTATGATCGCGACCTTAAACAAAGCGCGCCTTTCGTCTTCCGCCAGGGACGGGAGAGAAAGGCGCGATGGGAGACAATCAACTTTAGATTTAGTCCTCTTCGACGATCACTCGATCAACAACCATATTGGGAGCCGTCCCGGCATAATGAACCCGGACGGGAGCGCCCACTCTGATTTTTGATTTCACGGTCGCTTCGTCCAAAGTCCTGCCGCTGCGGGTCACATACGTCACCGTCTTGCCAAAGCGATAGCGCACTGGTCCGCCGCTTTCTCGCAGGACTATGGCGCTCCCTGGGGTGTATTCGGTAATTGTCCCGCTGCCTTCAGTCGTGGTTGCCGTGGTGGTAGTTGTCTGGCGCTGCGGCTGTTGCTGCGGCACCTGTCGCTCGTTCATGAGCGGCTGCCGCGTGGTTTGTCCCCACGCAACCGATGTCGCTACTACCAAGGCAATGCTCAAGAGCATCTTTTTCATGATTTTCCCTTTCTTGGTTGAGTTACGGCGCTGATAAGCGTTCTCTCTTACCGTTTGAAATCAGCGGTCAGAAAGAACACGCCGTTATATTAAATTCGAATGCTGCGTCGGCAGCGGACGCGTGAAAGTTCCAGACGTCTTTAGACTCTGTATCTACTTGGAGAAGTCTTCGGTTAGTCTTCAAAACAAACGCGCCTTTCTTCTTCCGCTAAACCGGGGCGGAAGAGAAAGGCGCGATGGAGACAAACGAGTTTAAGTATTAATCCTCGTCGACGATCACACGATCAACCATTCTCTCGTCGCCTGTCCCGACATAGTGGACGCGAACAGGAATGCCGACTCTCACTCGCGTTCTCACCGTATCTTCATCGAGGACCTTGCCGCTCCGGGTCACATAAGTGACCGTCTTGCCGAACCGATAGTGGACAGGTCCGCTGGTTTCTCTGAGGACGATCGCACTTCCCGGAGTGTACTCGGTAATTGTTCCGTTTCCTTCCGTAGTGGTCGTTGTTGTGGTTGTTTCCGACACCTGCGCCCACGCAAACGGGGCTACGACTGCTACGGCAATGCTTAAGAGCATCTTTTTCATAATTTCTCCCTTCTTTAGTTTAACCGCGGCGCTAGTAAGCGTTCTCTTTGCCGTTAAATTGAACAGGCCCAAAGAACACGCCGCTATAGTGAATTCGAACGCGGCATCCATGACGGACGCTTAAAAACCTTTTCGCGCTTGTTGAAGCCTGCGTTTACTTGGAGAAGTCTTTATCCTCGCGCCTGTTATGAAATATTGGATTGGCACATCAGGATTTCAGTATGCCGAGTGGAAGGGAAACTTTTACCCGGAGGATTTGGCCGCGGCAAAAATGTTGCCGTTCTACGCGGAACGCTTTTCGACTACGGAAATCAATTATACATTTCACCGAATTCCCGCGCCGAAGACGATCGATAATTGGAAAGCGCTAACTCCTGGCAACTTTCGCTTTGCGTTGAAAGCGCCGCAGAAGATCACGCACTGGCTAAAACTCCGTGAATGCGCGGATACTCTGCGTTATTTCCACGATGTAGTTTCCGCGCTGAGCGAAAAATTAGGGCCGGTGCTGTTCCAACTCCCACCGAATTTTAAGAAGGACACTCTTGTTCTGGGCGATTTTTTGAATGGCCTGCCTGCTGGAATGCGCACTGCATTCGAATTTCGTCACGAATCATGGTTCGATGATGAAGTCTTTGACACGTTGCGGACGCGGGGGGCAGCGCTGTGTATCGCTGACACCGAAAAGCTGGAGACGCCGAAGGTTGTGACCACTGATTACGGCTATCTGCGGTTACGACGCGAAGATTACTCGGAGAGCGACGTCGGGGCCTGGACCAAGTTTGTTCGCGAACAAGAATCAAACTGGGCCGAAGCGTTTGTTTATTTCAAACACGAAGAAGCGGGCATCGGTCCGAAGCTCGCGTCGCAAATGAAGAAATTGCTGGAATAGAAGCCCGACGCGGAACTCTTAACATTCGAGCGCTGAGCGGGCTGATCTATTTGCCGATGAGAATAAGGACACCGGCGGCCAGAGCCACAAGGTACAAGAGAAAGATGAACGGTCCGAGGTTTAAACCGAATCCCAAAAGGCCATCGATAATGAGATAGACCGCGAGCAGCAGCATGCCGACATTCTTAGTGAGTTTCATGCCGCAGTATTTTTAATCGCCAGCGCGGATGACAATCCCAAAATGTCTACCGGGCTCGTCTGGGTCATCGTCGCTCTAGTTCGATCTGGCTATCGGCCAGCCGCACGAACAACTACCGCCGAAATATCTTTCACATCTACGAAAGCGTCGTAAAACTCCGCACCGCTGAGATGGGAAAGATAGACAATATTGTCGGTAACCTGACCGACTTTCCCTGCAAGTTTTTCTCCCGACCGCAGGTGCAACTCGACAGCTTTGCCCGCACTGCCCTGAAGGATGCTGAGTACGCTCGCATTAGGCTGGATGGCGGTTTTGTCCTGTCCGAGCACGCTGGACCAAGCAATCGCCACAACAATGATTCCTAGAAGAAGTGAGTAGGGTTTCATATCCGCTGGTTCTGCCGGGCCGCGCTCTAATTGGCGAGCAAATAATGACAAGAAATGGCGGTGCCCTTGTTCCACTGAAGGTTATCTAGAGCGGATCGGAACCGCGCCTCCTTGATTTTCATTGGCAGACGAAGCTCCTGCCCTAAAATTATGTATGATCTCGATTTCCGAAAATCTTGAGCGCGTTCGCGAGCAAATCACGCAAGGAGCTGCGAGAGCCGGTCGGTCAGAAAACGAAATCGAGTTAGTCGCAATTTCTAAGACTCATCCGGCGGAGAGAATTCGCGAAGCAGTCGAGGCCGGGCAAACACTTTTTGGCGAAAGCCGCGTCCAGGAAGCTCGTGCGAAAATTCCAGAGCTGCCATCAAACTTGCGCTGGCATTTCGTAGGACACCTTCAGAAAAACAAGATTCGGCACGCGCTGCCATTGTTCGAACTTTTTCACGGTGTCGATTCATTGACGCTGGCGCAAGAAATCAACCGAATCGCGGTCGAAGAGGGTGGCCAGCCGCGTGTGTTGCTGGAAGTAAACGTCGCGGGAGAGGGAAGTAAATTTGGTTTCACGGCAAAGGCCGTGCGAGCCGAAATGGAGCTACTTCTTGAGCTACCGCGATTGTCGATCGAAGGACTCATGTGCATTCCGCCGTTGGTGGACGAAGCGGAATCGTCACGAAAATATTTTGTGCAGCTACGCGAACTTCGCGATTCGCTCGAGAAAGAATTCGCCTTGAGACTTCCACACCTTTCGATGGGCATGACACAGGATTTTTGGATCGCCGTTGAGGAAGGCGCAACACTCGTACGAGTGGGTACGGCGATTTTCGGCGAGCGACCTAGACGGCAAAAGAATTAATGCGGCTGGAACCAACGAATATTCAGCAGATCGGAGACGAGCTTGCGATCTCGTGGAATGACGGCTTGGAATCTTTTTTTACGATGGAGGCGCTGCGCCGCGCATGTCCCTGTGCAGGATGCGGTGGCGAACCTGACGTGCTCGGTAATATCTCGCGTCCGCAGGTAACTTATACGGACGAGAGTTTTCGACTCACCGGTTTCGATTTCGTAGGCGGTTACGCATTGCAGCCGCGTTGGGCTGACGGACACAGCACGGGAATTTACAGCTTTACTTATTTGCGCCGATTAGGAGAAGCTCTGCAGTGAAGGGCAAACCGAGGCCGATTCATGCCGCTCACACTGAAAATCGCAATCGTCCTGCTGTGCTTCGCTTTGTGCGGAGCCGGAACTTTTGTTGCCTCAACTGCGCACGAACAAACCAAGCAGCCGCAGGAGATGAACGCGATTCCGGTTAAGAATCATGAGCCGGCGCCGCGCGTTTGGATTATGGCGGCGCGTGTCTGACCCCGTTGCTTTCGTTGGCTTCGGTGCTCGCAGAGCGCCGCTACAGTCTCGGGATAGTCACGCGCAGCAACGTCGTCCTTTTATCTTGCGGATGTAGCTGTCGGTCCTGCAACTGGGCCGGAATCAGGAAAAATTCTCCCGGCCTGAGATCAACATTGACGCAGCGGACGTAGCCGGTGAGGCAACAGGCGATCGCGAATTGACCGCGAGGAGCGATCTCGCGCGGCGAATCGAGATTCCATTTCTGGATCTCAAATAAATTGTGACGCAACAATAGTTCGCCTTCGGGTTGCACTAATCCTGGCCGCACATCGTCAAAATCGATGGATTGAAGCGCCTGATCGATGTGTAACTGACGCTGCCTGCCCGTATCGTCTACACGGTTCCAATCAAACACGCGATACGTTGTGTCACTGTTCTGCTGGATTTCGATCAGCAAATTACCGGCGCCCAAAGCATGAAAACGTCCGGATGGAAGGAATGCGGCATCCCCCGATTTGACTGCAATGTTCTGAACGTGATCGGCTGCTGTTCCTTCGCGGAGCGCCTTCTCAAACTGGCTTCGCGTGATCGATTCACGAAATCCGAGATAAATCTCAGCCCCTGGATCGGCCGCAGCAACGTACCAGAACTCAGTTTTCGGTTCGCCTCCTAACCTGTCGGCGACCTTCTCCGGCGGATGCACTTGCAGCGAAAGTTTCTCCTGTGCATCGAGAAGCTTTAGTAGCAGTGGAAAACGTGACGAATCGGGAACGTCTCCGAAGATTTCTTCCCGATATTGAGTCCACAACTCATGCAAAGTTTTCCCGCTTAGCGGTCCCTCGCGCACGATGCTCTGTGCTTCGGGGCGATCTACTATTTCCCATGATTCCCCGATTGGTCGTTGGGGCGGCAATTTTTTTCCGAACTCCGATTCAAGACGCCGTCCGCCCCACACGCGTTCCATGAAAATAGGCTGAAAGGTGAGGGCACGAGCGACTGCGGATTGGGGCATGACGGCAGCAAACGTTCAACGCCCAACGCCCAACGTCCAACGCTCAATTAACAACGGTGATCGCCCGCATTGCTTGCCACCCATTGGACGTTCGATGTTCGGTGTTGGATGTTCGGCGTTTGCTGCTGCTGATCCCGATCTCTGGTTTTTGATGTCTGAATGAAATCGTTTCTCAAGAATTGGTTTCCTGTACTTGTCTGGCTCGGCGTGATTTTCCTCGGTTCGACCGATCTGATGTCAGCCGAGCACACGTCGCGGTTCATTGTCCCGTTTTTGCGCTGGCTCAAAGCGGATATCTCGCCAGCGACGCTTGCATCGATTCATGTTTTCTTTCGAAAGTGCGCGCACATGAGCGAGTACGCTGTTCTGGCGCTCCTTCTGCTTCGAGCTGGGATCGTCATGACAAATCTCAAGCGCTCAATACCAATTCTCTATCTAAGCGTCCTGGGCATCTGCTTGTTTGTGGCTGCCACTGACGAATTTCACCAAACGTTCGTTGCCTCACGCGGCGCTTTGGTCACGGACGTCCTGATCGATGGTGCCGGTGCAATTCTCGGGCTGTTAATCGGTGCGATTTTCGGGATGACCTGTTCAGTCAGGATTGAAACGGCACGGACCGCCGAGCGGTGCGGGTGCAAGCATCATTTTTGAGGACGCTGCGCCTGCGGCTTGCCTTTCCATGAGAGTTAATGAAATAATCAGCGTGAATGCGGATCGCAGTTGAAGGATTACATCTGTTCTGGTTCTCACTTCAAATTTTCCAATGCGCTTCCTGGGAAGAAGCAACCATACCAGGTTAGACAGCGGGTTGAATCGTCACTAGCAGCGTTGCACCTGGAAATCCTAACGTTCGCTTCATGATAGAAAGATTTACGGGCAATCCTTCGTCATTATCTGTTACGGTCAGACCGCGGGTCGTGGCGAATCTTTTATCGATATTTACTGGGCTGGCGATTTGGCTTTCCGTCTTCCTGGGATCGCCCTCTATCGCAAAAAGCGCCGCGCAACAGGGCGGAAGAGGCATCGACGCCAGAGAAACGCCCAAGCTCACAGCTATGCCAGAGCGCGTCAAAGTCAGCGATGCTCCCGCCAGCACCGATATTGCCTGGAATACAGGCGATGGATCGATGGGTTTCGTTTTCGTGACGGCGAATGGTCGACCGCCGCTCCTTGTCGCTAAGGGTAAGGAAGGTAGCCGTGTTATTTCATGGATTCGCAAAGGAAATTACGTCTTCGAACTCTACGGAGACGCTAAGCGACGGACATTGCTCGCCACAGTAAACGTTTCGGGAGTCAACGCAGAACCCGAGACTCTTTCTAAACACGCCGGATTGTCTCACACTCAACTGCGCTGGCTGCTGGTTGCCGCGCTCATCGCAGTTTTGTATGCCGGGCTTTATACGATCTCGGCAGGACCGGTGCGTGCGAAATTTCCGCTTGAGCCGGCCACTTCGCCTCACGCTCTTCACGTTGCGCGAAATCTAATACTCGGCTTCGCTGCCTTCGTTTGTGTCGATGGCGTAATTTTTCATACGCGTTTGTACACGTCGATCCTGGCGCCGGAGTCTTACGCGGGACGAATCACAGCCATCACACAAGCCGAAAAGGATCGCGTCTCATCGGGGCTCAAAGAGGTGCTGGTTCTGGGAGATTCGCGAATGGCAGAGGGATTTTCGGCTGCGGTGGCCGATAAACTCAGCTCGATCGATGGATTTAAGTTTGTGAATCTCGCGGAACCAGCTGCCGCCGTGAACATATGGGACTATATGCTCCGAGAGGTCGATCCTACGAGACGCCGCTATTTGGCGATCGTGGTTCCGTATGGCATCGGCTTTGAACCAAACAGCGCTGACCATCTGAGAATTTCCATGGCAGCTCCACTGTTGCGCTACGGAGACTGCTTCAACTTTGCGTCCGCTTTTCAGCGGTGGTCGGGGCGCTTCAGAGCATTTACAGCATGCATACTGCGAGGCTCGGCATTCCAGAGCGATGTAGTCGATTTTCTCGAACATCCCATCGCGCGTATTCGGACCCTTCAACGAGAGCCAAAGAAACTTCAATCGCGCAATCTTTATAAAGGCAGGGATTACGATATCGTCGGCACTTCCTACGATCCCAAGACGGGTCAGGTGACTTTTCCATCGCGATTGAGCGAGGCCCAAAGAGACGCCATCAGAGATAGTCTGGTCAAGCCGTCTCAGTCGGAGACACAGGATTTCCTGCGAATGCAGCGCGACGGGATCCAGCAAATTCTGAATCGTTATTCGGCCAGTCCGACTGAGATCATCCTTACGCCCGTACCTCGCGGTCCGTTTGCCGGACTCCCGGGAGCTTCCATGACGTTCCACGCTGTTTTTCCCACGGTCACGACTGAGAAATCCGTTTTTTCGCTCCCCGAACAAACGTTCGATTTTCTTGAGACACCCGAATATTACTTTGATGGTTACCACCTTAACGCAAAGGGGCGGCAACGGTTTACTGAAACACTGGTGGCCGAATTAGTAGGGCGCCTGCGTTCGGCCGATTCAAATGGAGGCGTTCGCTTCAACACAAGCGTAGCAACAGATCGCTTCTCGAAAGTTAATCGTTCCAGCGCTGATGGTTCGAGTGACAGGCGAGTGGACGAAGCCAAATAAGTATCGATCGAGCGATCCTATGTTATTCAACAGCTTTCAATACTGGATCTTCTTTTTGATCGTGGCGGCGCTGTTTTACAGCGTCCCGTTTCGCATCGGCAAGTTCTTACTCCTGGGTGCGAGTTACATGTTTTACATGTGGTGGGATCCACGATTCATCGTGTTGATCCTTACCTCGACAATAGTTGATTACTACCTCGGAATTCTGCTGGAAAGAACCAGTGGTCCCCGCAAGAAACTGTTACTTATTGTTAGTCTCGTAGTTAACCTCGGCATTCTTGGCTTCTTTAAGTATTACGATTTCTTTGCGAGCTCGCTCGCTGCGCTGCTTCGCGTGCCTGAGTCGTCGGTTGTCTTGCAAATCATCCTGCCTGTAGGCGTCAGCTTCTACACCTTTGCCAGTCTTTCCTACACGATCGATGTCTACTGGGGGAAGATGAAGGCGGTGCGAAATTTCGCCGACTACGCGCTGTTCATCGCATTTTTTCCTCATCTTATTGCGGGCCCAATCATTCGGGCGCGGCAGTTTATCTCTCAAATCCAATTCTGGCGTCGTCCTGCGGCGATCATGGTGCAAGGCGGGATTATTCTTGTTCTATCCGGTCTGATCAAAAAGATGGTATTTGCCGATCGATTTGCCGTCGTGTCTGATAGGTATTTCAATGATCCGACGGCGCACCCGGGCTGGCTGGCTGCATGGTCGGGTTGCATCGCCTTCTTCATGCAGGTTTTCTTCGACTTCTCCGGTTACACCGATATTGCACGCGGTTGCGCCAAGCTGCTCGGTTTTGAGTTCCCACTTAATTTCGCACGTCCCTTCCTGGCCAGAAATCCGCCCGACTTTTGGCAGAGGTGGCACATAACTCTTTCCACCTGGGTCCGAGACTACTTATTTATGCCGTTCAGTCGGGGAAGAAAAGGGCGGTTTGGATTGTACCGGAACCTGATGATTGTCATGATACTCGTGGGCTTGTGGCATGGAGCGAACTGGACATTTGTCGCATGGGGCGCGTACCACGGCGTGCTGCTGGTTGGGTACCGACTCTTCGATCGAGCGGCGAAGGGGACAACAATTGCCGACGTTATGAGAAAACGCTACTTCGTGCCATTTAGCATTGGGCTGATGTTTCTTTCATGCACCGTAAGCATGGCCTTCTTTCGCCCGAGGACGCTCCAGGGGACCGGATACGTGTTAGGCGCGTTATTTGGTTTTCAAAACGTGCCTGGTGAGTTCCTGCTCACAACCGGAACGATCGCGCTCATTTTTATTTCGTTATTTCTGGCGGTGGCCCAGGAGCGGACTCAGTTTATTGATCGTCTAGCGCTTCAACCGGCACGCATTCAAGTTCCAGCATATGTGTGTGCATTTCTGGCGCTTGAGTTGTTCCCTGCTACCGGCCAGGTGCCCTTCGTTTATTTCCAGTTTTGAGCACCTGAAGATGGGAGTGGGCCTGACTGGGCTCGAACCAGTGACCCTGCGCTTATCAAGCGCATGCTCTAACCAACTGAGCTACAGGCCCGTTGCGGCTTCGCCGCGGAAATTTTCGAATTTCGATTGCCGATTTTCGATTTTGAACTGCGCATCTACTTAAATCGACAATCGAAAATCGCAAATCAAAAATGGACTGGAGGCAAGGCGATTACGCTCCCGCTAGTGCATCCGAAAATGTGCCTGGCTGTTAAATTTTCGCTCCACGCCTCGAGGCTTTGGAGGCAAGGGGATTCGAACCCCTGACTTCCAGCTTGCAAAGCTGGCGCTCTACCAACTGAGCTATGCCCCCGAAAGAACAACTGCGGACTGTAGATTGCGGACTGCGGATTGCAAACGGCGCGGAAAATGGGCCTGCCTTGAAATCGAGGCGTTCTCAAATTGACAAAATTCGCTATGAAGTTCCTCAAATTTTTGCTGCTCTTTACACCTTTTGTTTTCACACAGAGATGGGGAAGGCGTTGTGGAAGATGCAACCGAAGCGATGAAATGGTACCGGAAAGCTTCGGATCAAGGTGATGGCGATGCCGATAGTAACATTGGCGGGTTGTATCACAACGGTCGCGGCGTTTCAAAGGACGATGCGGCTGCAGTGAGCTGGTTTCGTAAAGGCGCCGACAAAGGAAGCAGCTACGCGATGGCGGATCTTGCCGCCTGTTATTGGACTGGAACCGGGGTGGAAAAAAGCGCACGCGAGGCGATCAAACGGTGGAAGCTGGCGGCGGATAAGGGCGACGAACAGGCCAAAGAAAATCTCAAGGCGGCCTTGGAAGAATTCGATGAATCTGGCCAGCCGCGCACTCGAAAATAGAATTTTAGCTTTCGCCTCAACTCAATAAACGAATCCGCGTCTTCGTAAACGAACGTGACATCACATGGTGCGATTTCGTTGCGGGAATCGCAGCAACTGAATCAGGTCCGTTTGAATTTTCGATTTTAGACTGGCGATTGCAAACACCGGGCCAGCCAGATCCGCTGCCCATTCGCGGTTTCGGCAGACGCCGAAGCCGGGTGGCGAACCTTGCGACTCGCCATCCAGCATTTC
>JBKPRQ010000045.1:0-15631 GCA_046734635.1 Verrucomicrobiota bacterium
CAATGAGGTTCAAGTACTTAATACCCGAATAAGCCACCTGCGCACCCGCGCGATATTCGCTGTATTGCACGACCGCGTCGTGAACTTGAAGTTTCCGCTCAGTCGTCACGACGTCATCGGTGCGAGCGCTGAGATAGTTAAGTTCGCCGAGGATCCGAAACTCCCAATCGTCATTAGCCTGGTAAACTAGCGCCGGTTTCGGAAAGACAGCTTGAAGGCGCAGTTTGTCGTTAATAAGCCAGGTAATGCCGCCACCCGGGGCGACAACCGGATCTTGAAAGGCTCCCCAGCCTACCCCGATCGTGGCGAAAACCTTGTCTTTTTTTAATGGTATCGTGACATAAGCTTTCCCCGGAACATCGACAGCGTCCCAACTGATGCTGTCTTGAAAATAAACGCCTGGATCGATCTCAACGCTTATCCCGGCGTGATCCTTCACCACATACTCCACGGCCAAGTGAGCGTATACACCTTGGAGATGATCCGGTAATCCATTATCGGTTCCACCAAAATCATAGCGCTCGTATTCGACGCCGGCGCGGAAGTACCATTTGCCAGTCAAATGAAAACGGTGGTCGTAGGTAAAGTTGTTATAAAGCGAGTCACCATCACCGAGTTTCGATTCCTGAAAGTCGCTACCGAACGTGTAGGTTGTTTCGTAATAAAAAAGATTGCGCGAATTTTCATCCGCCGGCGTGGGCGAAGGCTGGGCTTCGAAAGTTGGCGGTCCGGCGAATGTTGACGTCGCAGACGCAAGGCATAGGAAAACAAAGAACCTGCGAACGGTTTTCATGGTGGAGTTAAGGCGACCCGGCTACGGACATATCGGATGAGGAGCGTGAAACCGATGTATCGGACAGAAGATATTTTAGCAAGGACTATTTCCGGAATGTTAGGTTTTGGCGAACATTTTCCGGACCCTTTCTAGTGGCGGCTTGGCCCGACAATTTGGGCCTATTTACGTAATTAGTTGACTAGCGTTTCTTCGGGGATAAACTGGATCGTTTCTTCTGTGACAAACGCACTTTTTCTCCCCCAGAATTTTGTGGCACCGCTTGCAATGGCCAATCCACTTGGAGGCCCTGATCACGAACTTGCGAAATGGTTCCACGAGCGACTCACGCCGGCATTTGTGGCTGTGCTGCACGCGTTCACTGACTTCGGTTCCGGAGAGTGGGTCGGAATTGTTATGTTTGCGTTGGTATTGTTTTTTGCATGGAAACGATGGTGGCCATCCCTCGTGACACTGATTGTCGCTGTCCCCGGCGGCATGCTTCTGAATGAGTGGATAAAGATTCTCGTTCACAGGCAACGGCCTTTTCTTGATGGCCCGTTTGTCGACTGGTCTGGTTATAGTTTTGCCAGCGGCCACACCATTGGGGCTACTCTTCTTTACGGGCAGCTTCTGCTTTTTATTCTGCCCTGCCTCAAGGCGCGCCACTGGCGGCTGTTATCGATTTTCGGCGCCGTATGCCTTGTCGCTCTGGTGGGGTTCAGTCGTATTGCGTTAGGTGCGCATTTTCTGACCGATGTGCTTGCGGCCATCTTTTTTGGAATTATCTGGCTGGCGTTTTGTTTATTTGCCACGAAGCCAATGCGAGTACGGATGGTTTCAACTGCTGGCTTACCTCTTATTAGCGAGCCTGCCTTGGTACGCGTAGAACCGGCAGAAAAACCCGCGCAGAGTCTCCCGAGGTAACCCGGGGTCCGCCACGCGCTCCAGCGCGATTTGGCTATCTCTTTTGAAGGAGATAGGCCCATCTTCTGGCCTCGGCCCGAATTGCTCTCAAACAGGCGATGAAAGGAGTGGGCAAACTACATTTGACTGCGTGGCTGTTTGGCCTCGCCGGCGCCGCGCTTTTCACCGGGCTGCTGGTTCGTCAGGGTATCAGCCAAGTCTGGGATGCGTTTGCAACGGCAGAATGGGCAATTCTTGGCGTCGTTGTGTACCATCTGATTCCAATTTTCCTAGACACGATCGGCTGGGGCGTTCTCTTTCCCAAATCCGATCGTCCGCGGCTTCTTCAACTGTTTTGGATGCGCTGGATAGGTGAATCGGTTAGCACACTTGTTCCTTCTGCCGCCGTCGGCGGGGACATAGTTCGGGCTCGCCTCGCGGCGATCCGCGGCGCGCCGTTGCCGCTGGCGGCGGGAACCGTGCTCGTGGACATCACGCTCGGTATTTTTATTCAGGCCGGGCTTACTTTGCTGGGACTATTTTTACTTGTTGAGCGAACGGGAAAGACCAGTTTCGTTGGTCCGACTTTGATAGGAGTAGTGGTCGCGCTTTTTGCTTTCGCTGGTTTTTATTTTGTCCAGCGCCTCGGAATCTTCCGTTTTGTCGCTCGCGTCATTTCGCGTCTGGCCGGTTCCTCGGATTGGCAATCCCTGGTGCAGGGCGGCGATACGCTGGATCGAACCGTCCGGTCGCTGTACGCGCGGCGAAGTGGAGTGGTCGGCTGTAGTTTTTGGACGATGGCTTCCCTGATCGTGGGCTCAGGCGAAATTTGGCTGGCCCTTTGGGCGCTCGATTTACCGGCGTCCTTTGTCGACGCGCTCATACTCCAAAGTACCGTCCTTACGATTCGATCAGCGGCATTTGCAGTTCCCGCGGGCCTGGGAGTGCAGGAAGGCGGCTATGTTGTGGTCGGCAATTTGCTCGGCATCCCGGGCGACGGCGCTTTTGCTCTTTCGCTGGTTGCGCGCGCAAGAGAAATCGGACTTGGCATCCCGGGGCTCATCACTTGGCAGTTCATTGAAGCGCGTCGTCTTTGGCGCGGGCGTGCGCGTTTGGTCGCAAACGCACGGTAGTGTGCCAGGTTAGCGGTAACGTCGCGAATCCGTTCAAGGCGCTGTTTTACTTTGGCCGGATTGCTGAAGCTGGTGCGAACTCCCCACCAAATCCATGCAATCCCCCCGGGCACGGCCAGGTGGTTTGTCAGTTCGACGATAACAACTGGATCGCCGTACGCATTGAGAAAGGAAAGCGCAAAAGAGAGCCATTGCCGACTAGAAGCGACCGCAATGATGTCCAACAGAAAGACGAGCAAATCGTCGGCGTGCCGCGTTTTTGCCGGAAGGGATCGGTCATGGACGATCTCGAAATCAATCAATCGCGCCCGGCCAGTTTTGTGGTTGTAAATGACATTTGTCGCAGTCGAATCCCCATGTGACCAGGGGCCGTGAAATTCGTTGCTCCGAAATTGATGCGCGCGCCGAAGTTCGGTGCCGGCGGCCTCCAACATCCGCCGTGTGAGCGTTCCTTCGTTTAAGTGCTCCCAAAGACTTTTCCCAGGCAGTTTCTCCATGCAAACTGTTCTCGTGCCGGAGGTAGAAACGCGAAAGCGATCGCCATTGAGCATTCGAAAACAGTTCGCTTCCCAGCGCTGCCACTCTTCGGCTTTGCTCCAGAAGCGGATCGGGATGCCTGACATGCGAAAGTACAAGTTCGCGAGGTCGGCCAACTGTTCGCCATAAATGTTGCGTCGCTTGATCACGACTCTCCGGCCGCGACGAAACTTCTCCGAGATTGAATTGATTTTCAGCGAATCAACGAATGTCGCGGCGGCGTTGCTCAGAGCTTGAGGTACACCGTTTGTAAGCCGCTCCCCCACACTGATCCCATTTTCCCGGTCTGGCATTGGTGAATTCCTATTCGATCTGAGAACGTGCTGTGGTCGCATGAACTGTACCCCTTGTCCTGTGGGCGGCGCAACGCGCGGTTGCCAAACTGATCAACGTCGCGCTTCGCCCAGCGAAGCGGCTACAGCAATGTAATTGTTTCCCCGCTCTCCATCACGCGCAGCTTGGACTTTGCCTTCCGCTTTTTCAGTTCGGCTTTAAATGCCTCGGGCGTGCCCGTTAGCACCGAGAACGTTCCGTAATGCATCGGGATTACGTTTTTGGGATCCACTAGCTTTACCGCTTCGGCGGCCCGAGCTGGTCCCATTGTAAAGTGGTCGCCGATACAAACCAGCATGACGTCGATCCTGTGAAATCGTTTCACAAGCGCCATGTCGGAAAACAAGTCTGTATCTCCCGTGTGATAAATTGCTGGACCATCGCGTAGCGTGATGATCAGCCCCGTCGGATTGCCAGCGTAAACAGGAGGAGCGTTTACTTTTTCAATCGACGAACCGTGCCATGCTGGGACGAACTGCACTTTTACTTCGCCATCAAGCAGCGATAACTGACCTCCTAGATGGCCAGTTGTCTCATTCCCCGCCTGTCCTTCCGGGTAACCTAGTACTGAAACAATCGCCGCGTTGAGATCGAAATTCGAAACCAGACTCGCGCCTGTGCGCTTTCCGATCTCGACTGTATTACCGACATGATCGCCGTGCCCGTGCGTCAGGAAAATAAGATCAACACGATCGAGGCCGGCGAGCTCATCCTTGCCACTTGGGAACGCTGGATTGGTTATCCAGGGATCGATCAGCAAAATCTTTCCCGTAGCCGTTTTGATTTTGAAAGCGGCGTGCCCATACCAGGTTAATTGAGTTTCCATGCTAATGAGGAAATCGAAAAGCAATGCCTCGGCAAGGGTAACGGCGTGTCCAAAGAGTTCGGCATTATCTAAGCTGCCTCGTCCTTGCAAGGACAGGGGAGACCGAGGGTTTTCTAAGGCAATTGGCTGAATGAATTAACCCTTTTAGGCAAACGGAAGCGAAACCACTTTGACTGGAATTGGCTGAGATGCTTCCGACCCAAGGTCGCCCCCTTTGACCGCCCCGAGTTTTGTACCATCGCTGTTAAAACCCCGCTTCATGTATCCGAGGGCAATCTCTTGTGTCTTGCTGCGCGTGGCGCTCGTAAGCCAGCCAACTTCCTTTCCGGGCGCTGAAGGAGAGACAAGTTTCATTCCTGACTGAAGCGGGATATTGTCCAGCGAAACCAGTCCGCATAATCGCTTGTTCGTCTGGCCAGACATTTTCATTCGCGAGATCACTTCCTGACCGATGTAACAACCTTTTTGGTAATCGATCGTTCGCTGTTCCAGATTGGCTTCAATTGGAATGATCTCCTCCGTCAACTCGCGTCCCCAGCGCGGAATTCCCTGCTCGATTCGCATGACCTCAGCGGCGTCGGAATCACACAGGGTCCATCGCGAGGATAATTCCTGTAACAACGCGTCATGCTGCGCAGCATCGATCCATATGTCCCATCCCGGCTCGGCGAAGCGGCGCACAGAGATAATCTGCCCAGCCTCGACCGCGGGGGCCTGTTGTGACAGCACGTGAAAAAGCGAAAACTGATCCGCGACGTCCTCAATCTGTACGTCGTCGGCAATCACGTAGCGGTCCAACCGGAGTTTAAGCTTTTCCCGAAGATCTATGGCCGCATCGACCAAAAAGGATTCCCCCGACGCGGTAACAAAAATGTGTGCATCTGTTTTCCCCTTTGCATTGAGAATGCACGCTTCGACTGCGGACGTTTCATTCGCCTTGCGCAGATCGTTCGTGATTTGCCCGTTGAGGAACCGAACTCGGTCCGCTCCGCCGACACGAAATTTTGCGCGTTTGGAAAGGTCGACAATGATCGCCTGTCCGGTTTCGGAACGTGGCGTCATTCCTTCCCGGATGACAGCCGGCTCAGCAGCTGCTTGAAAAACCCCGGACGCAATCGTGTTGTTTCGTTAGCGGCTCCACCACTTGCCAAACGGACGGATGACACGGGCGAAACCTCCGGAGTCGCGTCTTGCTGTGGCTGACTCTCCACTTCGGCTGAACCTGCGATCAATTCGCTGGCGTTCGCCGGCTGATCTTCATCGTCCAGTTGCAATTCTTCACCAGCAACCGGTGCAGGCTCGTGCAAATATTTTCGCGCTACTACTGAATAATCGTCGTCTCCGTGGCCCCAGTGCATTTGCTCGAGCAACTGGTCGCGAGCAGCGGCCGTCACACCCAGATCGAGATAGTTCGACAATCCGATCTGGTTAGCGATCTGCATATCTTTCAACATGTGTTTAACAGAAAAATGTGGCTCAAAATCACGGCTCAGTATTTTGGGCAGTTTCATCGCGAGAGTCGTCGAATGACTGGCGTTACTGCGCATTGCCTCGATGAACTTTTCCAACGGCAAACCCAAAGCTTGAATAAGCGCCAGCGCTTCAGCAGCTGCCTGGACGCTTGCGGCCGTGATCATGTTGGTTGCAATCTTGATCGCGCTCGCCTGGCCAATCGTCGGTCCGATCTCGATGATCTCTTTACTGCTGGCTTCGAGGATCGGACGCGCCTCCTTCAGTGCCGCATCGTCACCGCACACATAATAAACAAGCTCACCGTTTTCGGCTGCAGTTTTACTCCCTGTAAATGGCGCCTCGACGAACCGCGCCTTGCGACGTTCGACTATTTCAGCCGCTGCACGCATTGAATCCGGAGCAACTGTTGAATGCACAAGAACAAGATGGCGCGGGGTAAGCTTTTCAACCAGATGTTGGACGGTCTGCAACAGAGCGTCGTCATCTGAAACGAAGATCTGAATGTAATTGCAAATCTCGGCTACCTCCCCGAGCGATCCGACAAAATTGGGAACAGAACGCGGCGACCGGTTCCAAACGTAAACCGGGAAACCTTTCCGCCGCAGATTCCCGGCTATGCCGCGACCGATAATCCCAAGTCCGATTACACCGATGTTTTTGCGCGTTGCATGCGACATAGGCTTCGGGCGCTCCATTGAGGCAGCAGCTCATAATTAAACTGCCGGGAAAACCGACCTGAGGCAATGCAGAAATTGAGCAGGTCTGCCGAATTCGATTCAACAGTTCAACGTTTCAGTGCGAACTCGGACAAGTAATAGAGCGCGACTGATCCAACGATCTGGAGACTCTTAGGACTAATCTTATCGATTGTGTCTCCGGCGGTATGCCAGGAAGGATAATCAAAATCAATCACGTCAATCGTGGGAATGCCGATAGCATTTAGCGGTGAGTGGTCGTCGATCATCTCGCGATCAAAATACGTAAAAGAGCTTCGCAGCTTCAGCGCTTCCGCCGCCGCAAAGATGTCTCGCGCTATTTCCGGAGGCGAATCTGCAGGCAGCGTGACGTCGAGCGAATGATCCCCAACCATGTCGAACAGGATCCCGCCTTGGAATTGTTTGGCGCCGCTCGCTGAGAGTTGTCTGGCAAAATAGCGGCTTCCGTACAAGCCGTCCGTCTCCGAAAAATGGTCGTATGCTTCTTCCCCATCGAAAAACACGAGCTCAATTTTCGCAGCCAGATTTGGATGCTGCGCGATGACTCTCGCTAGTTCCAGGAGCAGGCCTGTGCTCGACCCGCCGTCGTTAGCCCCCACGAACTTTATGGTGTCGAACGTTTTCGTGTCGTAATGCGAGCACAACAAAAATACGGGCGCCGCCTTCGCCTGGCCGCGAAAATTGGCAATCAAATTGACAAACTGGATCCTTCCTCGCGGGGTGTCGTCACTGAATGCCTGTCGCGTTACCTGCCACCCCGATTGGTGGAGTTGGTCCTCAATGTAATGCCTGGATTTTTCAATCGCTTCGGATCCAGACGGGCGCGGCCCGAAATCGACCAATTGTTGAACGTGCGCGAAAGCTTTGTGACCCGAGATCTCGTCCCAAATTTTTGCCTCCGACCCGCGTAGCGAGCATGCACAACCAAAGGTGAAGACAAGCAGGAGTAATGGAGTACTGGAGTAATGGAGTACTGTTCGATGCGCCGAGTTCATCACTCCAATACTCCAACGCTCCACCACTCCGTTACTCTGGCGCCAGGCCCAGTGCGGTCACAATCCGCTGAAGATCGTCGTTCCCGTAGTACTCGATTTCAATCCGGCCTCGCTTTTCTCCATGATGGATGGTGACGTGCGTAGCGAGATGTTCTTGCAGGCGATTCTGCAAATCTTTCACTGCCGCTGGCGCAATGGTCGGTTCGCCCCCGGTGCGCCGGGACCTTCGACGTGAACGGCCGACTCCAAGCAAACGAGCAACCAGCCGCTCGGTACCGCGCACGGTGGCATTGCGACGCAGAACAGCTTCCGCAGCCTGGAGCTGTTCCTCAGGCGCTTTCAATGCCAGCAGCACTTTGGCGTGCCCCACGGAAAGCAAATCCTGCGCGAGCCAGATTTGCAGTTGCGGATGGAGATCCAAAAGCCGCAGGGCGTTGGCTACTGCTGCGCGGCTGCGTCCAACCTTGAGCGCGATGTCTTCCTGTCGCATTCCAAATTCATTCGCTAACCGTGCGTAGCCCTGGGCCTCCTCGATTGCGTTCAGATCGGCGCGTTGCAGGTTTTCGATCAACGATAATTCGAGGACCTCCAGGTCGTTTGCGCTTCGAATTATTGCCGGCACCTCGGTAAGGCCGATTTCCTGTGCCGCGCGCCATCGGCGTTCGCCGGCGATCAATTCGAATCGGGCGCCCGCTCCGGTCGCCGCGGCGACACTCCCCGTGGCGAGCTCGCGGACAATCAGCGGTTGAATGATGCCGTGTTGTCGAATCGAATCGATCAATTCCTGCAGGGCTTCGCGGGCGAAATCCTTGCGCGGTTGCAGCGCACTAGGGACGATCTTGACCAAATTGATCTGATGCACTCTTTCGCCCGGCTCGCCGATATCAGCGCGGGTCGCCGCCGATGGAGTGCCTATCAATGCGCCAAGGCCCTTGCCCAGACCAGACCGTGCCATGCGGCTGAGGCTACGGGAACAGTCCGTTGAACGCAAACAGCAATCAGTTCAAGAGCCCACGAAGCACACGAAACAGACAGAGAAAAGCCAATCTCGCAGGAGGAGCGCCAGATAAAATTTTCGCATTTTTGGTATGTTTAGTGGGCAAATTCCATTCTACTGAAAAAAGTTCAAAAAAAATGTATTGACACCGAAAACCGGAATTTGGTATCACGCGCCTCTGGCTCCGAAACAGACCAAGAGTTTTACCCGGTAGGTTCTTTGTCTGTCAGGATCCTGATAATCCACAAAAAAAACGAAACACCGGGAGAGAAAGAACACACAAAATCCATGTATCCACTCAATCAACTTAAAACGATAGTTTCATGCGGACGAGATCCGGCTCGCTCGCTGCCGTTTCGGCGCGGGTTCCTTCTCATCCCGCTAATTCTGGTTTGCTTTGCGCTTTCGCCGCAAACGCAAGCAGTCCAGCCAAACACACCGGACCCGGGTAGTATTGCGAACACCAACACGGCGGATGGCCAAGGTGCGCTTTCAGGGACAACCGGTTTTTATAACTCAGGGTTTGGTTTCTTGGCGGGCCTAAGCAACGGTGCGTCTAGCTTCAACACAGGTATCGGAGCCGGGACTCTTCTGCTCAACACCGGAATTGAAAATACAGCGGTCGGCGTAGGCTCGCTTCTGACCAACAGCACGGGAGTCAATAACACCGCTTGCGGGGCGTTTGCGCTCTTTTCGCAAACAACTCCAGTCAACCCAGGCGATTCATCCTTCAACAATGCCGTTGGCGCTAATTCGCTCCTTTTGAACACGACCGGATCCAGCAACAACGCCCTTGGCGAGAGCGCTCTTTTCAACAATGTCATCGGCTCGGCCAACACGGCCATCGGTGATGTCGCGCTGGCGAACAATGACTTCGGCGGAGCTGGCCTTGGAAACGCCAACACAGCCGTTGGTGCTGGTGCGCTCTTTACCAACGTCGATGGTGATTCAAACAACGCCGTCGGATTCAACTCGCTCGGCGCCAACTCTGATGGCTTGTTCAACAACGCCATGGGTTTTGACGCGATGGCTGACAACGTCAGCGGCGCTGGAAACGTAGCCGTTGGTGACTCGGCTGGTGCGGGCGTTGAGGGTGATTTCAACATCTACATCGGCGCGTTTGCCGGCCCGGCTCCTTCGCCGGCACCGGTAGCTGAAAGCGAGACGATCCGCATTGGCGACGTGTTTAACACAGACTGCTACATCGGCGGTATCTTTGGTGCAACGGCAACCGGTGGTTTGCCTGTTGTCGTCAATTCGGACGGCAAGCTTGGCACAGTGCCTGCGGGGTCGCCTCTCTCACTAAACGCGCAGCTCAAGCAACAACACCTCGTGCAGGAGCTGAAGGCCACGACTGAAAGACAAGCGGCAGTGATCGCTTTGCAGGAAGGGCAAATCAAGGCTCTGACCGCAGGGCTCAAGCAGCAAGCCGAGCAAATTCAGAAAGTGAGCGCTCAGCTTGAAATGGTCAGGCCGACGCCTCGTGTGGTCGAGAACCGATAAGCTTACTGATCAAACACGCATAACAAGTTTCAAACAGCCCCGAAGCAATTCGGGGCTGTTTTGTTTTACGGGTAGCGCGCGCGTCTCGCGCGCTAATGCCAGTCCGGCTCGGACTTTCGGCGTCGCGCCGAAACAGACTTTGCTCAATTTGATGAACTTTGCGGACGATACAAGCTCGCGAACAAAATCCGCGATCGCGAGACGCGCTCGCCAAGACGCGAGACCCGTGCGCTACCCCAGGCTGTGCGGACCGCGCCGTGGAGTAATTCAACAGTCTCGCCGCAGGCAGTGACCAGGGCCGAAATGACTGTGACGCCTCCTCGTGAGAAGCTGCTCGGGTACGCAAATACTGAATGAAGAAATCGACACAAATTACAAGACACGCCAACATTTTTACTCTGGGACATTCTCCAGATCCGGACGATGCGTTCATGTTCTACGCAATGGCCGAGAATAAAATCGATCTGCGCGGGTACCAGTTCGAGCATCGCCTGGAAGATATTCAAACGCTGAACGAGCGAGCGCTTCGGGGCGAGCTGCACATTTCCGCGATCTCGATCCATGCCTATGCGTACGTTGCAGACAAATACGCGTTGCTTCCCTGCGGAGCGAGCATGGGGGACGGGTACGGGCCGATCGTCATAAGAAAACGCCCAACGTCCAACGCCCAATGCCCAGCGCCCAACGATGGTCCAGAAACCGAATCGGCAATTCGAGAATTCTTGGAAGGTAAGAAGATTGCTGTGCCCGGGACGATGACCAGCGCGTTTCTCGCGCTACAACTTTTTCTTGGCGAGTTTGACTATGTCATTGTGCCGTTCGACCAAATTTTCGATGCGGTGCGCAGCGGGCGAGCGGACGTTGGGTTGATCATTCATGAGGGGCAGCTCACTTATGGGAAATCAGGGTTCGAGAAAATTGTTGATCTTGGCAAATGGTGGAAGGACCAAACTGGTTTGCCGTTGCCGCTTGGCGGCAATGTTGTGCGTAAGGATATTCCATCCGCGGTCCGTCGTGATCTCAGCGAAATTATTCACGAAAGCATCGACTACGGCCTGGCGCATCGCGAGGAGGCAGTGCGCCATTCACTTCCCTATGCACGCGACATGGATGCGAACCTCGCTGGGAAGTTTATCGGCATGTACGTGAACGAATTTACTTGCGATTACGGCGAAGTTGGACGCAACGCCATCCGAAGGTTTCTGGCAGAGGCGAACAACAAAGGTTACGTCGACGTTCCAGTCGAAGTGGAATTCGTCGAATAACGTGCAGCTATTTTGCCCACTGAATACACGAAAGATGCGAAAATTTCTGCATACGCTTGTGTTGTCCGGTTAGCTCTTTTTCGTCTGTTTCGCGTGTTTCGCGGGCAGATTAGTTCAGCTCAACTGCTACAGCCATGTTGTTATGCCGAGGCTAGTGCAGCTAGCGGAATTCGTTATTTCGTCTTCCAGAATTCTCTTGCCTGACGGTTCGCAAGGGAGATATCAATGATGCCTCGGTGAAGGCGTTCCTCCAAGCCAAACGCGATCTTCTCCGTCTCAACCGGGTCGGAATCTGCCTTGGCGCCTGCCTGTCTCTGACGTTTTCGGGTTGCGAAAAAAACGAGCCCATTGACGAGGCCAAAGCGACTGGAAAAACCACTGCGGATTTTCCGCAAATCACGGCGGACATTTTCAGACCAATGGACGGCGGCATTAATCTGTCGCCTGAAGAAGTCATGGGTCGCAATGCCTGGAACCTCTGGAGTGCGGGTAACCAGCATTTTTGGAATCGTGCGGCACAAGACAGCTACGGCCTGATGGATCTCTTAAAGATGCTGGATAGCCGCAAATATCCGCGCGGTGAGCGTTTCAAGACTCTGGGCCTGCTAAACGAACCTGGCTTTCGCGCCGCGAGCAAGCCGGACGAATTTGGTTTGTGGCTCGATGAGCAGGTCGAGCCCGAACCGGCAGGCATTGACGAGGCTGTTTACGGTAAATCATCCGGCGTGCTCGGTTTTCGGCTTTTTCCAAACCCGGACTTCAACGAAGAGGCACGCAAGAAATGGGACGGCGATCGTTTCATGAACGATCAGGCCTATTACAACGACAACAAGCTAGTTCGCCCGTATCGCGTTGGCGTCGCTTGTGGCGCCTGTCACATCGCGCCGTATCCAGATAATCCGCCATCCGACCCGGAAAATCCGCGGTGGGAAAATCTCGCGTCGGCGATTGGCAATCAATACATCAACGAAGGAAAAGTCTTCGCCTGCAACGTTGAAAAAGGCGGCCTCTTTTATGAAATGCTGGCCACGCAGCCGCGTGGCACTTCCGATACTTCCCGGATCGCGACCGATCACCTCAACAATCCAAACGCAATCAACCCGATCTTTTTGCTGGCCGAGCGGGAGCGTATCGCCGTTCCGGAGAAAATGGCAGGGGGCACACTCGCTTTGCCTGGAGAAAAAGAGGAGATGCCGGTGCCGCACGTGTTGAAAGACGGTGCGGACTCCATCGGCGTGGCTGGCGCAACGATCCGCGTCTATGTCAACATCGGCATGTTTTCCGAATACTGGCTGACATTGCACAACCGGTTGATTGGACTGACTCCGCAAAAACCGTTTGAGATCCCTTATGCTCGGGAGCATTCGGTTTTCTGGCGCGCAACTGAAGAGCGCCTGGCAAACATTGCGGCATTTTTCCGGCGCTTAAAGCCATTCCATCTCACCGACGCCCCTGGTGGAAAGGCTTACATCACGACGGATTCGGCGGTCATGACGCGGGGAAAGGAAGTTTTCGCAGAGAGCTGCGCGGCTTGTCATTCGAGCAAACAGCCACCGGCAAACGTCGATTCGCATTCTGGCGAGGGGAAAGCCTGGTTTCGCACAGCGGTAATGGCGTCGGATTTCCTGGAGAACAATTTCCTGTCAAACGATAAGCGATATCCACTGACCAAAATTGAAACGAACTCCGCGCGTGCATTTGCGACGAACGCCAAAGCCGGTCATGTCTGGGACAACTTTTCCTCGCAGACTTACAAGGAACTTTCGCCTGTCGATGAGTTGGAGTTTTTCAATCCATTGGACGAAACCCATCCAATCAAGTTCCGGCCGAAAGATAAGAACGTCGCACCAGGTTTTTACCGAACGCCTTCACTCGTTAGCCTCTGGAGTTCCGCGCCGTTCCTGCACAACAACATGCTTGGAAAATTCACTGGTGACCCTTCGGTGGCCGGCCGGATGGAAGCTTTCAACGATGCGGCGGAGAAATTGTTATGGCCGGAAAAGCGACTGAACAAGGCTTCTATCTGCCGCACGCAAAACGAATGCGCGCTGCACTTACGCAAGGAATTTGTGCCAAAACCGCTTCAAGCATTGGCTGACAAAGATGGTTACATCAACATTGGACCGATCCCCAAGGACACACCGATCAACCTGATCGCTAATTTGGAACCTGATTTTGGACAGTTGGTTGTTTTGCAGGCAAAAATCGCCAAAGCATTGCTGAAGATTCGCGCACAAAATCTTTCATCGGAACAAGCCTCGGAGGAATTGATTAAGGCGGTTCCCGAACTGCTCGCGGCAAATAAATGCCCCGATTTTGTCGAGGACAAGGGCCACTATTTTGGCACGGATTTACCTGATAACGATAAACGCGCCCTGATCGAATATCTGAAGACGCTTTGATCGATACCATCCAGCGAAAGGAGAAAATATGGCTGTCACAGTTGCTGAAATGTTGAAAATCTCGCAAGCGCAGCTCGACGATCTTTTCACGCAAAGTCCCGTCGGCGAAATTCCGAAGGGCGAGGCGAAAGGTACGGCGATCGTCGCACCGGGAACGACTTACACGGAGGACATCGCCAATTTTATAAATCACTTTGCGTGGCAGGGAAAGATCTTTGATCCGGCTAAGGGCGTTCTGCGAAATAAGATTTTGCCCTTTGGGCTGAACGCGATCATCGCGAAGGTTTATAAAGGGCCCAGCTGGCTCGATAACAAGGAGTGCATCGTTCTCGATTACTCCGAAACTTCTCTGCTCGCGCATTGGATCCGCGACGAAATCCGCGAAGTGGCACCACGCACTTACCTGGGCAAAGTCTATTTGGGCAAAAAGCGGTTGATTGATTTCGCGCTTGAGTTTCCGGCGTCGGGATAATCGCAGTCTGCCCCCATGGCCGACGCCCGAGATCAATCTGCAAAAAGCCAGCGCTGGAAGTGGCGAGTTGTTTTGCTGGTAGCTGCCGCGCTTATCGCAACTGGCTTTTCGTATCTTGCCTGGCGCTTTACCCGAGACGATCCGGTCATGTACGCGGATTCGGAAGAGCACTTCAAGTACGGTTCGACTGGCGGCGAGCGGGAATCGGGCATTCCCTATTGGATTTGGAAAGTGCTGCCAAAAATGTTTCCAGAATATCTGCCCGGGAAAACGTACACTCCGGGCACCGAGTACGCCTCGCTAGGCTTTCTTTACGAGCCAGGTAAGGACCTGCCGATCGGTGTTTCACGCCGCAACACGCAAGGACTTGATCGCGTCTTCCTGAACTGCGCGATTTGTCACGCCGGTTCCGTTCGCGGCACCCCGCAGGGCCCGCGCATTGTCTACACCGGCATGCCTTCGAACACTGTCGATCTTGAAGCGTTCGAGCGTTTCATTTTCGCCTGCGCATCAGATCAACGCTTCAACGCTCCCCGGATCCTCGCCGAAATGGAAGGGATCGGCGCGAAATATGATCTGATCAATCGCCTTCTCCTGCGCTATTACGCCATTCCTTTGATGCGCGAACGGCTACTCATGTTGAAAGGCCATTTCCGTTTCGGCGATTGGGAACCGGACGCAGGTCCCGGCCGCACCGACACGTTTAACCCAGCAAAAACGCTTTTGGAATTTCCTCTCGAAAAACTGGAAACGCGCGAGTTGGTTGGTCTCTGCGATTTGCCCTCGATCTGGCTGCAAGGTCTGCGAAAAGAGAAAAACATCCGCGCACATTGGGATGGTAACAACAGCATGATGGAAGAGCGTAACAAAAGCGCGGCATTTGGCACCGGCGCTTTTCCGCCGACAATCGATCTGAAACAAATGGCGCGCATCGAGCAGTGGCTGCTCTACAAAGAGCCACCCAAATATCCGTTTCCGATTAATGAGCAACTCAGCGCGCAGGGTGAAACGCTTTATGCGCAATACTGCGCAAGTTGCCACGGCCCCAACGGTCGGGATTTCAACGGGGAGTATGTCGGCAACATAGTGCCCATCGACAAAATCGGAACCGACCCTCACCGGCTTGATTCGTACACAGAGCAACTCGCTGCAGTGCAGAATACGCTCTATGCCGGTTATCCGTGGCGGTTCAGTCATTTTCGAAAAACCTTCGGCTACGTCAATCTGCCGCTGGACGGCGTTTGGTTGCGGGCGCCGTATCTGCACAACGGTTCCGTACCGACCCTGCGCGATCTGCTAAA
>JBKPRQ010000046.1:0-32200 GCA_046734635.1 Verrucomicrobiota bacterium
GCGGGTGATTTTGCCAGATCTTGATGCTGGATGCTCGCTCTCCGAGTCGTGTCCGCCGGAAAAACTGGCGCAGTTTCTGAAAAAGAACGCGGACAAGAATTACTACGTCATCGCCTACATCAATTGCAGCGCCGGCGTGAAGGCGTTGTCCGACGTGATTTGCACCAGCGGGAATGCCGACAAGATCGTGCGCGCCGCTCCGGCTGATCGGAATATCCTTTTCGTTCCTGACCAAAATCTCGGAGCGTGGGTAATGGAACGAACGGGGCGCAAAATGGATTTGTGGCAAGGCAACTGTTACGTGCACGTCGAGTTTACGGCACGCAGTATTAATAAGATTCGGGAGCAATATCCCGATGCACCGGTCGTAGCCCATCCGGAATGCACCTACGCCGTGCGGATGCTGGCCGATGAAGTTTGTTCCACTGAAAAAATGGTGACTTTTTGCAGAGAATCGCCAGCGCGTGAGATCATTGTCGTCACTGAAGCCGGCCTGTTGCATCGACTGGGCAAAGAAATTCCGAACAAGACTTTTATTCCCGGCCCAACCGACAACTGCTTCTGTGGCGAATGCCGGTTCATGAAGATGAACACGCTTGAAAAAGCGTATGACGCTCTCTTGAACATGGAACCGGAAATCACTTTGCCGGAGCCATTGCGCAAGCGGGCAGAGTTACCCATCCGGCGCATGCTTGAATTAAGCGCGTAGCTTAGCGCGCGACGACGTCCGCCTGGGAAAGTTTGCTGGAGCCGTCTGGCTCCAAACGCACAGGCGTCCAATCTCTTTTCGCTCGCCAACCTGGCAGGAAATTTTCAAGACTTGCCAACTATGAAAACATTCATTCAAAATCAGCAAGCACGAAAAGGTTCAGCGTTTCTCATCGCCATGTCGCTGATCTGGGTTGCGCTTTCGCCAAATACGAAAGCGGTTAGCCCGGCACCAGATGGCGGCTATCCTGGAGGGAATACAGCAGAAGGACAAAACGCGCTTCTTAGTCTCACTAGTGGCATGTACAACACGGCAGTTGGTTTGTTCTCGCTCCTTAGCAATCAGGAAGGTCAGTTCAACACGGGTGTCGGAGCCGGAACTCTCCTTGCCAACACCGGACATCAGAATACGGCGACTGGGGCGGGTGCGCTTTTGTCAAACACCACCGGTGTTAAAAACACAGCCAATGGAACATTCGCGTTGTTTGGCAACATTGACGGAAATAGCAACACTGCCAGCGGCGTTGGTGCACTGTTTAACAACACCAGCGGCTTCGATAACACCGCCATCGGCTATAACGCGCTTTTAAGCAACACAACGGCCGGTGACAACACGGCCGTCGGTTCGACTGCCCTCTTCAGTAATACAACAGGCGAATTCAATACGGCTATCGGTTCCCAGGCGCTCCGAGACAATGTAGATGGTGATAGCAACACGGCGATCGGTGATTCGGCTGGCTTCAACCTCACGGGCAGTGGCAATGTCTGCATCGGTGCGGGCGTGAATGGATTTGCAGGCGAAAGCAATATCACCCGTATTCGCAATGTGTATGACTCGGCAGCGACTGAGCGGGCGGTTTACGTTACTTCGGACAACAGGATCGGAACGTTATCTTCTTCCCGCCGCTATAAGGAGCAAATCAAGCCGATGGAGAACGCTAGCGAGACGATCCATGCGCTCAGACCGGTCACCTTTCGTTACAAGAAGGAGATCGACGCAAGGCGTTCCCTATCCTTCGGCCTTATCGCCGAGGAAGTCGCCAAGGTAAATCCGGACCTCGTGACGCCGGACCGCGAAGGGAAACCAGAAACGGTACGCTATGAAGCGATCAACGCGATGTTACTTAATGAGTTCCTCAAAGAACACCACAAGGTACAGGAGCAAGGAAATACGATTGCAGAGTTAAAGAACGAGATTGCAAATCTCACTGAGACCGTGAAAGACCAAACAAAACAAATCCAGAAAGTAGCTACCCAGCTTGACTCGACCAAGGCTGCGGAGCGGATCGTTGCGAATAATCGCTAAGATCCCGGCCGCGGTCAACGACCGCGGCTACAAGATTATTTCCGTCCGTGACATCTGCAGAATCTTGGTTTCTTCTGCCAAACATGACCGAAAAATCCATCGAACAACGAATCGATCGGTTGCAAGCCGGCGGAATTATCGACATGCATTTCGATTTGTTAATGGACCTGTATGAAAAGCGGGAGTGCGAAAACGTTATTGAAACCGAGTTCTTGCCGGAGATCCAAGCTGGCAACATCCGCGTAGTCGGTGTCGCGATCTATATCGAAGACCGTTATCTGCCAGACGCGGCTCTGCGTGTCGCGCTCGATCAAATTGCGCGGCTATATGCTGAGACGCAGGCATGCCCACGGTTCGCGATTTGTAAAAGTTATCGCGAAGTCCAGAAGGCGTGCGAACAGAAAAATATCGCGCTACTCATCACGATGGAAGGCGCGGAGCCGCTCGGAACAGACTTAAACCTGGTTCGCGTCTTCTATGAACTCGGTGTCCGCTCAATCGGACTTACACATGCGCGAACTAACGCGGCGGGACATGGTGGAATCTTTGCGTCGAACGGTTCATCGCCGGAGGGTCTTACCGGGTTCGGTCGTGACCTGGTGAGAGAATGCGAAGCGCTCGGCATCATTATCGACCTCGCTCACATCAATCCGGCCGGTTTCAACGACATTCTGTCTATCATGACAAAGTCCCCCATTGTTTCGCACACCAATGTCCGGCGCTATTACGATATCGAGCGCAACATCAGCGATGATCAGATCAAAATGATCGGGGAACGGCACGGTGTGATTGGCGTTAACTCCGTGCTCGTAAGTTCAAAAGAAGGAGAAAGCACTCTCGATCATTACGTCGATCACATCGAACACATAGCCAATCTGATTGGCATTGATGGCGTAGCCGTCGGGTTTGATTTTTTTGAGTTTATCTATAGCCAGTGGCCGGAGTCGGCGAAAAAAGAACTCGCCGCAAAACTGACAACGCCTCAATTCATTCCTGATCTAAGGAACCATTCGCACGCCGGCAATCTTACTCGGAAGTTGATCGAGCGCGGCTTCAGCGACGAGCAGATTGGAAAAATTCTGCGCGAAAACTGGCTGCGGATCTTGCAAGAGTGGCTGTAACAGAACTGTAACTCGCGGTTAACGAATTTTGCTTGTCATCTGAACAGTTCTTGGCCACCCTCAACAACTTGTGAGGGCTCCTCTCCACGCGCTCCCCTCGCGACAGCTTTCTCTAGTTATTGCTGACGACAGCACCGTCGCCAGAGAAGGTATCGCTGCGATTATCCATCGACACCTGAGCCACACAGTATCCGGTCTCGCAACGAACGAAAGGCTCACGCGCGAGTTGATGGAAAAACATCAGCCCGACCTGCTAATCATAGAACCATTCCTTGGTCATCACGACGGGATTTTTCTTCTCAAGCAACTCGCTGCGCGTTTTTCCCGGACTCGGATTTTAGCTGTATCGCGACGGCCTGAAGAGATCTATGCGGAACGTGCCCTGCGCGCCGGCGCGTTAGGTTACTGGATGAAAAACAGTACGCAGGAAGAGTTGATTCGTGCTGTGGATACCGTTCTCGCCGGCGAGCTATATGTTAGTCCGAGGATCGCGTTGCGCGCTGTTCACGAGGTCGTCGATCGCCCCACGATACATCCCAAGGTACCTAACCTGACTGACCGCGAGCTGCACGTCTTTGCGCTGAAGGGGGCCGGCCTGGGAACCAGTCGGATCGCGCAGGAACTTGGGATCAGTCCCAAAACCGTAGAAACTTATCACGAGCACATCAAGCTCAAGCTGGGCTACCGCGATGCTGACGCGCTTCGCCGCGGCGCGCGAGAATGGTTCGAGCTCAACCACCATTAATAGCCGGCCGAGACAATCTTGATATCTCGATCGGGGATCAGACGGTGACAATATCGGGGAACATCCCCGATAGACGGGAAAATCCGGAACGGGTTAGCCTCGCGAGAAACTAAGCGAGGATCAAGCCATGAAAAGACTTACTCAGGTAACCAGAGCCTTATTAACGCTAGGTTTAGTGTTGTTCCTAAAGGGAAACTCATCTCTAGTAACAGCTCAAACTCAGGGCAAGCCACAGAGTCAGCCAAAAGAGACAAAGTCAACTCGGGACGCGCCGCCGGATACGTGGCACTATGTCCGGCCCGCATTTGCCGAGGATGCCGCTCCAGGTGGCAGAAAGGCGATTCCTCTGTTGCCCGGGGTTTTCATTGTCGATGCAGTCGTCAGTAACACCGACCCGAACCTAACGAATACCGACACCTTTAACGATGGTGAAACGTCGATCGCAGTGAATCGCTCCAATCCAAATGAGATCGTGATGACGGCGTTCAGTGGTAGCTGGGGCACCAACGCTCCTCTATGGCACTCGACAGACAGCGGGAACATTTGGACAAAGCGGTTCACGGTTCCAAACCCACCGCCCAACGACGACGGGTGTCCTTGCGATCAAGCGGTCGATTTCGGGCAAGGGAATGAGATGTCCGGTACGTTTCTGATCCATGACTTCAATTCGCCTCCGCCACCGCCTTTCATGGGTAACGTTGTGAGCGGCACGACTACGGATCCAGCGAATGCTGGGTCATGGGCTTATCTTTTACTGGCCGGTATCACCCAGCTCACAAACAACCTGGTCCCAACGAGCATTGGCAGCTCGGACCAGCCCTGGCTCCTCGTAAACCGGGATCCGGTAACCGCAACCCAGGACAACGTGTACGTAGCCTACGATGATTTCGGTACCAATCCCAGGGATATGCGGATCGCAGTCTCCTTCGGCGTCAATCCACCTAACTTCACGGTTGATAATCAATCCGGGGCGGCAACAACGGGCGTTAACCCAGGTCACCGCCTTGCCGTCGACCCGCGAAATGGGTTCGTCTACAGCCTCTTTCAAAGACGAACCGGCGATGGAGGTGGAGATTCACAGAACATCGACTTTATGCTAAACCGATCCACCGACGGCGGCGCTACATGGACTCTCAACGGTATGGCGGGCGGGATCACAGTTGCCAATGCCGATAGCACACAGCCAACTCCCAAGTTCGGTACCGTCAACGCTCTCCTTGGCGGAGTCGATCACGCCGCGGTGGATCCAAATAACGGAGATGTCTACTACGTTTATGGGAACCGCGATGCTGGTACGGGTAACAATCGTCTCGCTATCCGTCGAATCCAGGACGACGGAGGGGGTGGTGTAACTGTAGGACCAGAACACTTCGTAACCGATCAAGTCGAAGCGGCCATCCCATCGGTAGCAGTAGCTGCTAGCGGAACGGTTGGCGTCTTTTACTACACGTTCGATGGCTTTTCCGTGGACGAGTTCCCAATCTTTACGGCTCACCTGGCATTCAGCGACGATCAAGGAGTCACCTTCACCGATCTCCCATTACTGACATTTCTGTCGTCGGCCAAGGATTGCAACGTCGATCCAAGCTTTTGTCAGCCAGGAGCCGATCCCGATAGACAGCGGGTGCTTGGAGACTACATGCAGATGAAAGCAGTAGAGAGCTGTTTCTACGGGTCCTTTACTGGAAACGGCGTGCCATTCGGCCGACCTTTCGCCAACCACGACCCAATATTCTTCAGAGTCTGCGTGGGTAATGCCGATCTGGCAATCACCAAGACGGACTCGCCAGACCCAGTGATAACCGGCAATGATCTAACCTACACGGTGACGGTAACCAATAACGGACCGGACGCTGCGACATCGGTTACCGTAACGGACGATCTTCCCCCTGAGACAACCTTTGTCTCGTGCGCTTCGACAGGAGGAGGAGTGTGTGGTGGCTCAGGAAACAATCGCACCGTGACATTCCCATTGCTTACCTCAGGTCAGTCTGAGACCATAACCTTTGTTGCCAATGTGAACTGCTCAGTAGCCGACGGCACTGCGATCAGCAATACGGCCAGTGTGACTTCTTTTACTCCTGATCCTGACCTTGGTAACAATTCGGCGACAGCAACTACGACGGCTTCTAACCCCGCTCCTACGATCACAAATGCGACAGCAGATCCATCGGTTCTGTGGCCACCAAACCACAGGATGGTGGAGGTAACTGTCAGCTATGATGTCACCGATAACTGCCCCTTGCCACCTGGCTCCTGCACGCTCGACGTGACAAGCAATGAACCAGTACTTGGTCACGGAAGTGGTCATACATCTCCGGACTGGATTGTCGTGGATGATCATCATGTGCTACTTCGAGCTGAGCGGGAAGGCCCCGGCAATGGACGCATCTACACAATTACCATCACGTGCACCGATAGCGGTGGCAATTCCTCGAACGAGGACGTGCTGGTAACGGTGCCCCACAACCGCAGGCCGTAGGGTGGCTCCTTGGAGTGGCCTGTTCCCGCGCTAAGCGAGAGGACCAACGAGCGTTAAAGCTGCAGTTTCAGGGAGCGTTAAATAGCGCCGCGGCCGCACTGGCCGCGTCCAACGCCGCCGCGCGAAGGGTCACTTAAACCGCCAATCTATTAGTCACTGAGACCGACGTGTTAGCCGGTGAGTTATCAGCGCGGAATAGAAATCGTATAAGTGATCAGCGCACAGACCACAACCATCCCGATCATGGCAGCGATAAAGATGCCATCGGCGATTTTTTCAAGGCGATGCATTCTGCGCAGCCCACGCGAACGAAGCGCCCAGTAAGAAAGCAAACAAGAGATCAGAAACAGTAGAGCGTCGGCAGCCAGGAAATCATCCGCCAGCGTGTCAGCGGTTCCAAGCGTGATAACCACACGCACCAATCCGATGACAGTCAGGCAAACGCCGACCATCGCAGATGAGACAGTGAAGATATGGATGCAAATGTCCTGCTCGAGGTGACTGTCCGTTTTGCGCTGCGGCTCTGTTTCTCCCTTCATGCGACCATTACTTAGACTGGTCGCGAAAGGGACTGTTCAGAGAATTGCGGGGCTGATAGAAAAATTGAAAGCTGCATTAACGAAATCCTCATTTGAAATTCATTAACCTGACGCGCCGCACCGAGATTGGTGCGAATTCATATTATCTCGAGATGGGCCGCAATCGAGTGGTGCTCGATTGCGGAATGCATCCCAAGGACACCGGTGAAGATGCATTGCCCAATCTCAAAGCGATCGCAGATCAGGAGATCGAGGCGATCCTGATTTCGCATGCTCACCAGGATCACATAGGCACCTTGCCAGTGCTAATGCGGCGCTTTCCAAATGCGCGCGTTTTCATGACGGAAGCCACGGCTGAGATTGGGAACGTGCTTTTGCACAACTCGGTCAATGTGATGACTCGGCAACGCGAGGAGATTGGGCGCGCAGTCGCGGGGTTGTATCCCCTTTTCACCCATCGAGAAACCGATCGCGCATCGGAACGCTGGCGTTGGTGTCCATTGCGTCAACGAATCTCCATCACTGGCGAGCGCGCACCTCAGCGCGAAAAAGACGCACTGACATTCGAATTTTTCGACGCAGGACACGTGTTGGGCTCAAGCGGAATCTTGCTGCGCGCGCAGGGACAAACGGTCTTTTACACTGGAGACGTTAATTTCGATGACCAGACGATCATGGAAGCGGCGGTTTTTCCGGAAGAGAACGTCGACGTCCTGCTCATGGAATGCACGCGGGGCGATCATCCAGCGCCCGCTGGTTGGACACGTCCCGGCGAAGAACGACGGTTGGCAGAAGCGCTCGCCACAGCATTCGAGCGGGGTTCCTGTGTGCTGATACCGGTCTTCGCGCTCGGAAAAACGCAAGAGATCCTGGCAATGCTTTACAAATTCCGTCGCGAAAGGCTCCTCTCTGAGTTTCCAATTTATATCGGCGGTCTCAGCTCAAAGATGACCGATATCTACGATCGCCGCGCCCACATGACTCGTCGGCAACTGCCGCGTCTGCAATTAATGCGAGAGGCCGCACCATTCATTTTGAACGACGAAACGGTGCGTGATGCGCCGCTGCGCCCCGGCCGTGTTTACGCGCTTTCCAGTGGGATGATGGTACCGAAGACACTCTCAAATGTCATTGCGCATCGATTGATTGAGAATCCACAGCATTCGATCTTTTTTGTCGGCTACGCCAGCCCGGAATCACCTGCCGGTTTTGTGCGGGAGGCGCGAACGAATGGCGAAGTTGCGCTTGATCCTGACAAACCGGCCCAGCGCGTCCGCTGCAATATCGAACAGTTCCAGTTCAGCGCGCATGCGGCGCGTGAGACGCTTATTAGTTACGCCAAAAAACTTGCGCCCAGAAAAATCGTTCTCGTGCACGGCGATCCACCAGCAGTGGAGTGGATGCGCTCAACGTTGTCGATGGAGCTTCCGGATACCGAAGTTTTTGTGCCGGTCCCGGGTATAGAGCTGGAGTTGTAGCGGCGCTCTATGAGCGCCAATTCATATTAGATTGATGTCGGCGGTCACAGACCGCCGCTACAACGAACATGAAGATCGTATCCTGGAACATTAATTCGCTGCGCAAACGCCAGGACCGCTTGTTCGCCTGGCTGGAAGGCACGACGCCAGATATCGTTTGTTTGCAGGAGACAAAATGCACGGACGACCAATTCCCGGCGCTTGCTTTGCGGGCGGCCGGTTATCACGCGGCCTACCATGGGGAAAAATCATACAACGGAGTCGCGATTCTATCGAGAATTGAGCTGCAGGATGTGCGCTCGTCACTTTGCGACGAGGTAGTCGATCCGCAGGCACGCGTAATCGCGGCGACCATTGGTCATGTTCGAGTGTTTTCGATCTACGCGCCAAACGGGCAGGCTGTTGGTTCTCCCGCTTACAAATACAAACTGCATTGGTATCAACGCTTGCGAGATTGCATCGCGAAAGAAAAATCAAAGGACGTAATGGTGTGCGGCGATTTCAACGTCGCGCCGGAGGATATCGACGTTTACGATCCACAGCTGTGGCGCGGTGCTATTATGTGTTCCGACGGCGAACGCGCCGCGTTTCAGGAACTGTGCGAAACTGGCTTGCGCGACACACTGCGGATTCATCACAGGGAAGGCGAACTCTTTAGCTGGTGGGATTATCAGATGCGCGCATTCGAAAGAAATCGCGGCCTGCGCATCGATGCGATTCTGGCTGGTCAAAACCTGGCCAAGCGCTGCAGCGCATCAGGAATTGACATTGAAATGCGCAAGGGCAAGGAACCGTCCGATCACGCGCCGGTGTGGGCGGAGTTTGAGAAGTAGGTAAACACCGAACTCCCAACGCCGAACATCGAACGCTGAATTCGGATTCTGAATTGGACGTTGGGTGTTGGGCGTTGGACGTTGGGCATTAATGACTAACGAATTGCACCTGCGCGTTTCGAACCCGCCACCCAAGCCTCTCATGATTTGGGATGGTGAGTGTCATTTTTGCAAACGATGGATCGAACGTTGGCGCGAAATTACCGCAGACAAAGTGGATTATGCGACTTATCAGGAGGCAGCCGGGCGGTTCCCCGAAATTCCAATCGACCAATTCAAGCGCTCGGTCGTATTCATCGAACCAGATGGTGAAGCATTCGTTGCTGCTGAAGCCGTGTATCGCTCGTTGCGATATCGACCTTCCAGAAAATGGCTGGCATGGAGCCACGATCACGTCCCCGGTTTTGCGGGGATTTCGGAGGCCGCTTACAAATTCATCGCTCGCCATCGCAGTCTTGGATCAACCTTCACTCGATTCCTCTGGGGCAACGACGTCCGGCCGCCAACATATTTTTGGGCGCGACGCTGGTTTCTCCGCGTGCTCGGCCTTGTCTATCTCATCGCATTCGTCTCGCTTTGGGTCCAGGTCGATGGGCTCGTTGGAAGTAATGGAATGTCGCCAGTGCGCCAGTTTTTGCCGGCGGCGCAGCAACAACTCGGGTCCGGCGCCTACTTTCTTTTACCAACACTTTGCTGGTTCGACTCAAGCAACACGTTTTTGCATTTCCTTTGCGGTGGCGGCGTTGTTCTTTCGTTGCTTCTGATTCTGGGAATCGCACCCGCGCTTTCGCTCGTCGGGCTTTTTATCTTTTACCTGTCACTCACCATTGCCGGACAGGTGTTTCTCAACTTTCAATGGGATGTTCTTCTTTTGGAGGCCGGCTTTTTGGCGATCTTTCTTGCGCCATGGCAACTGTGGCCGCGGGAGCTGATGTGGCGGCCGGGGTCAACTCGCCTAACTACTCCTTCTCCTGTCTCACGGGCCGGTTTGTTTTTGCTCAAGGTCCTTCTCTTCAAATTAATGCTCATGTCCGGCGTCGTGAAGTTGACCAGCGGCGACGATTCCTGGGGTTGGGTGGATCACTCCTTTCATTGGAGCGCGCTCACAGCGCTTGATTACCATTACTGGTCGCAGCCGTTGCCCACAGTCTTCGCCTGGTGGGCAGACAAAAGTCCGGAATGGTTCAAACATTTCTCGGTCGCATTTTGTCTCGCAGTGGAAATCATTGCGCCATTCTTTATCTGGGCGCCACGACGCCCGCGGTTAGTTGCTGCGGGATTAATGATTTTCCTTCAAATCGTAATCGCGCTTACCGGGAACTATTGCTTCTTCAATTTGCTGACGATCGCGTTGTGTTTGCTGCTGATTGATGACTCTGTGGTCGGGTCGGACCGCCGGGCCGTACGCACACGCAACGCGGGCGCGCCGAATGCCCGTCCGGCTCGGATCGGTCGCGCCCTACCAAATCGATTGCGGACCTACGCAGCTGTCACAGTGATCGTTGTCACGTTGCCGATTAACGCGTGGCTCATTTTCAGCGCGTTCAAGCCGCAAAGCCGGCCGCCTGGATGGCTGGCCACCTTCTACGAACGCTTGGAAGCATTTCGAATCGTGAACGGCTACGGACTTTTTCGCGTGATGACCAAGGACCGTAACGAGATTGTGATCGAAGGCAGCACCGATGGCGTTGAGTGGGCGCCCTATGAATTCAAATGGAAGCCGGGCGATGTGAAACGGGCACCGGGCTGGTGCGCACCGCACCAGCCAAGACTCGACTGGCAGATGTGGTTCGCCGCTCTGGAAAGTCCACAGCAAAACCCGTGGTTGCTCGGCCTGATCGTCAGGCTCTTGGAAGGATCGCGAGATGTGACTGGATTGCTTGCGCGTAATCCGTTCCCTGATAAACCGCCTCATTACATTCGCGCGATGTTTTATCGCTACCGTTTTACCAACACTGAGGAGCACCAGCAAACCGGCGCGTGGTGGAAACGCGAGGAGCTTCGGGAATATTTGCCGACAATCTCTCGGGATCAGCTGCGTTAGGCATCTTGGGGACGTGCACGCGGTACCAAGGGCAACCGTCGGTTCCACGTAAGTTGAGAGCTGTATGTTCGCGGCTATATTCGGCCCGTGTCGAAGGAAGGTCAGATCGTAACGGAAGGCACGGTAACTCAAGTACTACCGGGCACCATGTTTCGCGTCGATCTACCGGGACAACGCAACGTGCTTGCACATATCTCAGGTAAGATGCGAAAGCATTTTATCCGGATCGTGCCGGGAGATAAGGTTTCTGTCGAGCTTTCACCCTACGATCTGACAAAAGCGCGCATCATTTTTCGTGAGCAGTAATTCTTTCCCGTTCAGTTCAGACGCTAAAACCGCAAAGCGTTCGAAGTGCGATTAGGGTTCAGGACTTTCACGTGCTGATCAAGTTTGCCACCAGATTTGTTTGCCGAATTTGCCAAGCACGCGGATAGTTGTAGCGAAAATCAACCGGAGATTACCAATGGCAGAGGAAAATAAACCAGAACAGCAAACGCCCGCTTCTACTAACGCGCAGAACAAATTGCAAAGCAGCAAGGATCATGCGCGCAAAGCGGCGGAAGATTTGAAATCGGCGGCCGGCGCTATTGCGGAAGAGTACCGCGGCAAGGCAGAGCAAAAATGGGGCGAAGCGCGAGGCAAAGCGGAACAGGCATGGGGGGACGCAAGGGATCGCGCCCGCACATTCCAGGAAGACGCGGAGCAATATGTGCGCGAAAACCCAACGAAGGCGATCTTTACCGCGCTCGGAATCGGGTTTGTTCTGGGGTTGATCTTCCGGCGTTAACTCCGAAAGCTTTCGGAGATGATCAGCGAGAGCTCTCGGTCCCGCAATCCTGTGGGGCATGCCGGCTTGCTTCAAAATCTGTTCGCGCTCGCGGGTGCGCTTGCGGAGTTCTTTGAAAGCCGGTTTGCCCTTCTCGCCGAGGAATCAAAGGCGGCCGCACTGCAAGTACTGATACTGGCTGGTTGTTTGATATTTGCGGTACTCCTTTGTGCGATAGGTTACATTTTCCTCATAACAGGCGTCGTTGCGGGAATAGCTCATCTGGTTGGGATTTCGTGGCCGTGGATAGCGCTCGCCGCCGCTGCGTTGCATTTTATCATCGCGCTAGTGCTGGTCCTGATCGCGAGGAGCCGAATCACCAAGCCGTTTTTCCGCGCGACTTTAGATGAATTAAAGAAGGATCGTGAATGGCTGAAAAACCTGCAGACAACAAATCAATCGACGAACTGAGAGCGGAAATTGCGGATTCGCGCGAACGTGTGGGGCGTGGTTTATGCGGCCTGCGCCATGAATTGGATTTCCCGGCAAAATTCCGCAGATCCTTTCGGGAACAGACGGTTTCGTGGGTTACAGCCGCAGCTGCGGTCGGTACCCTAATTGCCTTGGCGCCGATGCGAAGGAAGAAAATTTACGTGGACGCAAAAACGAGCCGCAAATCACAGAAGAAGCTGGTCGAAACTGGCTTTGCATTGGCTGCATTGAAAGTCGTCGCCAGCCTGGCCCGGCCGGTGATTGTCGAGTTTGTGAAGAATCGATTGGCCGATTTTGCAGGAAAATCGCGGGGCAAAACATAAGACCCGCAATCTAATATATCGCTTGGGAGAGGCTCGTTTTAGGATTTACGCGCTCGGCAGGGTCGCGTAATTATCTACCTGGGCGCCATGATCGCTAAGTCTCCTGATCTTCCCGTGGAATCGCAGACAATGCGGCACGTGGACGATTATCTCGAGGTCGGCCAAAAAGCCGGCGCGTCTGATGTCCATTTGGCCGCGCGCGCACAGCCGCGATGGCGGTTGCATGGACGGCTGGAGCCAATCTGGCCTGACGCACCGTTGCTGACTGCCGAACAAACCGCGGCGCTAGCTGAGGCTTTCATGCCCAGTGTTTATAAGAATGAGCTCAACACGCGCGGCGACTCGGATTTTGCGTATGAAAACGAGTTCGCCCGTTATCGCACCAGCGTGGTTCGCCAGCGTCTTGGGATCGAGATTGTGTTCCGGGTGATCAACAGCCACGTCCGAACCATGGACGAACTGGGGTTGCCTGAGCGCCTCAAGCTGCTCACCCGTTACCAGAACGGGCTGATCCTGGCGACCGGTTCGGTAGGCACCGGGAAATCGACGACTCTGGCGGCAATGGTCCAGCAGGTAAACATAGAACGCCGCGATCACATCATCACGTTAGAAGACCCGATCGAGTACATTTTAACATCGAAAAACTGTCACGTTACCCAACGAGAGATATTCACCCACAGCGATTCGTTTGCTACCGCATTGCGCGCTTCGCTCCGCGAAGATCCCGATGTGATTATGGTTGGAGAAATGCGTGATTTGGAAACGATTTCACTCGCCATCACTGCCGCCGAGACCGGCCACTTGGTTTTAGCAACGCTGCATACGAGTAGCGCAGCGCGCACTCTTGATCGATTACTAGACGTTTTTCCGCCCCATCAACAGGAACAAATCCGGGTAATGGTTAGCGAATCTCTGCGGGGAGTCATCAGTCATCAGCTGATACCACGCGCGGATGGCACCGGGCGGGTGCTCGCTTTGGAGATTCTTACCAACACGCCGGCCGTTGCCAACGTTATCCGCGAAGCAAAGACCTACATGTTACCCGGTATTATTCAGACCGGCAAAAAACAAGGCATGCGCTTAATGGATGATACTTTGATCGAACTCTATCAGCGCGGATTGATCAGCGCCCAGGAGGCTTACGCGCGCGCCGAGCAGAAACAAATGGTTCGCCAACAGATAGGCAAATGACGAAGCTCGAATGACGAATGACGAAATAAATCCGAATGACCAAATCGGAATGAGAAACGCCGGCATTCAGCGCGTAACACAGAGAATCCGCAGCGATCGCATTAGACCGCTTTTCGTCATCCGACCTTCCTCACCGTTTCGTCATTCGACATTGGTCATTCGTCATTAACTCATGGCTTACCTCGACCAGTTTCTAAGTGTGATTGTGAAACACGGTGGATCCGACCTTCACTTCGCCGAGGGACAGCCGCCGAAAATGCGTGTGCATGGAGACATCATGCCCATTCGCGCGGAGGTGATTTCACGGGACGAAGCTGTTCAGATGTTGAGCGAAATTTGCGGAGCGCAGAACTGGGAGCTGTTCGAGCAACGCGGGGACCTTGATTTTGCCTATGAGATGGATGAAGCCTCTCGTTTCCGGAGTAACTACTTCAAGCAGTCGAATGGTTACGGCGCAACGTTTCGGCTTATTCCCACCAAGATTGCTACGCTCGAACAACTAGGGATTCCCGTGATCGTAAGAGAGTTCGCGAATCTACGTGGCGGGCTTGTCCTGGTCACGGGCCCTACCGGCTCCGGCAAAACCACCACGCAAGCTGCGTTGATCGATTACATCAATCAAAACTTTGCCAAGCATGTCGTGACCATCGAGGAACCAATCGAGTTCGTGCATGACAATAAGAAGAGCACCATTACTCAGCGTGAAGTTCCGACGAATTCCAGTTCGTTTGCCACCGGTCTCAAGGCGGCCTTACGCGAGGATACCGATATCGTGCTAGTGGGCGAAATGCGCGACCTCGAGACGGTCTCCCTCGCGCTGACAGCAGCTGAAACGGGTCTTCTGGTGTTCGGTACATTGCACACAAACAACGCCCGCAAAACGGTCGACCGAATGGTGGACGTTTTTCCCGCGGAGCGCCAACCGCAGGCGCGTGCCATGCTTGCAAACTCACTGCGCGGCGTAGTTGCCCAATTGCTCTTGAAAAGGGAAGATCGACCCGGCCGAATTGCAGTGAACGAAATCCTGATCGCCAACGCCGCTGTCGCCGCGATCATTCGTGAAGGCGCGACACAAAAGCTCCAGGATGTGATTGTGTCAGGTAAAGCCCAGGGAATGCAATTTATGGACGACGCCATCTGGACGTTGCTCGAAAAAGGCATTGTCTCCCCGCACGAGGCTTTCATGAAAGCCATCGATAAAGGCCGTTTCAAACCGTTTCTCTCCCCTGAGGAAGAAGCACTCGGCAACGCGGCGGGCGCAGTCCGGAGCGATGAACCCCGAAAAGCTTCGGGCCCCGGCGATTCCGTCAAATCGATAGGCAGTCGCGCACGAATAGGAACGCGGTGATTCTGGCGAGTAGCCGGAAAGCTTTCGGGGTTTGTTTCGGCACCTTGCCGAAAAAACTATGCCGCCGGAACGAGAGTTCCTTTTTCTCGCTTGACGTCATCGGTAGGCTGCCGACGGCTACAGGCTAGTAGCAGCTAGTAGCGTGTGCCCCAGCATTTTTTGCCCCCGACATGTTGGGACGATTCTTCGTAAACCCACGCAATGAAGATAAATCCACCTGCAATCCTCACCCTGTTATTCCTCTGCCTCGCAGCCGCCGAGCCAAACGCGCAAGCGGTTAGTCCACCCCCGGACGGCGGCTATCCCGGCGGCAATACTGCCGAGGGGCAGCTCGCTCTTGGGAGCCTCACCACCGGTCTCTACAACAATGCGGTTGGTATCTATTCGCTCCTAAGCCTCACCACCGGCAGCTTCAATACCGCCCTCGGTGCAGGAACACTCCTTGCGAACACTGCAGACGAAAATACAGCAACCGGCGCTGGGGCGCTTCTAAGCAATACGACTGGTACCGGCAACACGGCCACTGGAACCTTCGCCCTCTTTTCGAACCTCACTGGCTCTGGCAACACAGCCGTTGGAGTGACCGCCCTTTTAAACAACGACGACGGATTCAGTAACAACGCCGTTGGCAATAGCGCACTTTTCTTAAACGTTCACGGCGCTGAAAACACCGCCATCGGTGATAGCGCGCTGAAGAACAATGATTCAAACGGAAGCGGCCTTGGAAATTCCAACACCGCCGTCGGCGCTAACGCGCTATTCAGCAATCTTGATGGCGATTCCAATGTGGCCGTCGGTGTCAGCGCGCTGCAAAACAATACGACTGGCGCATTTAATACCGCCGTCGGCGCCTTCGCGCTCAATCAGAACACCGTCGGAGGCGGCAATACGGCCAGCGGTTATCAAGCGCTTTTCAACCATGGCACTGGCAACGCCAACACAGCCAATGGAGCGAACGCGTTTTTTAGCGATACCAGCGGCCAGGCCAATACGGCCAATGGCCAAGGCGCGCTCTTTAGTAAAACTACCGGCGGCTTCAACACGGCCAACGGTCTTGGTGCTCTTGCCAGCAACACCACCGGCGGCGACAACACAGCCGTGGGCGCTAGTGCACTCGGCAACAACACCACCGGTTCCGAAAACATCGCGTTGGGCCAAGCCGCAGGCGCCAATCTCACCACCGGCAATAACAATATCGATATCGGCAACTCCGTTACTGGTAATCCGGGCGAGGCCAACACCATTCGCATCGGTGGGCAAGGAACTCAGACTACTACCTTTATCGCCGGCATCAGCGGCGCAACCGTGCCAGGAGGCGTATCAGTCATAATAGATGCCAACGGCCATCTCGGCACGATAGCTTCTTCGCAGCGTTTCAAGGACGAGATCAAGCCAATGGATGACGCGAGCAAAGCGATCCTCGCGCTCAAGCCAGTCACCTTCCGCTACAAGAAGGAGCTTGATCCGGAGCACGTCCCACAGTTCGGGCTGGTGGCCGAGGAAGTGGAAAAAGTGAACCCCGATCTGGTAGCTCGCGACGCCAAAGGCGAGGTTTACACGGTACGTTATGAAGCAGTGAACGCGATGTTGCTTAACGAGTTTCTCAAAGAACACCGTGCTTTTATCGAAGAGCACCAGAAGGTAGAGCAACAACAAAAAGCGATCGATGCCCTTAAGGCGGAACTAAAAGAGCAGCGATCTCTTATTCAAAAGGTTAGCGACAAAGTGGAGTTGAACAGTTCGACGTCACAAGTGGCCACTAACAAATGAAGAATTCAACCACCGATAACACGGATAGCATGAACAGAGGAGAGGATGCCCACGACACACACTAAGCATACGAAATAAAAAGTGGCCTGGCTCATGTTTTCGAGTCTTTTCGCCTGTTTGGTGGGCGAACAAGTCTGTCCGCTAAGTATCCGTGTTATCCGCGTGATCCGTGGTTCTCTTGCTGAGTGGCAGCAGAGATTAGGAGGACGGCGGTCCCGCGCAATTCGCCAGCGCGAAATCGGTCGAGCGCGGTGTTGGCTTGTTCCAACGGGAACGTTTCTGTTTTTGTCATAACTGGAACACGCGGGGCGATGTCGAAAAATTCGTCCCCATCGCGCCGGGTCAGGTTTGCCACAGACGTAATGACCCGTTCCTCCCATAGGTCCGCATAAGGAAAGGAAGGGATATCGCTCATATGAATCCCCCCACAGACTACAATGCCGCCCTTGGCAAGCGCGTGCAGCGCCGCGGGTACGAGCGCACCGACCGAGGCGAAAATAATTGCCGCGTCGAGCTTCTCCGGCGGCATCTCATCGGAACCGCCCACCCACTTTGCGCCTAACGCTTTCGCGCTTTGCTGCGTTTCCAGATCGCCCGGCCGCGTAAACGCGAAAAGGTCGCGTCCTTCATAGAGAGCAATCTGCGCGATCAGATGCGCTGCGTTACCAAAGCCATAGATGCCGAGATTGCGCGCGTCTCCGGTTTTTCGATAGGAGCGATAACCGATCAATCCCGCACAAAGAAGGGGCGCTACCTCGACATCATTGTAGCGATCAGGCAAATGAAAACAATATCGAGCATCGGCAACAACAAACTCGGCATAGCCGCCATCGATGGTGTACCCGGTGAAACGCGCGTGATCGCACAGATTTTCCCGGTGCGATCGACAGTAAATGCAGTCGCCATCCGTCCACCCAAGCCATGGAATGCCAACACGGTCGCCAACTTTAAATCGCGAATCGACTTTTTCTCCGATCTCTTCAACGCGGCCAACTATCTGGTGACCTGGTATGAGCGGCAGTTTTGGATCCCGTAATTCGCCATCGACCACGTGGAGATCAGTCCTGCACACCGCGCACGTCGCGATCCGAACCAGTAGTTGCCCAATAGACGGTCTCGGCTTCGCCACATCGCGAAGTTGAAGCGGCTGCCTGGGCTTATCCAGAACCATTGCGCGCATGTTTAACAATATCTCTCTTACTCTTACTTACTCATGCTCTTTGGGGCCGCCTTAGAGCAAGAGTATGAGGAAGAAAAACTAGTGCACGGCTGCGGGTGCTGGGCGCATCTGTCCCCTTGCCGGTTCGCCTTCGTGCTCGTGAAAATGCGCGCTCCGCAAGAACGGTACCTTATCGAGCACGTGCTCCTGGAACCATTCGAGCCAGAGATAGATGACTGGCGTCACAAACAGTGTGATCAGCTGCGAGAAAATCAGACCGCCTACGATCACGAGACCCAGCGGCCGGCGCGACGCGGCGTCCTGGCCGAATCCAAGTGCAATCGGTATTGCGCCCATCAACGCCGCAAGCGTGGTCATCATAATGGGACGAAACCTTTCCATGCTAGCTTCGTGAATGGCCGATCGAAGGTCCCAGCCTTCGTCGATCCGTTGCAAGGCAAAATCGACAACCATAATCCCGTTTTTCTTCACAATGCCTAACAACAGGAAAAGTCCGATCACGCTGTAAAGCGAGAGCACTGAGTGAAAGAGATACAATGTGGCGAGGCCGCCGACTACTGCGGGTACGATCGCCGGAAACAAAACCGTGAACGGATGCACGTAGCTCTCATAGAGAATCCCGAGAATCACATACATGACGAAAATGGCAGCAAGCAACAGCAGAGGCAGGGACTGGAATAGTTGCCGAAAGACGAGGGTTTCTCCCTGAAAGATACCCTGAACGGTCGGGTAATTCGGATGGATTTGTGCGAAAGCGTCCTCGATCGCCTTGGTGGCATCGCCAATGGCAACGTTTGGCAACAGGTTGAAGTTGAACGTGACGCTGGTGAATTGGTTTAAGTGGTTCACCGCCTGCGGACCAATAACTTCTTTTGTCGATGTTACAACACGCAGCGGCACCAGGTTGGACATGTTACCCGTGGTTGTGGCAATGGTTCCTCCACCCGAACCGCTCGCGCTGAAATTGCCACTGGTGCTGCTGCGAACGTAGAGATCGTCCAGGTCGCTAGGGTGGGCACGCTCCTTGTCTTTGACTTCGAGAATGACCTGGTATTGATCGTCCGGTTCCTTGATGAGATAGACATAGTTTTGCGAGTAAGCGTTGCGCATCAGGCTTTGGATTGCAGAAGTCGAAACACCGTAAGTGGCGGCACGATCCCGGTTGATGTCGATCTTGAGATTCGGCGTGTCGTGATAGTAATCGGAGCGGACACTGGCAAAGCCTTTGAACTGTTGCAGCTTTTCCATCAGTTGGTCGGCCACGGTATAAACGTCCTCCGGGACGATGCCGCTAATAGTGTAAGCGTACTGCCCCTGGGTCTGGCTGGTTGCACCAACGCTAATTTGCAGTACCGGGCTAGGCGTTAACACAGCGGTGATGCCAGGAATAGAACCAAGCGACTTTTGCAGTCGTAAAATGATTTGATCGACAGGCGGTCGCTCGCCGCGGGGCTTCAGAAAAAGAAACATGAGGCCCTGCGACAATGGGCTGCGCGAGGAAAAACCAGCAAGTGTGAAAAATTGCCCGACGGCTGGATCTTCCTGGATTTTCTTATTGACCTCCGTCTGATACGCTCGCATCTGCGCGGGGGACGAACCTTCCTTCGCGATGAATACGCCGCGAATGAAACCGCTGTCACCCGGCGGTAACAACGTGAAGGGTAAATGGGTAAAGAAGAACCACAGACCAAGAATACAGGCGACCAGGACTGGCACAGTAAGCCACGCGCGGTCGAGAAACCAGTCGAGCGCGCGACCGTAGATAGCGATCACACGTTGGATGAAATTGCTGGTATGCCGTTCCATCCAGGCGCGTTTGTGGCCGGCTTTGCGCTCGCCGAGAATACGGGCACACATCAACGGCGTAAGTGTTAGCGACACAAGACCTGAAGCGAGAATGGCCACAATGATGGTTACGGAGAATTCCCGGAAGATGCGACCCAGCAGTCCGGGGATGAAAACCAGCGGAATAAAGACGGCTGCCAGCGAAAGCGTCATCGACAGGATGGTAAAAGAAATTTCGCCGGCGCTATTGAATGTAGCCTTGAGAATCGATTCGCCGTGCTCGGCACGGCGTACCACATTTTCCAAAAACACAATGGCATCATCGACGAGAAAACCGATGGCCAGTGTCAGCGCCATCAGAGTGAGATTGTTAATGGAGAAATTGAGCATGTACATCACCGCGACGGTGAGCAGCAGCGACATTGGCAGCGCCACAGCTGGAATAAGGGTGTCCGTAGCGCGGCCGAGGAAAACGTAGATGACACCCACCACCAGCACGAACGCGATGATGAGCGTCCATTTCACCTCATCGGCGGAATTGACGATCGTTTGTGACCGGTCGAACACCGGTGTGAATTTGATCGAGCCGGGCAGGCTCGCGCGCAACTCAGGAAAGAGCGCTCTCACGGACCTGGCCACTTCCACTGCGTTTGCGCCAGCCTGCCGGTTAACCGCAAGCACGACTACCGAGCCAGGCGGATCAAAGCCGCGCATCCAGAAAAACCGCGAAATGCGCTCGTCCTGCACACTCTGTTTGACGTCTGCGACGTCGCGCAAGTAAACCGGCGAACCATTGGGGTCCCGTGCGACGATCAGCTCACGATAGCCCTCGGCCTTGTCAATCTGCCCGTGGGGCTGCAGCACAAAAGTGCGATGCGCGCCGTCAAATTGTCCCGCGCCGGAATAGACTGTGCCCGATTTGATCCCGCTCGCCAGATCATCCATCGTCAAGCCGCGCACGGCGAGTGCGGACGGGTCGGCCTTGACTCTAATCGCGCCCTGGACGCCGTAAATGTTCACTTGCGAAACACCTGGCAGAATGTTGATGCGCTGAGCGACGACCGTAGACGCGTATTTGTACAGGTCCCAGTCCGTCAACGTGTCTGACATCAGGCCTAACAAGTAAACGGCCTGATCGTTCGGGTTCGTTTTGGTGAACGTGGGCGGACTAGGCAAATCCAGGGGCAATTTTCCAGTGGCGCGTTGAATTGCCGCCTGCACATCGGTGGCGGCATCGACGATGCTTTTGCTCAACACAAACTGCAATGTGAACTGTGTGTTACTCTGCGTGCTATTACTGGTGATGATATCGAGCCCGGGAATCTGCAGGAATTGTTTCTCCAACGGCGTGGCGATGTTGTTGGCCATCGTGGTCGGGTCTGCGCCAGGGTAGGAACAGCTGACTTGGATGACGGGATAATCGACTGCGGGCAGATCGTTGACAGCGAGCTTTCCGTAAGTCGCCAGACCGGCAACGATAATGGACAACGTCAGCAGCACGGTCATTACCGGACGGCGAATAAATGGCCCGGAGAGTCCCGATCCTTCGATTGGGACTAACTTTGCCGCTGGCCCCGGGTGCCGCTCGGCAAACGGCCTCGACCCAAGACGATCCTTATCTCTTACCTCTTGTTCACCGTCATGTTCCTCCGCATCGTTCATATCACATGGCGTTCTTTGAAGCGCCAGACTGCTCGGAGTTACCGGAGGGTTGAGCCGTGTACGGCTGGGGCGCTACTTTCGCTCCGGGCGCGAGCGCAAGCTGGCCGGTCACCACCACGGTCTCGTCGGGTTTCACACCGCTCTCGATTACGGTGAGCTCGCCTTCCTGCCGTTGGCCGGGTTTCACCGGGCGAAGATCGACAGTGTTGTCGGGTTTCACTACGAAAACGAACGGACCATTCTGACTAACCTGGACGGCCTGCGATGGAACGAGCGCCGCATTCTTGAGCGTGTCCAAAATGAAACGGACCCGCACAAATTCCAACGGCCACAGGGCGCGGTCGGGATTCGCCGTGACACCGCGGGCCTTCACGGTTCCGGAGCCTGGCTGGACAGCAGTATCTATGAAGTAAAGATCGCCCGTCCGCGGCGTGATCGAACCATCAGGCAGATAGGTTTCCACTTTCACGTTTGGCCCACCCAGATATTTTCGCACCAGCGGCAGATCGTTCTCTGCCACAGTAAAATCTGTGTAAATTGGATCGAGGCCCTGAATGGTAACAAGCGGCGAAGTCGAAGGGCCAACCAGGTTGCCAACATCAACATTGCGCAGACCTACTCGTCCATTGATCGGCGATTTGATGTAGCAATAATCGAGGTTCACCTGAGCTGCTTCGGCCGCAGCCTGCGACTTCTGCGCGTTTGCGACGGCGATATCGTAGTCCTGCGGCGATATGACCTTTCTGGCGCGCAGATTCTCCTGCCGCTTCAACGTCACCTGATCTAACGCAGCCTGAGCTTTCGCCTGGTCGAGACTGGCCTGAAATGGGCGCGGATCAATCGTGAAAAGCAGGTCGCCTTTTTTCACATCCGCTCCGTCCTGAAAATCGCGCGTCAGGATTTGTCCGCTTACCTGTGCCTGCACCTGCACAGTCTCGTAAGCCGCGCAGGTGCCGATCTCATCGAGATAAAGCGGTACATCTTTTGCAACGACCTTGGCCACAGTCACAGGACGCACCGGGGCGTGGGCCGTTCCCGGCGTCCGCACACCTCGCTGATAGCCACGAAGGAGAACCAAACCAGCCAATACTGCAAAAAGCACGTAGGCCCAGCGCGGAATGGAGTGCGCCCTAGCTCGTGAAGGTCTCGCTGCTTTTGACGCTCGATTGCTAACGCGACGCTCTTGTTCTTGCACGATGTTCATTTTCTTAACGCGGCCGTTGCGGTGAATCGGAATTTCGCCGCACCATTTCCGTTTTTCCTTTCCGCTTTTTCGTAAATCTGCGTGAGCACACGCATACAGGTACGCAGATCCGCTTGCGAAACGTTTTCCAGTAATTCGTGACGAAGTTTTTTGGCGGCCGCGTTGATTTGAGAAATCACCCGCTGCGCGCGCTGGCCGAGCAGCACCATTTTGCAACGGCGATCATGCGGTGAGGCTCTCCGGATAATCCAGCCTTCGTTCTCCAGTCGGTGCAACAACGTTGCTAAGGATGGTTCCTCGATCCCCAACCGATCGGCGATCTCAGCCTGTGTAAGCGCGTCTCCCGCGAGAGACAGATGCAGCAACGTGCGCCATTTGGCCTGGCTCAGACCCATTGGTTTGAGTCGTTCGTCCAACTTCAGGCGCCAGGCGCGTGCAGTCCCGTGTAGCAGCGGCCCAAATGTTTCGTCATCGGTCATGTGACGCAGACTAAATTGGTTAGCATGCTAACCAATTCCAATCTGCCAGCCTGTCAACGTTCATTTAGGAGACTGTTAAAATATTGGAATGGGTCGCGCCTAGACGCAGAAGGGGTGGATGGCAAGGAACGAGCGACCCAGCCAGACCCCCTTCTGCGTCGCGCCCGAAGGGTTGCGTCGCTTTTGGTGCTGGCCGGCGTTGCCCGCTTGGCCGAGATCGCTGCGGATATCGGCATGGCACTCGCGCCTTGACCAGCGCCAAAAATCGACCGCAACGCGGTCCAATCGAGTATTTCAACAGTCTCCTAAGGGGCAACCTCGAAGAGAATCAGCTCCCGTTTGCGATAATCCTGCACATGTGCACGCAAACGCGCACCCGGTGATGCGGTTGTCACTGCGGCTTCTTTGTTACCCCGAATAACAAAATAACGCGCCTGAGCCGGCAGGTCTTGGACGCGGCTCACGTATTCAACGGGCGATGTCACATAAAAAAACACCGGCTGATATTCCGGGTCCACGGCATAAAGCGTCTCATTCGGGGGAACCAGAGCATTAATTTCCGCGGCGGCCTTTTTCACCTGCTGCCTGTTTCTTAAGACTACCGCAGTGATCGGATAACCGATTCCTCCGACAATGAGTCCAACTCCGACGAAAAGCGCAACGATTTTGGCCCACGTTCGATCGTCGGACACACCTCTTCCCCAGGGCCATTGCAACGCATGTCCTGTGTAGCTCATCGCGAGCAACCAGGAAGCCGGGACTATTACCGGCATGCCATATCGAGGTAGCGCGCCCGGAACGAGGTTGATAGCGAGAAATGGGACTGCCATCCCCCACACGAGAGCGCGCGCGAGCCGTTGCTCACCGTAATTGTGAAACTTTGAGAAGCGGACGAAAGGAAACAAAAGGACCCAGGGCAGAAAATAAATAAGACTGCGCGGAATGTTTTGAATCCACGTGACGAACTTGAAATCGGTGCCTTGGAGCCGACCTGTGAACTGATTCGACCACTTGACCGCCGCCACTTGCGTCGTCGTACTGCGAAGGAACGGGATCGCCCACGCCGCTAAGATCCCCAGCATGATCGCCACGCCGGCGAAATGGGCCGGGTGAATAAGGAGCCGCCATTCTTTCGTCTGCCAAAGGACAGCAAACACGATCGCGTAGAAAAATATGAGATGGATTGGGCCTTTGGCCAGGAGGCCAAGCCCTAGAAAAATTGATGCCGGGACCCAAACCAGCCATGGCGACTTTCCCAAGAAGCTCAGCCAAAAAATAATCGCGAGACCACAAAGAGAGATATAGAGCGCTTCGATCTCAATTAGCCGGCCTTTTTCTATTACTCCAATGTTTGTCATCCAAACGAGAGCTGCGACCATCGATCCTCTTGGCCCGAGACGTCCGCGCGCGACGGTGACAAAAGCAATTGCCACGGCAAGCACGGCAACCGCGGATGGCAAACGTGCCGTCCATTCATTGCGGGCTCCGAAAATTCGAAAGGAGGCAGCTACAAGCCAATTCACGAGAGGCGGCTTCCGGAAATATGGATTTCCTCCCACTTCGGGAACAATGTAGTTCCCTGTCTTGAGCATCTCGATCGCCGGCAAGATGCGTCGTCCCTCTTCTCCTTTAATCGCAATAGAACCAAGCGCTGGTAAGTAGATTACTGTCCACACGAGAACGACGACGAAAACGGCTCGGAGACGCGAATTCATTGATTGCTGCACGTTCGATATTGGGCCTTGGACGTCAAATCAAACCAATGGGTAGCTTGACGGGAAAGGCTGAAGACGGTAACCTAAACTTCGAGTCCGCGCGCTGATCGGAGTGGGAACTGGCGTCCCACTCTTTTTAGTCTGCGGGCTACATGTTTTATGAACGCAGAATTTATCGCGATGCTTGATTATCTGGAGCGGGAGCGCGGGATCAAACGCGAAATCCTGCTCGAGGCAGTCTCGAACGCCTTGCTCTCAGCTTCGAAGAAGAGCGTGAGCGCTTCTCGAGAGCTACGCATCGACATCAATCCGAAAACTGGCGAAATCCGGGCGTTGGCAAACCTGATTGTAGTCGACGAAGTGGCTAATCCGCAGGATGAGATCGAGCTGTCGAAAGCGCGCAAGATCAAATCGGATGCGAATGTCGGTGACGCCATCGAAGTAGAAGTGACGCCGAAAAATTTTGGTCGCATTGCCGCGCAAACCGCAAAACAAGCGATGATGCAGCGGATTCGCCAGGCCGAAAAGGAAATGATCTATGAGGAATTCAAAGATCGCGCGGGTGAAATCGTCAGCGGAACGGTGAGACGCTTCGATCGTTCCGATGTCATTCTCGATCTCGGAAAATTTGAGGCCGTCATGCCGCAACGCGAGCGAGTCGTAGTGGAAGATTACAACGTGGGCGATCGACTTCGCGCGTACGTTGTCGCAGTGGAAAACGGAATCCGCGGACCGGAGATTATTGTCTCGCGGAGTCATCCCAATTTTGTCCGCAGGCTTTTCGAGTTGGAAGTAAGCGAAATCGCGGACGGGACTGTGGAGATTCGCGGCATCGCGCGAGAAGCAGGTTACCGCACCAAGATCGCAGTCTGGAGCGCGAATGAGAAAGTGGACCCGGTAGGAGCGTGTGTCGGCATGCGCGGTTCGCGCGTCAAAAACATCGTCCGGGAACTGAATAACGAAAAGGTCGATATCATTCGCTGGAGCTCCGATCCGAAGGATTATGTTCTGGAAGCGCTTAAGCCGGCGAAAGTGAAGAATCTCGCTTTTGATACAGAGAAGAAAAGTGTGCAGATTTCCGTCGATGAAGATCAACTTTCGCTCGCGATCGGGAAAAAGGGGCAGAACGCCCGGTTAACTTCCCGATTGACCGGTTGGGAGATCAACATCGGCAAGGACACATCGGCAACGACCGTGGTCGAACAAAAGGTGGCGCAAGCCGCGCAGACCCTCGCCGGTGCGCTGCCAGTGACCGAAGAGCAAGCGCTTACCCTGGTAAAATCCGGTTTTACCAACCTGGAAGGATTACGCGATGCGGATGTGCAGGATTTAGTGGATATTCTCGCTGTCGATGAGACTAAGGCACGCGAGATTTACGAGGCCGTCCATCGGCAGGAACTCGTACAATAACATGGCTCTGGTTTAGGGAAGCTCGGGCCATGAGCAGAATTTTAAACGAACAACAATGGCAACGAAGACGAGCAGCAAAACTGCAACGCGCAAACCGGCCGCGCGCGGGACTCCTGCTGCTCGCAAGCCAGCAGCCGCTGCGCCCAAGACAAAACTTCCTAAGGAAAAACTGAAAGATGACGTTGCGCCGGCGGCAAAGCCGCGCACCGCTTCCGTTTCAAAGCCTGCCGCGGCCCCTGCTCGACCTTCGATCCGTGAAGCGGAGAGTGTCTCGCTCATCGATCGGAAAAAACCGACTAAAAAGGCCGAAGACGGCGACGTAAAACCGAAACGCGCCGTTTTACCTCCAATTTCACGCATCCGAGCCTCCCTGGAAACGCCGCCCGCTCCCACAAAGCCCGTACCGCCGGCAAAACCCGCGGAACCGCTTCCAACTGAGGTGCCTGGGACTGTTGCCGGCGGAGAGACTGCGCCTGATGCAACCGCGCCACCGCTCGCCGAGACAGAAACCTCGACGCAGAAAGTTATTCTTATCAAGCCGCCTATCGTCGTTAAGCAACTGGCGACCGAGCTAGGCTTAAAACCGCACCAGATCATCGCGGAGCTGATGAGCTACAACATCTTCGCGAACATTAACCAGACAATCGAGCCCGACATTGCTTCAAAGATCGCGGAGGGCCACGGGTTTGTTCTGGAAAAGGAGCGCCGCGAAAAAGGAGCTGGCGTTCACAAAGTCGAACAGGTGGTCGTTGCGCCTCCGCCACCAGTCATTGAAAAGAAAGAGGAACTCAAGCCGCGGGCACCCATTATCACATTCATGGGGCATGTTGACCATGGAAAGACAACGTTGATGGACGCGATTCGCAAGACCCGTGTCGCCGCCGGCGAAGCTGGCGGAATCACTCAGCATATCGGCGCCTACAGCGTAAATCATAATGGCGCGATCCTCACCTTCATCGACACACCCGGGCACGCGGCTTTCACCGCGATGCGAGCACGCGGCGCGAATGTCACCGACATTGTAGTGCTAGTCGTAGCGGCCGACGATGGGATCATGCCGCAAACAAGTGAAGCAATTAATCACGCGAAGGCCGCACCACACGTAAAGATCATGGTGGCGATCAATAAGATCGATCTTCCTTCTGCGAACATCGACAGAGTAAAGAAACAACTGCAGGAGCAGGGCCTTTCCCCGGAAGATTGGGGCGGTGAAACCATCGTTTGCCCGGTCTCGGCAACGAAAGGCACCGGGATCGATCACCTGCTTGAGATGATCGCGTTGCAGGCGGAAGTCATGGAACTCAAGGCATCGCCAACAGCTACTCCCCGAGGAACAGTGATCGAAGCACAAGTCGAAGCCGGCCGGGGTCCCACTGCGACGATCATTGTGCAGATGGGCACGCTGGGAACTGGCGACCCTTTCATCTGTGGTGATTACAGCGGCAAGGTAAAATCGCTTCTGGACGATCGCGGCAAGCCAGTTAAGGAAGCCGCTCCTTCAATGCCCGTGAAAGTGCTCGGTTTCACCGGCCTGCCCAACGCGGGGGACGAGCTGCTGGTGATGGATTCTGAGCGTTCGGCAAAGACTTTGAGCGAGGAACGCTTGCTCGCGAAGCGCGCCGATAAGCTGACGGTTCCAAAGCGGGCGACTCTTGAGAGCCTGCTCGAAGCTCCCGGAGGGAAGAAAGTTCTTCGCATCGTGCTCAAGTGCGACGCACAAGGCTCGCTGGAAGCGCTCGTTGGAGCGTTGAAACAGATCGAGAGCAAAAAGATCGATCTTGAAATCATTCACTCTGCGGTGGGACCAATTTCCGAATCGGACATTCTACTTGCAAGCGCTTCGAACGCTGTGGTCGTGGGCTTCAACGTCAAGGTGGAGAACATGGCCGTTTCCGCCGCAAAGAGCGAAGGGGTTCAGGTCAAACTTTACAGCATCATTTACGAGTTACTCGATCAGATCAAAGAAGCGATGGCCGGTTTACTGGATCCCGAACATCGCGAAACGGTCATCGGACACGCCGAAGTGAAGCAGGTTTTTGAACTTAGCAAAGGCATTGTCGCCGGATGTCTTGTAACCAATGGTCGTATAGCTCGCGCTGGTCGGGCCCGGATCCTCCGTAAACGACAACCTGTTTATGACGGTGGGATTTCCACATTGCGCCGTTTTCAGGATGACGTGAAGGAAGTGCGCTCCGGACTGGAATGCGGAATCAAACTTGGTGATTTCAGCGAATATCACGTAGGAGATGTAATTGAGTGTTATCAGCTCGAAGCTATCGCGCAGAAACTGTAGGGCGTCCGCCGCTGCGGACGCCGGCGTTTCACAGAAACGCCAGCGCCAAGGAGCAAACCATGAAACATCGAATGCTACGCATTAACGAAGTTGTGAAGCGCGAGTTGAGCGGGATCATTGCGCGAGAAATGAATTTCGAAGGCGCTCTGGTCAGCATCAATCACGTGGATGTAGCGCCGGACCTAAAGAACGCGCACGTGTTTGTGAGCGTTCTGGGAACAGAGACCGGCGAAAGCGTGATAAGCAAGCTCACGTCTAATCGAGCAACGTTACAAGCGGAGCTTGCTCGTCATGTGACGATGAAATATACGCCTCACCTCATTTTTCACCTCGATAACTCCATTGAGCGCGGAGCGCGGGTGATAGAGATCATGCAGGAGATGGAAGCGTCTCAAGGCGAAAAGGAGTGAGTCTCTCCACGTTCGAAGAAATTGGCCGGATATTGCGCGCGCATCAGCGCTTCGCCATCCTGGGCCACGTTCGTCCTGACGGCGACGCGCTGGGCAGCCAGCTCGCTCTGGCGCTGTCTCTTCAAGCACTCGGTAAAGAAGTGCGCGTATGGAACGAAGACGGAATGCTGGAGAAATATTCCTTCCTTCCTGCCGCCGCGTTGCTCACCAAGCCGCCTTCCACTCCCGAAGACTTCGATGTCGCAATCGCACTTGACACAGCAATTCAAAATCGGCTGGGCACTGCCTTGCCGGCAGTTCAGTCGGCGAAGATCTGGATTAACATAGATCACCACCTGAGCAATCCGGGTTATGGCAATGTGGTGCACGTTGACACGTCTGCCCCCGCGACGGGCGAAATCATTTTCCATCTGATCAAAAGCCAGGGCCTGCCGTTTAGTCGAGAGATCGCCGAAAATCTTTACGCCGCGATCTCCACCGATACGGGCTCGTTCCAGTACCCAAAAACCAGCGCCCGCACGTTTGAGATTGCAGCCGAACTGATTCGCACAGGTCTCGACGTCGGACGCCTGAGCCAGCAACTCTATGAAAATTATCCGCGGCGGCGCCTAGAACTTTTACGAGAACTGTTGCGTAACATGCGCTTCCAGCAGGAAGATCACGTCGCAAGTTTTAGTCTCACCTTACAAGCCGCCGCTGAATTGGGCGTCCTTCCCGAGGACAACGAAGGTCTGATCGATCACCTCCGCGCAGTGCATGGCGTGATCGTTGCTGTTTTCTTTGAAGAACTGTCCGATGGCAAAGTGCGAGTGAGCATGCGTTCGAAAACCGAAGCCGTCGATGTCTGCGCCATTTGCCAGAAATTCGGCGGAGGAGGCCATACGCTCGCCGCCGGAGCGCGCGTGCGCGGAACCCTACCGGAAGTTGAAGAACGAGTTTTGGCTGAAGTTTGCGAGAGAGTTAAGTCGTTAAAATCGTCTCAGTCTTAAAACGGCAGCCCGGTAACTCTTCGACGATTTAACGTTGTAACTCTTTAACTTTTGTAACATGCCTCATCCCACGGCTCCTGACGGTGTCCTTCTCGTGGACAAAGCCGAAGGGATGACTTCGCACGATGTCGTCGCGCTGGTTCGCCGAAAGCTCCAGGTCAGGAAAGTCGGCCATTGCGGGACGCTTGATCCCATCGCAACCGGCTTGCTTTTGATCACCGTGGGACGAGGCACAAAGGTCCAGGATTTGCTCATGAGCGAAGACAAGGAATACGCCGGAACATTTGTACTCGGAGTAACCACCGATACGCAGGATCGCCAGGGAGAAGTGATCCAGCAGCGACCAGTTCCGGCGCTAGACGAAAACCAAATTCGCGCTGCATTTGAAAAATTTCGGGGCGATTCTTATCAAATGCCTCCGATGGTTTCCGCCAAAAAGCATGGCGGCGTGCCGTTGTACAAGCTGGCGCGTCAGGGAAAAGTGGTCGAGCGGGAGCCGCGCCTTGTGCATGTCTATCGCTACACGATCGATCGAATTGCGCTGCCCGAGATCGAATTCAGCGTCCTATGCAGCAAAGGTTTCTATGTTCGTACCTATGCTCATGATATCGGCGAGACTTTAGGCTGTGGCGCTCACCTAAAATCGCTGCGACGCACAAAATCCGGGCGCTTCGACGTTGCTAATGCCATCAGCGTGGCTCAAATCAAAGACGCATCACTCGAGGAAATTTTGAGGAGACTCCTGAGCCTTCCAGACGTGTCGCGTATGCGAGGAGCTTGATCCAACATTGTCATGGAAATACTGCAGACGATTCCCGGTCTTGCGCGCTTACCCGGCCCTCTGTTTCTCGCCATCGGGGTCTTTGATGGTGTGCATCGTGGGCACCAGGCAGTCATTTCTACTTCTGCTCAGCACGCCCAGGCAGCAAATGGCACTCCGGTCGTCGTTACGTTCGACCCGCATCCAGTAAAAGTGCTTCGGCCCGGGCAGGCTCCCCACTTGCTGACTGCTACGCAACACAAGATCAGATTGATTCGCGATCTCGGGGTCCAGCATCTACTCATCATCAAATTCGACAAGGCATTCGCCGCAACGCCGCCGGAAGACTTCGTGAAGCAACTCGTGACGCATTCCAAACCGCTGCGCGAAATTTGCGTCGGGCATGAGTGGTCGTTCGGAAAAGGCCGCCGCGGCAATCTTGCGCTGTTAGGAAAACTGGGGACGCAATTCGACTTCAATGTCGTGGGAATCCCCGCCATTACGCTCGGGAATGGCCAACCTGTCAGCAGCACAGCAATCCGTCACGCTATTGAAGCAGGAGACCTCGCGAAAGCCGCCGAAATGCTGGGCCGTGAGTACACGATCCTTGGCACGGTGGTGGGCGGCGAAAATCTCGGGAAAAAGATCGGGTTCCCGACTGCAAATCTGAGCGCACACAGCGAGCAATTTCCTCCAAACGGAGTCTATTTCGCCCAGGCCACGATGGATGGAATCATGTATCCCGGCGTAGTAAACCTCGGCTATCGACCAACGGTGAGCAGCGACAAAGCCGAGCGCGTGCTTGAAATTCATTTGCTCGACTTCGACCGCGATATTTATGGCAAGGATATCGAAGTGCGTTTTGTCCAGTATCTCAGACCGGAACAGAAGTTCGAAAACGTCGACGCTTTGGTCAGGCAGATCGAACTCGATGTGCAGCAGTCCCGCAAGTTGTCAGCGGGACTGTGAGACGACGTTTGAAAGGGATCAAAGCAGAGTCGTTATGCTGCCAAGTCGGTAACGGAGATGTATTTGGGCTTGTAAATTCTCGGCTATCCCGACAAAAGAGAAGGAATGCCGGCAACGTTGCAGACCTCATCGCGGGATAGCTCATTCGCTTCCACGCGCTGGACAGTTGTGCGACAAGCAGCCGATTCGCAAACGGCA
>JBKPRQ010000047.1:0-9865 GCA_046734635.1 Verrucomicrobiota bacterium
AACCGGATCGCAGGTCATGCCGAGATGATGCTCGAGGGCGGATTCAGCCGCGTTCTCCGTCACGATAGGCGAGGCGTCCAGCGCCGAAGCAATGAATGCAGCCGACATTGCCGAAGCAACGCCGATTTCGGACTGACAGCCGCCTTCTGCACCGGAAAGCGTGGCGTTGTGTTTGCACAGGTAGCCAATGGCCGCACCGCCGAGCAAACCTTGCCTAACCTTTTCCTGGGACAACGCTCGTTTGGTTTGGGTCAAGCCATAAACAATCGCCGGCATGACGCCAGCGGAACCTCCTGTCGGAGCAGTAATCACCAGGTGTCCGCGAGCATTTTCTTCCGAGGCTGCCAGCGCGCATGCGGAAAGCAGCGCCACGGCTTTGTCGGCCTCATATTTGTCATCTTGCGCGCGCTTCCAAACCTCGGCCGCCTTGGAGTGTAACTTGATTGGACCAGGCAAAACCCCTTCCTTCACCGCCAGTCCAGCCTTCACGGTCGCCAGCATCGCGGCAGCGATTTTGTCCAGGAACGCGTTGATCTGCTCTTCGGTCTTGCCGGACACAGCCAATTCGTTCGCCATGATGACCTGTGCGATCGACAGATTGCTCTTTTCCGCGTGCTGGCGAAGCTCCTTCATTGTTCCGTACGGATATTTCGGCTGCCCCTTCTTGGGCGGCGTATAGCCTTTCCACTCGTAAAATCCGCCGCCCGGTGAGTAATACTCCAACTCATACACGGACTTGTCCCCCGCAATGAGCTTGCATGTCATGGTGTTTGGATGAGGAAAATCACCTTTCGCCTCGTCGTAGATGATGTCGTCCAGCGACAAATTGAACGTCTTATCACCGAGCTTTAGCGGATAAGATTGAGTCGGCTTCTCTTTCATCTCGTCGAGAAACAGCGGATCGACGGTCGCCGGTTCCTTACCTATCAAACCAGCGAGAGCCGCCCGCTCGGTACCATGACCTTTCCCTGTGGCGCTGAGGCTCCCGAAAAGATGAACTTTAAGTCCAGTCGCCTGTTTCAATTGATCGGCCGGCAACTTCGTGCAGCGCTGATAAAAATCGTAGGTGATACGCATCGGCCCAATAGTGTGAGAGCTCGATGGTCCGGGACCGACCTTATAGAATTCATCGAGCACAGTCATCACTGGCCCCTTGGACCTTTTCACCACGTCCAATTCTGCCGACATGGATGTAGAATCCAGCGGAGGCAACGGAGACTTGGCCGCAGCTTCTTTCGCGGCTTGCTGGGCGCGCGCTTCGATTGTCCAAACCGATCCGGTCATGGCTGCGGCGGCACCGATTACGGCGTTGCGCATGATGAACGTCCGGCGATCGATATTTTCAGGGAGATTTGATTCTCCGGGCAATTCCGGGAAGATGTTTTCATTCTTGTCTGAGGATGGTGGGTTCATGGTGCTCGTTAGGGGTTTGTATTTTTTTCGGTGGTTGTTGAATTAAATTTATCGTTGGGCTGAATTTCTTAGCTGCTCTGGTATCCCTCGCTTTGGATTCCGTCGATGTAACCCTGTGCGCCCGTCTTTACATTGGCGGCGTTTCCCTCATCGGTATCTATGTGCATCGCGAGTTTGAAACTTGGATCCACTCGCACCAGCACATCTCCAAAAACAAGTTCGCGATCCCCTGAGATGCGCACGCGCACGAAGGATTTATCTCGGACGCCGTAACGAAGGGCGTCTTCCGGGCTCATATGAACGTGCCGTAACGCGCAAATCACTCCGCGATCAATCTGTACGCTGCCTGTGGCACTTTCGAGTGTGCAGCCTGGGGTTTCCGCGATGTCGCCGCTTTCACGGATGGGAGGATGGATACCGAGTTTGAATTGCTCGGTCATCGCGATCTCAACCTGTGTGTATTTGCGCGCGGGTCCCAGAATACGAACGCGCTCGACGCGGCCTTTCGGCCCAACAATGGTGAGTTGCTCTTTGCAAGCATACTGGCCCGGTTGTGAAAGGTCGGCGTGTTTCGTGAGTTGATGTCCCTCACCAAACAATGCCTCAACGTGTCCCTGGGTGAGATGAATGTGATGGGCGGAGATTTCGACGAGAAACGGCTGCTGCTTTTGCGCGTCCAAGACGCGCGTGATGTACGAACGGCTCAAGGCGCGCAATGCTTCACGGGCTATCATCCGTTCCTCGTCAGTGGGCACGAGAAGCACTGTTACTTTTGAATCATCGGTTGAAATCACGCTTATTTCGTCGCCGCCCGCTTCGCGATTGCGCTTGTCGTCGAGCGTAATTCCCATGCAGTCCAAGCCCTGCAACGCCAGCGCGCGAACGACTGCGCTTCCCTGACCAACTCCGCCGGTGAAGATCACCAAGTCCAGTCCACCCATCGACGCGACATAAGCGCCAATGTATTTTCGAACACGATAGCAATAAGCCTTGAGCGCGAGCAAAGCGCGCTGATGGCCTTGATCAGCCGCTTTTAAAATTTCGCGCATGTCGCTCGAAACCCCGGATAAGCCGAGCAAACCGCTTTTCTTATTCAAAATCTCTTCGCTTTTGGAAGCAGTGAGTTGTTCTTCACGTTCCAGAAACGCGAGTACACCAGGATCCAGGTCACCGCAGCGCGTACCCATAATGAGCCCCTCCAGCGGAGTGAAACCCATCGTGGTATCGACCGAGCGCCCGTGATCGACGGCGCAGAGTGATGAACCATTCCCAAGATGACAGCTCACCAGTTGCAACTCGTTAGGCCGCCGCTTCAAAAACTCCGCCGCGCGCAAGCTCACATAATGGTGCGACGTGCCATGAAAACCGTAGCGGCGGACAGCTTTCTTTTCATAAAATTCGTACGGCAGCCCGTATAGAAATGCGTACGCGGGCAGCGTATGATGAAACGCGGTATCGAACACACCGACATGAGGCACGGCGGGGAACAACTTCCGCATCTCGCGAATGCCTGCGATAATCACTGGATTGTGCAACGGCGCTAGCGGATTGAGTTTTTCCATGTCTGCAAGGAGCTCGTCAGTGAGGAGCATGCCTTCCGTGAATTTTTCGCCGCCATGAACAACTCGATGCGCAACGACACTGACTTCGGCCGCGCTACCGATGACTCCTGTTTCCTTTGAAGTGAGTTCCGCCACCATCGCCTTGAAAGCGGCCGCGTGGTCGCCTTTTTCCAGCTCGCGCTTCACTTCGCCTTTCGGTCCACGATGCTTCAATCGAGTACCATCGATACCGATGCGCTCAACAAGACCTTTCGCGTGGCGCGATTCATCCGTGGTATCGTAAAACGAATATTTGAGCGAAGAAGAACCGACGTTAATGACGAGAATTTTCTCGGGCCTTTCCCCTTTGAGCATCAGTCCGTACGGATCATGACCCTGGCGAAGCGCAGCTTTCGTTTTCGCGGGATCGGCCAGGAGCATCTTGGTTCGATCGGCAATCGTGCGCGAAATGTGTCGCACCGCTCCCGGCTCAGCGACGATGATTGACTGAAAGAGCGAGACAGGAATGAACAAAATTTCACAATGCGATTCGGCGATGAAGTTCGCGAGCAATGGATTGCCCGTCATCAACGCTGCTTCGGCGAACGTATCCCCAGCCTTCAACTGGCCGAGTGGTTGACGCGCACCATCGATCGCGGCCGACGCCGCCACTGTCCCGCTCAATATAACTCCAAAGTGGGTAGCTTCTGCGCCCTGATGAGCGATCGCTTCGTTCGCCTCAAAGGATCTGACGAGCGAGCCATCCACCAGCTCTTTGATTCGTTCAGGAGTGAAATCTTTGAAGAGCCCGACGCGCTCTTTGATGAACCCTGCTGCGTCCACGATTACCCCCCTTGCAAGCTTCTTAATATGGTGCTGAGACACATGTGTGGCAAATTGGCCTTTAGTCTCATGTGCAAGCGTCGCTCAGATCGGCGTGTTGCTAATCGAATATCGAATAGACCGCGCCGAGCTGAATGCGGAAAGCATCTCCATCGGCGCCGCTCTTTTCCTCTTTGTGGCCGTACAGTCCCTCCAAGCCAAGGGTGAGGCGTTTTCTCGCCTGCCATACCAGGTTGAAGCTTGCGTAGTGCGTCACATGATAAGCGTCAGGTTCTTGTGAGAACTGGTTATCCAAATGGACATATCCGTAGCTTGCAGTGGAACGCAGGTAGTCCGTCCATTTGTGGGTGTAGCCAATCATCGCTCCGAAGGCAGGAATTGCCGTGAGGTTTCCTGAACTATCGAAGGCGGCGTCATTGTTCTGAAAGTCGTCATTGAAATAGCGGAAAAGGCCTTCGCCGTACGTTAATTGTGTCTGAACTGAATCGCGGTCGAACACGTTCAACGAACTCGACAGATTAACGCCCCAGCCAAAGGTGCTTTGATTTCCGACGATCGGGCCTTTGACGCCGATGTCGCGGACAATCGCCCCCAGTTGGACATGACCATACTTTGAATCTTCCCATCTGATGTTCAGACCGCCGTCGGGCGCGTGCTGAACCTGTTGGGCATCGGGATCGATCGAAGTATCGACTTCCGAACTCGGTTTCTCCAAGCCGAAGTTCAGCTGCCATTTCTTGTTTAACGGCAGCATATATCGGACTAGCGGACGCCGCGCAAAGACTGCCGAGTTGGGTCCTTCGTAGTCGACCGTGTCTGGCCACGCGTCGGGATCTTCGAAAACGCTGAAAGTCTGTCCGAGCACGACATTGTAAATCTGTCCGTAAAGCTGGCGGACCCGGAATGGAAGTTCTCCTCCGCCGCTACCAAAGAAGTCATTTTGATAATAGAACCGAGGGCTTCCCGGAAGCTCAGGCGCCCGAACGTCGAGGCTTAATTGCGACCCCTTGGCGTTCACGTTGAACTGATTGCCGCCGCCTTGGAAAAAATCGCCGTCAACCGGAATCTGTGCCGTGACGAAACGATCTGGGTTCCCGGTGTTTTGCGGATCGTCCGTGAAATCGACACGAGGCTTTGCGTTAAATTTGATCAAGATTGGTGTATTAGGGATCGGAACGAAGCCGCGATATTTTGGATCAAGAGTTAGGTCGTTAGGCCGGGGAGCCGCCTCCTGCTGATCGTCCATCGCGGGACGATCCTTTATCTCACTGGCGCGTCCTTCGATTGTTACCGCCGTCGGCGCGATAGTGACCACCTGATTGCCGCCAACGCTCCCCGCAGGAGGACTGGCCACCGTGCCTGCGGTTGGATGGGGTGGTGCGCCTCTGGAAGCGGCCCCTTGTTGCTTCTGCTTATGATTTTCCTGTTCTAATTCCGCAATCCTCGCCTGCATCTGCTCCATGCTTTTTTGCATGGCTTGCACCGTAGCCTTCAATTCGTCGACTTCGGAGGCGCGCGCAGGCGCGCTTGTTCCAGACGCAGCGAGGAATGTCAGACTAACTATAAGCGAGATTTTGCATTTTGTAGTCATGATGAGGATTCACTGCCCCGGGATTATTTAATTGACTAACAAATGTCAAGACCGAAACAGGAGGCACTCTAATTTGGCCATGCGACCTGTTGTGGCAGTCCATCCCGGGCTGCTCGCTCATAATTTTTAACGCGGCATCTCTTCGAGGTTCTCATCCAGTGAGCGCCACTGTCGAAATTGGTCTAGTTGTCGCAAGATGTTCAGTTTTTCTTGATCGGATAATTTGGCCGAAGAAACGAGCGCCATGGACCAAGCTTGCTGTTCCGATCATTGTCGCGCAATCAGGCGACCTCCCGATTAGCGCATAAGTCAAAATCCTAGCTAAGTTGTTTGGCTGCAATCGCCCGCGAAAACAACTCAAATTACACCCTATTGCCTCGCTTCGAATGGCTGGGCCGTTTTGTCGACCAACAATTTTTTAAAGCGGTTTCGGACAAATTGAGATAAGCAAAGTTCCGATCACTATACCCCAACATCCCGCGGTACAGTAGCTCGGTGGAGGAATTGGGAACTGGCGCTCAGTGAGTGGCAACTATGAATGATGCAACGCAGCTCCAAGCGCCCAATCATTCAGTCTTCAAAAGTTACCAGTTCGAGGCGTTCCCCGCTTGATGCCTGGCACCTGAAAACTTACCTTCATAAGACCAGTTCTATGAAGCTCAAGTTTTATGGTACGCGCGGGTCAATCCCCGTCTGCGATGCCGGTTTTCAGCAATTCGGAGGGAATACCACCTGCCTGCAACTCACGTTCACCGATACGAACCGCGTCGTCATCATTGACGCGGGCACTGGATTGCGAAATCTGGGCAGAGACCTTCGCGCGATCGGCCACAAACAGGAACGAATGGTTATCGCGTTCACGCACTTTCACTGGGACCACATCCAGGGCTTTCCATTCTTTGCCCCCGCTTATGATGCCAGTCAGAAAATCACGCTCCTGACGCTCGGCCGCGACCAGTCAGTTAGGAATTTGCGGGAGATTTTCGAAGTCCAAATGCAGGCTGAATATTTCCCGGTGCAATTGGATCGCATGGGGGCCAATTTCGAGTTCCTGCAAATCGCCGATGCCAGCAAACACTTCTCTGGCATCAACAATGTGGAAACCGTAGTCACCGCTCAAAGGCACAACCATCCGGGCGGCGCGTATAGTTTCCGGATCGAGCGAAATGGCAAAGTGCTCGTCGTTTGCACGGATGTCGAGCATGGCGAGCAGATCGATGCACGGCTGGTGGAGTTGGCACGCGGCGCGGACTTGTTGGTCCATGACGCGCAATACACGGCCGAGGAACTGCAGAAACGGCGCGGATGGGGACACAGTAGCTTCGATCAAGCCATGCAACTTGCCGAAATAGCCGGCGTGAAGCACCTGGCCCTCACGCATCACGACCCCGAACACGACGACGAGTTTCTTCAGCGCATCGAAAAATTATGTCGAGAACGGTTCCGCAATGCGGTGCTAGCCCGCGAAGGAATGGAAATCCCAATCTGAGACGCAATCTCGACAGAATTGAAATAAAAATGTGCTCCGCCGCCAAATCGCACACCAGGCAATTGTCAGAAACAGGCTTCTCGAATTCGTTTACGTGGTTCCAGCCGGCGGCAAAAGATAAAGCGCTGTGGCGAAAATCAAGTAAACCATGATGGCGAGGACGCCTACGAACCACGCGGAGCGTCCAGACGTAGTGACCAGAGAGGCAGTCAGCGTCGCGAACAGAACCATTGCAACTGCGCCGGGCCAGAAAGTTAAATCCATCGGTGTCGGGCCGATCACATAACTGAGCAGCACCAGAACAGGAGCAACGAACAGCGCGATCTGCGCTGCGCTGCCGAGTGCAATGCCCACACTCAAATCGAGACGATTTTTACGCGCTGCAGAAAATGCCGCTGCCATTTCGGCTGCCGCACCGACCAAAGCCACAACGATGAATCCGACGAATGCAGGGCTCATTCCAAAGGCGGTGGCAGCGTGCTGAACGGATCCGACAAAAACTTCGCTGACCAATGCTACGAAAACAGTCACAACCCCAAGTGTGACGAGTGCCAGACCGATCGGCCATGCGGCTTCATGCTCCTCGGCCGTGCCCGCGAACAATTCTCTATGCGTGTTAAGGGAAAACCAGAGACCGAGCGCGTACCCGATCAAAAGCAAAAACGAAAGCGCCAGGCTTAACTCTTGATTTACTTCCGCTTTGCCCAGGGTCTTCTCAGCCACCGCGGACGGAATCAGAAGCGCTATTGTGGCGAGAAAAAGCAAGCCGGCCTGAAATCGCGCGGCAACGCGATTGAATTCCTGAACATGATAGCGCAGACCCCCGAGTAGGAACGATGCCCCCAACATAAACAACGAATTCGTCACGATTGCGCCCGCGACAGATGCCTTCACCAGTGTGTATTGTCCCGCCTGCAAAGCGGCAATGGCGATGACAAGCTCGGTCAAATTTCCAAGCGTTGCATTGAGCAGACCGCCCACCGAATCGCCCGTTTTCGCCGCGACTGACTCCGTGGCATGGCTTAGCAGAACAGCCAGTGGCAAAATCGCGAGGATCGAGAGAACGAAATGTAAGGTGTGCGCTTCGTGGTTGATTCTTTCCGCGGCCAGCGCAACAGGAACAAATACGAGAAGCCAAAGGAGTGGGTTGCGGCGGATTTCTTGAAGGAGCAGCTTCATTCGTTAGGCGCCCTAACGCTTACAGCGTCATTGGTTGCAGGAGTTGGAATTGCATCCTGGTTCCAGGATTAACCAATGTTGTGCCGGCGGTATGTCCATAGTGCGCCTGTCGCGCTGTCTGTGGAGGCCCTGCCGGTTGGACGTCGTTCGTCTTTACCGGAATCCTTCGTCCGTTTACTTCAATCGCGGCCAGTTCCACAATGAGTGGCCCGGATTTGCGCGGATTAGCACGGGACGACGTGACTTTTCCAAAAGCTTTGGTTCCGGCTTTCAATACAACGTTGCCCTTGACCGAAACGTCCTGGGCGATTTTTGCCTCGAAGCTTCTGCCCACCACAGTCTGTGAGCTGACCAGACTGACCGTGCTTACTGTCAACGTTGTTCCCGCGGGAATGGTGGCCGCACTCAAAGATGAAGCGGCGAGACAAGCGCAGCATGTGGCGATGAATCCAATTAGTTTGTTTTGTTTCATATTCGTTTTGGAAGTTGAGGGTTGAGTTGTGTACAGCCGGGAAGATATCGCGTACCCGCTCGATATTATTGGGGAGTTTTATAAGGTGGCTCATCAGTTGCAATCGGGGTAGTTTGCATCGGTAGATTAATCAACTGGAAGATCACCGCTGCGACCACACCACCGACCAAGTCCGCAACCAAGTACATCCAAATATTATTCCAGCTTGAAATACCCATTACTGTTATTCCAAGAGCGACGGCCGGATTAAACGCGCCGCCGGAAATATCACCGACTGCAAACGCACCGGTCATTACGGTCATACCGATAGCCAGTCCGTAAAATGAATTTCCCGAAGTGCCTTCCGCTGTCGCAGCGTTTAACACGACATAAACAAGCGCAAACGTAAATAGAAACTCGGCCAGCAAGGCCGGACCCATCTTAGGTGCGATTGCGGTCACCGGTGCTCCCAAACGAAGGACCTTGACCACGAGAAACGCGGCAACGGCAGCGGCAACAAATTGAGCAATCCAATAAGGCACAACGTCAGCAGCTTTTACCTTGCCGCGAATGAGAACGCCGAGCGTGACAGCTGGATTGTAATGGCCGCCTGAGATATGGCCGCCGGCGAACACCATCACCATCAGGGCCGCACCGATGGCCAGCGGCGCAATCACGCCCGCTGGTGCGCCGACGCCCGTGCACCCAACGGTCAGCACAAGGAAGAAAGTTCCGATGAATTCTACGATGTATTTGTTCATGTTTTGAGGTTTTATCAGTTACGTTGTTCGCTGGCTATCAGAAATCGGTAGATAGGATTGTTTGTCCCCTCTCCTTTTGCTTCCTTTGTTAACTCCTGTTCAAACAATCCTCCGCAGAATTCCACATTCGCCGGTGACATTAAAGCCGTGGCCCTCGACGCGTCGGCTGACGTCGAAGTCGTGGAATCCAGCGAGCGGTGAAATCGAAATGAGCTTTACCCAGTTTCGTCGAGTACATAACGATTCGATCAGAGTGTATTGTCTTGGGCTGCCTCTGACCCAAGTAGCTCGCTAGCGACGCCGAGCCATTGCGCGGCTTCTTGGCGATCTTGGAACACCCGGGCTTTGATCGGCGAACCTTGAGTCAATAAAGCGTGTACCTTGCCGTAATGAATAAGCGTAGAATCGGTGGCGAGGATCGCTGACTTTATCGGTGGACGATTTGCATAGACCAGACGCCGATAGAGAGAGACGCGGATGATGTATTCGAAATTGAGATCGACTGCGTCGGCTCCGACCGTATCGGTGAATCGATCAAACCGCTCTTTCAACGAAAATTCGAGCTCTCCAAGGACGGTTATGATTCTACTAACAGCC